>NZ_JBEORU010000005.1:0-296409 GCF_040302465.1 Micromonospora sp. NPDC126480
CGACACCGACCAGACCGACCCGGCACCGATCGCCGCATAACATCAAACCGGATCCCGCGATGGCCGTCTCCTACACCACCAGCGCGGACGTGACCTCACACCCCGATGCGTCCACTCTGGCGGTGCCGGAGTTGCGGCGCGGAGTGGCCCTGCCAGCCGGCCCGTCTGTCCCTGCTCGTCGAGTACCGGGGGGACCGCACGGGCCTGATGGTCTACCTGGCTCAGCAGATGGCCGAGGCGCGCGATCAGCTCGCCCAGCTTAACCCGAGCAAGCCGCAAGACCTGACGGAACGGTTTCTCGCCTGGGCTCGGGCACGCGGAGGACCGCAGTGAGGGACGACAATGCGCCGCGAGCGCGGGGACCTCCGTCCACCCGTAGCCCTCGCGGCCCTCTCGAAGCGACATGGACACGAACTCGGAGAACGGATCTTCCAACACCCCAAGGAAGCCACGAAAGGTTCCAGCATGTCCTCACGTAACCCGGTTCACCCGACCGCCCGACTGATCAGAGCCGCCGTCACGACCATGGCAATCTGCATCGCCGCGCTGTCACTCATGGCCGCCCCAGCCTCCGCCGACCCGGAGAACGGAACGTTCGCCACCTGGCCAGCACCCGGCCCTGGCAACGTCTCCGGTTCGATCTGGCAGGGCACTGCCTCCTGCGCGACCCAGAGCGGCGTCAAGGTCTGTGACGCCAACGTCTACACCTCTGGCCTGATGAACGGTTGGGCCACGAGCAACCAGGCGTACCGCAGGCTCAACCTGGAGTGGAAGATCCGCAACAACAGCGGCACGGTCGTCAAGACCGGCAGCGCGTACTGCCAGGGTGCGACGACCACGATTAGCAGTTGCGAGCGGTCCGGCCCGACCTACCTCGCACGCTGGCCCATCACGAGCACCGTGCGAATCTGCGTTGACACCATCGGATACGCCTACTACTACGTCTCATCGAACGGAAACACCGCCAAGGTGACCGGCAGCGACTACGACTGCATCACCCTTTCGGCAGGCAGCGGAGGCGGCGGAACCCCGCAGCGATAACCCCACCACCAGTGCAACATTATGCCCGGTCACGCCAGTGGCCGGGCATCTTCTGGCAGCACGCTCTCTCCCATGCTCAGCCTCAGGCGATGGTTGAGCCGCTCAAGACCCTGAATGACCCGCTTAACGTCCGGCTCCACTGGCGCCAGTTCCTCGAACTCGGCGAAGGCTTCCGCGAGCTTGCGCAGCGTCTTGCCGTGAAGCGAACCCAGCATCGCATCGGCCTGGACCAACATCACAACCCTCAGAAGCGCCAGCAGCTCATCCCGCGTAAGTCCGCTCATCAGGTCAGCATGACACCTGGGCCGCCACCGGGTCGACACCCGAGGAGCCCGCACCATAAGCGATTTCCCGGCTCCTATGTCGCCACCATTGGCGCTGGTTCCGGCCATGCCCGGGCCCACTCAAAGCCCCATTGAGCGATTAGTAGCGGCCAGAGGGTAAACGCCGCGTTACGCTGGCCCGTCCAGGCCTCCGATCTCCGGTTCGAGATAGTCACGCCGGGTCCAGGTGCCGGGGTTGCTCCGGGAACGAAGATTTCGGGAGCCTGGCCCGTCAGTGCGCCGTCGCCCCGCCCACGTTGAGCGTCACCACACCGGCGACGATGAGGCTGACCCCGACTACCTTCACTCCGGTGATCGGCTCGTCGAGGAAGGCCGCGCCGATGGCGACGATCGCCGCGGTGCCCAGGGCCGACCAGAGCGCGTACGCGACGCCGACCGGGATGTGCCGCACCGCCTGCGACAGCGCGGCGAAGGAGACCAGGTACCCGGCCAGGCAGGCGACCGTCGGCCAGAGCCGGCTGAAACCGTCGGTCACCTTGAGCATGCTGGTGGCGAAGACCTCGGCCGCGATGGCGGCGAGCAGGAAGACGTACGGCACGGGCACTCCTCGGTACAGGGCGGTCGGCGCGGGTCGCGCCATGAAGGGCCGCGGCGCGGGCGGCGGTTCGCGCCCGGACGCCGGTCGCTCGCCGCCGGTCACCGGCGACCGTACGGCCGGGCCGCCCACTCGGCGGCCACCCGCTGCGGATCGCCGGTGCGGAACACCGGTGGCTCGTGCAGCAGGAAGTCCCGGTGGCTGATGTTCCAGGCGTACGCGCCGGCCATGGCGAAGACCAGCACGTCACCCACCCCGACCGGACCGGCCGTGACCGACCGGGACAGCACGTCCTTGGGGGTGCACAGCTGCCCGACGACGGTGACCGGCCCACCGTCGGTACGCGGACCTGCCGCGTCCGCCCGCCGGTGCACCGTGAACGGCTGCGCATGCCCCTTCGCGGCTGGCGTACGCAGGTGGTGCGTGCCGCCCGCCACCACCGCGAACCACTCGCCGTGCGAGCGCTTCACGTCGATCACCTCGGTCAGGTACGACCCGCTGTAGGCGGTGACCGACCGGCCCGGCTCGATGCGCAACCGCAGCCGTGGGTGCGCGTCCAGGATCCGCGCCAGCATCCGGCCGTACCCGGCCCAGTCGAACCGGGCCGCCGGGTCGGTGTAGTCGACGGCCATGCCGCCGCCCACGTCGACCTCCGCGGCGTCGATCTGGTCGACCGACCAGCGGACCACGGCGGCGGCGACCGCGCCGGCGAGTGGGGCGTCCAGCCCACTGGCCAGGTGTGCGTGCACGCCCCGTACCTCGATCCCGGCGGGCGGGCGGCGGGCGCACGCCACGGCGTCGGCCGGCTCCATGCCGAACGGGCTCGGCCCGCCGCCCATGACCAGGCTCGCCCCGGGCGCGTCCACCGGCAGGTTCACCCGCAGCAGCACCCGGGCGGTGGTGCCGGCGGCCACGGCCAGCGCGCCGAGGCGCCGCAGCTCCGCCGGGGATTCCACGTGGATGCGGGCCACCCCGGCGGCGAGGGCGGCGGCCAGGTCCCGGTCGGTCTTGCCGGGGCCGGCGTACGCGGCGGGCGTCCGGTCCGGCAGCACCTCGGCGAGTCGACGCAGTTCGCCGCGGCTGGCGGTCTCGAACCCGTCTACGGTCGGGGCGAGCACCCGCAGCACGTCCGGCTCGGGATTCGCCTTGACCGCGTAGAGCAGCTCGACCCGTGGCGGCAGCGCCGCCCGGACGGCCCGGGCGTGCGCCGCCAGCCCGTCGAGGTCGTGGACGTAGACCGGCCGGGTCACCGGGGCCGGCCGAGCGGGTTCGGCACCGGCACGAACGGCGCGGTCCGGTCGGCTTCGCGCCGCCACCGGACCAGCAGGTTCGCCTTGGCGACCAGCGGCTCCCCGGTCAGCAGCGCCCGCAGCTCCGCCGGTTCGCCGAGGTCGGCGCTGACGGCCGCGACCACCGCCCGCAGCTCCTGCCACAGCCGCGGCTCGACACCCGGGGTCGCGTCGGCGAGCGCCCCGCAGATGCCGGCGAGGTGGTTGACGAACAGGCAGTAGACGACGCGGCGGCGGGCGTCCCGGGGACCGTA
This sequence comes from Micromonospora sp. NPDC126480, assembly GCF_040302465.1. Classification (NCBI taxonomy): domain Bacteria; kingdom Bacillati; phylum Actinomycetota; class Actinomycetes; order Micromonosporales; family Micromonosporaceae; genus Micromonospora; species Micromonospora sp. NPDC126480. The sequence continues at coordinate 3,464 of NZ_JBEORU010000005.1, forward strand.
GCCGGCCTGCCGCGGTACGCCGTCCGGCCAGCCGGCCCATCGGCTGGTGTCCAGCTTCACCCCCTCCAGGTCCCGCAGGAGCATCCGGACCGGCCGGCGCTCACGGTCGAGCACCACCACCACGTTCTGCAGGTGTGCCTCGTGCACGACGCCGTGCCCGATCCAGCAGCCCAGCACCGCCGGCACGAGCAGCGCGACGTACGCCGACCACCAGGCCACCGGGTCCGGCACCGGCAGCGGCGCGGCGGCCAGCGCCGCCGCCAGCAGCGGCGTCTCCCCGGGGCCGAGGTGCGGGCGCAGGCCGGTGCGCAGGATCGAGCCGTACGCCTCGTCCGCGCCCGGCACGTCGACCGTTCGGTAGGCGGGTTCGGTGAGCAGCGCGACGCCGGCCGGTAGCGGCACACCGGACAGCAGCTCGGTCAGGGCGACCGCTCCGGTGAGTTCGTACCGGGCGTTCTTGCGCAGGCAGTTGGTGATCCGCACGTGCAGGCTGGTCTTGAGGAACAGGTCGGCGGCGGGGGCGTAGAGGGTGCGGACGCTTGCCGTCGGCCGTACCGTGACCCCGCCGGGGCCGAGCCGGCGGACGTGGGGTGGTAGCACCGCCGGGCGCAACGCGAGCTGCCAGGGGTGTACGGGCAGCACCCGGTGCCCGGCCGGCGGCCGTGGCGGGTCGAGGCCCGCCACCAGCGGGTCGAACGGCCCGGCGTCGGCGGCCAGCTCGTCCGGGACCGCCAGCCAGTGCAACCGGAACGTGGTGCGTAGCTCCGGCGCGTACGACCGCCAGCCGTCCGGGTCGCCGCTGCGCCACTTCGGCGTGGGGTGGTGCGGATGGCCGAAGACCAGGGACTGTTCGGAGTCCACGTACGCGTCGATGGCCGGCTCTCCGCTGGGTGCGGGATCCCGGGCCGGCCGCTCGGCCAGCAGCCGGGCGATCGCGTCGCGGCTGGCCCGCACCTGCCCGAGGAACTCGTCGTTGGTACGGCCGGTGCGGGCGGTGAGCTCCGTCGCGACCAGGTCGGCAAGCGCGGCAGCCGGCAGGTCCGCCCACCGGTCGCCGCCGGCCAGCCGCTGCACCGGTCCGCGGTAGCGGTGGGCGCCCAGCGGCGAGACCCGCGCGACGGCGCAGCGCAGCGTCGCACCGGTGTGCCGCAGCCGGAGGCGGGCCCGGCCACCGCCGACGGTCACCGCACCGTCGGGCAGGGCGAGCTCACGTACCAGGCAGCCGAAGACGGCGTGCGCGGCGGCCAGGTCGGCCCGGCGGTCGGTGGCGGAGCGCGCCGGGGCGTCCAGCACGGTGCGCGTCATCGCGTCTCCCGCAGGTAGTTGGGGCCGGTACGCCGGTAGTACTTGTTGATGTCGGCGCAGCCGAGCCGCTGTTTCGGTAACAGGGTGCCGGCGGTGAGCATCGCCTTGACCGGAAGGTGGGCGGCCCGCAGCACCCGGTCGGTGAAGTAGCGGGCCGTTGCCGCGTCGCCCCAGCGGTCCCGGGCCGCGGCGAGCCGGGGCCCCAGCGCGGCCGCCGGCGACGGGACCGGGACTCCCCGCGCGGCGAGGGCGAACAGCGGCGCGGCAGCGGCCAGGTGCAGGGTGATGGTGATGAACATGTCGGCCAGTTCCTGTGGGTCGCCCGCCCACATCCGGCCGTCCCGCAGGGACGGCCCGCCGGGCCGTCGGTGCCGCCGGTCCAGCCGGGCACCGTCGTTGTCCTTGTAGAGCAGACCGACCGTACCGTCCGAGTGCACCAGCAGGTGGATGTTCTGCGGATGCGCCTCCAGAGCCACGCCGTAGCGTAGCCACAGGCAGACGTGCCAGTCGATCAGCAGGTCCAGGTAGGACTCCAGGACCGCGCCGGGGCGCCCGGGGCTGATCCGTTCCAGCACGGTGCCGCCCACCGGGTCGGGTGCGGCGAGCGCGGCGACCGGCACCACCCGCACCCCGGCCAGGTCGGGCGGGAACCGGCGCAGCAGGAAGCCGAGCCGCTCGTCGCCGCCGACGTGCCCGAACGTCCGCTCGTCGGCGTGCCGGACGCGGCCGGCGAAGGCCGGTTCCCCGGCGGCGATGCCGTCGAGCAGGGCGGCGACGGCCGCACCGTCGGCCAGCGCGTCCGGCTGCAGTGTCCGCCGGTTCCGGGCGCCGAGGGTCGCGGTCGGCAGCGGCAGCTTCAGATGGGTGCCCGGGTCGTGTGCCAGCGCCACGGTCCGCATCGACAGGGTGGGTCGTACGGCGATCGCCGGCCGGTCGGTGACCGGCAGCGCGTACCGTGCCGCGGTGAGCGGGTGCACCGGCATCAGCATCTGGTCGTCGCGCTCCGGGCCGGGCCACCACGTGGGAAGGTCGCCGGTCAGCCGTACCGCGTCGATCGGCGTGCCGTACCAGCGCAGCTCGAAGCGCGGTGCGTGTTCCGGGGCGTACCGGCGCAGGTCGTCGTCGTCGAGCCCGTGCCGGCACCGGTCGGTGGGGTAGACCGGATGGCCCGCGTACGCGGCCAGCACGTCGTCGAGCAGCGCCGCCGGCATTCCGGTGGGTGTGGCCTCGCGCTCGGCCACGATCGCGGCGAAGACCCGCGACCGGGCCCGGGCGGCGGACCGGCGGGCCCGCAGGTCCGACCGGCACTCGGCGGCGAGGACCTGCCAGCCGGCCTCGGCCTCCGGGTCGCCGTCCGGCGCGAGCAGCGCGAGCAGACCGTCCACCGTGTCCGCCCGGCGTTGCACCCGGCCGTCGGCGACCACGTCCACCACGGGTGCGGCGGTGCGGAGGAACTGCTGGAACCCGTCCGCGCGCACCGGGATCCGCAGCAGCCCGCCCGCGTGCGGCACCTCCCACCAGCCGGGCCCGCCCGGGCGGCCGCGGGTGAGCAGGCCGAGATGGTCCTCCCGGAGCAGCGCGTCGAGCACCCGCGTGAACACCTCCCGCTCGCTGTCGTCGGTCACTCGACCATCGTCCACCGGAGGTCCCGCCGGAAGGCGGCCAGCGCGTTGTGGACAGTGCCCCGGTCCGGCCCGATGGCGTACAGCGCGGCGAGGTAGTCGCGGTTGGTCCCGGTTCGGGCGGCGGACCGGCCGACCTCGCGCATCGGCCGGCAGCTCAGCCGTACGCCGTCCACGACGGTGTCCAGCCGGCCGGGCGCGGCCGCGAGCCGGCCCGACCGGTCGGCGCAGACGTACTCGACCCGGGCGTGGCGGCCGGTGGCGGTCGCGACGGGCAGGTCGAGTGCGGTCAGCGGCTCACCGAGGTGCAGCCGGATGACGTGTTCGAACAGCGGGACGTCGAGCAGTTCGGCGAGGATCAGGTCCATCCGGTCACCGATCAGGCGGTAGTTCACCTCGATGAGCCGCACCCGGTCGCCGTGCACCACGTACTCGGTGTGGCAGGCGCCGAAACCCACGCCGAGCGCGTCGAGCCGGGCCCGCAGCTGGCTGCTGTCCCGCTCCGAGGGCGGCGACCAGTCGAGGCTGACCTCGGTGAAGGTGGGCGGCGGGCCGAGACCGGTGCGCCAGCCGCCGAGGGTGGCCAGGCCGGTGCCGTCGCCGAGGGTCTCGCAGGTGCGCAGCTCGCCGGCCAGGTACTCCTCGACGACCAGCGCGACCTCGGGCCGGCGGCCGCGAATCTCGGCGACCCGCGCGGCCAACTCGCGCCGGTCGGCCACCAGGTAGGCGTCCTCGCTGGCCACTCCGTCGCGGGGCTTGACCACGGCGGGGAAAATCCCGGCGGGCACGGCGGGCGCGGCGCCGGGGTCCACGGCGACGGCGCGGACCGCGTCGATCCCGGCGGCGGCGACGGCCGCGCGGGCGGCGGCCTTGTCCTTGCAGAGCCGCGCCGCGTCGGGATCCTTTCCGGGCAGGCCGAGCTCGCGGGCGGCGACCGCGGTCGCCGCCTGGAGATGGTCGCTGTTGGACAGCAGCGCCGCCGGTCGGGCCGCTGCTGTCGCCGCGACCACGGCGGCCGGGTCCCGGACCGCGCAGCGGACCGTCAGCACGTCGGCGGGCCACTGTTCCGGCCGGTCGGTCAGCACGGTGACCGGTAGGCCGAGCACGGACGCCGCTGGTAGGAATCCCTCCAGGACGGCGTCGGTGGGGTTCAGCGCGGTGAGGTAGAGCCGCATCCACCCTCCTGGCCCGACGCGCCCAGCCGCTCCGCCCGGTGCAGCAGTCCGGCGGCGACCAGCCCACCTGCCAGGACGGCGACCGCGCCCACCGTCTGACCGGTCGACAGCGCGTCGGCGAAGGCGGCGGTGACGGTCTCCCCGTCCGGCCCGGCCGCGGCGAGGGCGGCCGGGAACGACCCGGCGCCGGCCAGGGCCGCGGGCAGCAGGGCGGTGAACCGGGCGTTCAGCACCGCCCCGAGCACCGCGATGCCGAGACTGCTGCCGACCTCGGTCATGGTGCCGTCGACGCCGGCTCCGGCGCCGGCCTTCTCGGTCGGGATCGCGCTCATCACCGCCTCGACGATCGCCGGGTTGGCCAGTGCGCAGCCCGTACCCATGACGAGGAGCCCGGCCAGCAGCCCGGCGTAACCCTCGGACGGGCCGTGCGTGACGAGCGCCAGGCCCCCCGCGAGCAGCGACATGCCGACCGCGATGGCGGCCGGGAGGCCGAGCCGGCGGATCGCCAGCGCGGCGGCGCCACTGACGTTGAGCAGCACGATGGACAGCGCGAACGGCGCCATCCGCAGGCCCGCCTCCCAGGCGGAGTAGCCCCGGACGAACTGCAGCTGCTGGGTGAGCAGGAAGAGCGCGCCGGTGGCCCCGAAGGTGATCAGGACGACGCCGGAGACCGCGCCCACGAACCGGCGGTCCCGGAAGAAGGCCATGTCCAGCATGGGATCCGCGACCCGCCGCTCCCAGTGGACGAAGAGCGCGAGCAGGAGCAGACCGGCGGCGGCCGCACCGAGCACCTCGACCGACGTCCAGCCCCGCTCGGGTCCGGCGATGATCGACCAGACGACCGCGGTCAGGCCGGCGATGGACAGAACCACGCCGCCGAGGTCGAGGCGCCCGCCGGCCGGGTCGCGGGACTCCGGGACCAGCGCTCGGCCGGCCACCAGGCAGACCAGCACGATCGGGACGTTCATCAGAAAGATGGCACCCCAGGGCAGGTGCGCCAGCACGGCACCGCCGATCGGCGGCCCGGCGGCGAAGCCCAGCGCGCTGGTGGCCGCCCAGATGCCGATCGCCCGGGACCGCTCGGCCCCGTGGAAGACCTGCATCGCGACCGCAAGGGTGGCGGTGACCAGCAGGGCACCGCCGATCCCCATGCCGGCCCGGGCCGCGATCAGCTGCTCACCGGTGCGCGCGAGCCCGGCGGCCAGCGAGCCCAGCCCGAACAGGACGAGCCCCACCAGCAGCATCCGGCGGCGCCCGTACCGGTCGGCGGCGCTGCCGGCGGTGAGCAGCAGCCCGGACAGCACCAGCGCGTACGCGTTGATCATCCACTGCACCTGGGCGGTGCTGGCATCCAGCTCGGCGGTCAGCACCGGCACCGCCACGGTCAGGACGGTGTTGTCCAGCACCACGACGAGCTGGGCGAGACACAGCACCGCAAGGATCAGCCAGCGGGTGGGGGACCGGCGCGGCGGGCGCTCCGACGGGTCGCCGGCGCGGCCCACCGCGCCGGCCGGCGCGACGGGAGCCGGGTCGATGCTCATCGTTTCGGCGCGAAGCGGGCGAGCGGGTTGGTCAGGGTGCCGGCGAACTGAAGCGCGGCGGACGGATCGGCCAGGTCGACCATCTGCTGGTTGTTGCGCAGCTGCAGACGGTTGAGGCAGGACAGCGCGAACCGCTCGGCGAACAGGTCGTGCCGTCGCAACCGGTCAGCCAGGTGGGGCACGCTGTCGGCGTAGTCGGCGGCGCACCCGGCGACCGTCCGCCAGAAGTCGTCCTCGGCCAGGACCCCCTCGGTGTGCAGGATGGCGGCGAGGTGGCGGAGGAAACAGTCGAAGACGTCGGTGAAGATGGACAGGATCTTCTCGTCCTCCGGAACGGCCGCCCGGACCCGCTCCACCGCCGGCGGCAGCGGCGTGTCGGGACCCATCACCACGATCTCCTCGGCGATGTCCTTGAAGACCACCCGTTCCACCGCGCCGGCCTGCAGGACGAGGATGACGTTCTCGCCGTGCGGCATGAACGCCAGGTCGTAGGCGTACAGGCTGTGCAGCAGGGGCACCAGGTACGCGTCCAGGTAGCGGCGCAGCCACCGCACCGCGCCCAGTCCCGACTCGGCGATCAGGGCACCGGCGAGCGAGCGGCCGTCGCCGTCGACGTGCAGCAGCGAGGCCATGGTCGCGAGCCGGCGGCCGGGCTCCAGCGCGCCGACCGGGCTCTCCCGCCAGAGTGCGGCCAACATCTTCCGGTACGGGGAGTAGCGGTCGGTCGCCGCCTCGTACTGCCGGTGCCGGTAGCCGACCGCGGCCCGCTCGCGGATGATCGACAGGCGGGTCCGCTTGAGCACCGGGTCGTCGTCGATCAGGTCGGCCAGCCAGTCGTTGATCGCGGGGGTGGCCTCCATGTAAGCGGCGGACAGGCCCCGCATGAAGCCCATGTTCAGCACCGACAGCGCGGTCTTCACGTAGTGCTTCGTCGGGTCGGTGACGTTGAAGAAGGTCCGGATCGACTGCTGGGCGAGGTACTCGTCGGGTCCCTCGCCGAGGCAGACCAGCCGGCGCCGGGCCACCTCACCGGCGAACGTGACCGCGAGCTTGTTCCACCACTGCCACGGGTGCACCGGGATGAGCAGGTAGTCGGCCGGATCCAGGCCGAGCCCGGTGAGGGTGCCCGCGAAACGGTCGAACGTGCCGGCGCCCAACTCGGCCCGCATCAGGGTGTCGTAGTCCAGGTCGGCGGCACTGGTGAAGGTGGCGTGGTCGCGGTGCGCGGCCAGCCAGAGCAGCCGGACGGGCGCCGCCGCCTCCGGGGCGTAGCGGTGGTACTCGTGCACCCCGAACCCGATGCGGCCGTTGTTCGCCACGAAGCACGGGTGCCCCTCGGTCATGCCCGTCTCGATGGCCTGGAAGTCCGCGCGGGCGAGTTCGACGGCGCTGACCGCCGGCTTGCCGAGCTTGTACGCGGTGCCCGCCAGGGTGGACGTGATCTCCTCCAGGTAGACCGGCAGGATCGCGTCGGTGAGCCCGAGCGCGCCGCGCAGTTCCAGGCAGAGGTCGACGGCGTCGAGCGGGAGCTCCGTGCCGTCGCGGTCCCGGGTGATGCTGTCCGGGTCGATCTGCCAGTGGTCGAGGGCGAGCCGCTGGGCGGCGAAGCGGTACGTCACGGCGTCGTCGTCACCGCGTACGAGCCACCGGCCGGCGCCCGTCGGCTCCGGGGTGATCAGGCGCTCGTGGGCGAACTCCGCGAGGGCCTTGCGTACCAGTAGCCGGTTGGCCGTCGCCCAGGTGTCGGGGGTCAGGTGGTCCACCGCGGTGGTCGGGTTCACGCGGGCACCTCCTTCCGGGTCGCGGCCAGGAACTGGTCCCGGGTGCAGATGCTCAACAGCGCTTCCTTCTCGGGCTTGCGGATCGGGCCCACGACGGTGAAGCCGACGGCGGCGTTGAGGGCGTGCACCGCCGTGTTGCGCACGTCGGGTTCGACGACCACCCGTCGGGTCGCCGGGTCGGCGAAGAGCCAGTCCAGCACCGTCGTGATCACGGCGCGGGTGAAGCCGTGCACCGGCGCGTCGGTGGGCGCGCAGAGGAAGTGCATCCCGACGTCGCCGTGCTCGGCGTCGTACAGGCCGGCGAGTTCGACCCGGGCGGGGTCGTACCGTTCGGCCAGGAACGCCGGCTCGCCGCGCCACGAGCCGAGGTACGCGTCGTGGTGCGGGTGCTCGGCGATCCGCCGGTACTCCGCCGCGACCCCGGCCACGTCGGCGTCCTGCATCAGCCAGAACGCGGCCTTGGGGTCGGTCACCCAGCGGTGCAGCAGCGCGGCGTCGGCGTCGGGGTCGAGGGGGCGCAGCGCGAACTCGCCGAGCCGGTCGTCGACCCGGGTGTGGACGGTCATCGCGCACCCACCGCGGGCGCACCGAACTCCTGGAACGCGATGCTCTTCTCGATCGGGTAGTGCTCGCTGCCGGTCAGCTCCCGGATGATCCACGAGTTGCGGTACGGGCCCATACCCAGGTCGGGCGAGGTGATGCTGTGGGTGTGGGTGCCGGCGTTCTGCAGGAAGATCTCCCGGCCGGCGTTGTCGATGCTGTAGTTGCGGGCCACGTCGAAGCGGCCGTGGCCGTCCCAGCGGATCCGGTCGCGGACCGGTGCCAGGAACTCGGGCAGCCGGTAGTGGTAGCCGGTGGCCAGCACCAGCCCCTCGGTGTCCAGGGTGAAGTCCCGGCCCTGCTCCACGTGGCGCAGTCCGAGCGTGTACGTGCCGGTCGCGGCGTCGTGGCTGGCGCCGGTCAGCTCGGTGTTGGTGAGCAGCCGGGTCGGCACCGGCCCGTGGACGCTGCGGGCGTAGAGCAGGTCGTAGATGTCGTTGATCAGGTCGGAGTTGATCCCCTTGAACAGGCCCTTCTGCTCGGTCTCGAGCCGGTAGCGGGTGTCCTCCGGCAGCTCGTGGAAGTAGTCCACGTAGTCCGGTGAGGTCATCTCCAGCGTGAGCTTCGTGTACTCCAGCGGGAAGAAGCGCGGCGAGCGGGTGACCCAGCTGAGCTGGTAGCCGTACGTGCCGAGGTCGCCGAGCAGGTCGTGGTAGATCTCGGCGGCGCTCTGCCCACTGCCGACGATCGTGATGCTGCGCTTGGTCCGCAGCGCGTCGCGGTGCTCCAGGTACCGCGAGTTGTGGATCAGGTCGCCACCGAGGCCGGCGCAGGCGTCCGGGACGTACGGCGGGGTGCCGGTGCCGAGCACCAGGTGCCGGGCCCGGTGGGTGACCGGCCCGTCGGCGGTGTCGGCGTGCACCACGTAGCGGCCGTCGGCGGCGTCGTGCTCGACGGCGGTGACGGTGTGCCCGAAGCGCAGGTTCGGCAGCTTCGCCGCCGCCCAGCGGCAGTAGTCGTTGTACTCCACCCGGAGCGGGAAGAAGCTCTCCCGGATGTAGAAGGGGTAGAGCCGGCCGCTCTCCTTCAGGTAGTTGAGGAAGGAGTAGGGCGAGGTCGGGTCCGCGAGACTGACCAGGTCGGCGATGAACGGCGTCTGCAGCCGGGTCGATTCGATGAGCATTCCGGGATGCCAGTCGAAGCCGTCGCGGGCCTCCAGGAACACCCCGTCCAGGTCGTCGATCGGTGCGGTCAGGCAGGCCAGGCCGAGGTTGTACGGACCCAGGCCGATGGCGATGAAGTCGTGAGTCGACATGCGTTTCTCCAAAGCGGCGGGGCGTCAGCCGACCGGGCAGGACAACTCGGCGGCCGAGCTGGCGCGGGTGTACCAGGCGGCGTGCTCGGCGATGAGGTCGAGGACGTGGGCGACGTCCTGCGCCGTGGTCTCGGGGTTGAGCAGGGTGAACTTCAGGTAGTGGGCGCCGTCCACCTTGGTGCCGGCCACCAGTGCGGCGCCGGAGGCGGCGAGGGCCTCGCGGGCGTGCAGGTTGGCCTCGTCGACAAGCGTCGGGTCGACCCCCTCCGGGACGTACCGGAAGACCACGGTGCTCAGCTGTGACCGGGCCGCCACCTGGAAGCGGGGATCGGCCTCGAGCAGCTGCCACACCTCAGCCGCGAGGTCGACCACCCGGTCGAAGAGCGCGCCGATGGCGTCCGGGCCCATGATGCGCAGCGTCAACCAGAGCTTGCACGCATCGAACCGGCGCGTGGTCTGGATGCTCTTGTCGACCTGGTTGGGGATGCCCTGCTCGACGGCCCGGGCGGGGTTGAGGTAGTCGGCGTGCCAGGTGGCGTGGCGCAGCACCCGGCCTTCGCGCACCAGAAGCGCGCTGGAGCTGACCGGCTGGAAGAAGGACTTGTGGTAGTCGACGGTCACCGAGTCGGCCCGCTCGATGCCGTCCAGCAGGTGCCGTCGGGTGGGGGACACCAGCAGGCCGCAGCCGTATGCGGCGTCGACGTGCAGCCACACCCCGGCCGCCGTGCAGATGTCGGCGATCTGGGGCAGCGGGTCGATGGTGCCGAAGTCGGTGGTGCCGGCGGTGGCCACGACGGCCATCACCACCAGGCCGTCCTGGCGGCAGCGGTCGATCGTGCGGGCGAGCTCGTCGGTGCGCACCCGGCGGCCGGCGTCGGTCGGCACGGTGAGCACCGCGTCGGCGCCGAGACCGAGCATCTTGGCCGCCTTCTGCACGCTGAAGTGCCCGGCGGTGGAGGTGACGATCCGCAGCCGGGCGAGCACCTCGGCCCGGGCCGGGCGTGCGCTGGACGCCCCGACCACCCGGCGGTACGCCTCCTCCCGGGCCAGCAGCATCGCCTGCAGGTTCGACTGGGTGCCGCCGCTGGTGAAGACGCCGTCGGCGGCGGCGCCGAGGCCGATCCGCCCGGCCGTCCACTCGATGAGCCGTCGCTCCATCAGGGTTGCGCCGATGCTCTGGTCCCAGGTGTCCAGAGAGGAGTTGACCGCGCTGAGGACGGCCTCGCCGAGCAGTGCCGGAATCACCACCGGGCAGTTCAGGTGCGCCAGGTAGCGCGGGTGGTGGAACCAGACCGCGTCCCGCAGCCAGACGTCGTGCAGTTCGTCGAGGGCCGCGTCGGTGTCGGGAAGCGGCCGGTCCAGGTCGATGCCGGCGATCACGGGTGCCAGCGCGTCCGGCGTGACGCCGGTGAACGGGCGGTCGGTCCCGGCCACCCGGTCGGCCACCCGCTCCACGCCGGCGGCGAGGATGCGCCGGTAGTGCGCGACGGAGCCGGCGTTGAACAGGTGGGTCCGAGCGGCGGCCAGGTCCGCGGCGGCTCCGGTCGGCGAGCTGTCGAGCGTGCTTCCGGTCAGGCTCAAGGCAGGTCCTCAAGGGTCAAGGTGGACACGGAACGGCTGGCGCCGCGGAGTTAGGTTAGCCTAACCTCTGCTCGGATCAAGAAGATCCGGCGAGGCTTACGCCACACTTGCCGCGCCGTCCGTCGCGGACCGCTGCTCGCGCGTCCCGACCAAGGGTGTGGGCGGGCGACGGAACCGCCGCTGGTGCGCGAGGCCGGCGGCGACCCCGGCGACCACGAGCACGATGGAGGCGATGGCGACCGCCGGGTAGCCGAACCAGTCCGCGGCCGCGAGACCGACGGAGGCCGCCACGAAGGAGCAGACCAGGCCGAACGACGACAGGACGGTGAAGTCCGTGCCGCCGCTGCCCGGGCGCGAATAGTCCATGTTGACCGTGTAGAGCACGACGTTGGCGATGGTGTAGGCCGCCAGGAAACAGCAGAGGGCCGCGACCGTGCCGCCCAGTGGCGCCCGGCCGTTCATCAGCGGCAGGAGCAGCATCGTCGACAGCGCCAGGGCGGCGCCGCCGGCGACCAGCACGCCGCCGCGCCCGAACCGCCGGACCCCGAGCCCGGCGAGCAGACCGGCCACGATGGCCGGCACGCTTGTCACCACGCCGGTCACCACACCGATCCGGCCCAGTGACCAGCCCGCGTCCACAAGCGCGGGCGTGACCAGGGCGTACGCCATCCCCGCACCGACGTAGACCAGCGGGACCACCCCGAAGGTCCACCACCGGCAACCGGGCTGGCCGAAGACCGAGAGCAGCGCCCGGTAGGCCGTCGCCATGCGGGCGACCCGGTCGATGCGGGCCGGTTCCCGGAACCGCCACACCACCACAAGGCCGACCGCCGTCAGCCCGGCCAGCAGGCCGATCGCCGGAACCCAGCCGAACCGGTCGTAGACGAGCACGCAGGCGCCGCCGCCGAGCAGGTTGCCCAGGTAGCTGGCGGCGACCTGGATCCCGTTGCCGACTCCCCGGGCCGACTCGGCCAGCAGCCGCACCGCCACCGCGTCCGCCGCGATGTCCTGGGTGGCGGAGAAGAAGACGAAGGCGGCGCAGATGGCGACGATCGGGCCGAGCTGTTCGGCGGGGCGGGAGAACGGCAGCAGCGCCAGCAGAGCCAGCACCAGAGCGGTCTGGAGCACCAGCAACCAGGACCGGTAGTGGCCGCGGTGCCGGGATCCGTAGCGGTCGAGGACGGGTGCCCAGAGGAACTTGATCGGCCAGATCAGACCCACGATCTGCAGCAGCGCCAGAGTTTCCAGGGACGTGCCACCGTCGCGCAGGATGGCGGTCAGTCCGACGGTGATGAAACCGACGCCGAGGTACTGGGTGACGTACAGAGCGGTGAGCGTGCCGAGCCGGCCCTTCACGTGGCCCTCCAGTAGCCGAGCGAGGTGACCTGCTGCTTGTCGACGCCGAGGGTGCGCCGGATGTGCCGGGTGATGCTGCGGGTGCTGGCCGCCTCGCAGGCGACCCAGTAGTGCGCCGAGTCGCTGGCCGGCAGCGCGCCGCAGACGGTGTCGACCAGGTGCTGGCCGGCGTCACGGCGGGGCACCCAGGTCACCTCGTGATGCGTCCGGGCCCGTGGCGCCAGCGCCTGCTCGCCCTGGTGGGCGTACTCGAGCCAGACCGTGGCCGGGATGTCGGCCCCCGCGTCGAGCAGGCTGTTGACCGCCGGCAGGGACGCCGCGTCGCCGACCAGGTAGAGGTGCCCGGGCGCCGGGTCCGGCAGGTGGAACCCGCTGCCCTGCACGGTCGCGTCGATGGTGTCACCGACCTGCGCCGCCGTGGCCCAGCGGGCGGCGCAGCCGTCGTGGAGGGCGAACTCGAGTGTGAACCGCCCCGTGGAGGGGTCCGGGTCCACCAGGGTGTACGCGCGCTGGTGTGCGCGGCCGTCGTTGTCGAACCACAGCCGGATCCACATCGTCGGGTGGACCCCGCACGCCTCCAGCAGGCCGCCGCCGTCGAGGAGCAACCGCTGGTAGTGCCCGTCGATCGACTCGGTGCCCAGCACGGTCAACCGGAAGTCCCGGCCTCCCATGGCCTTGAGGACCAGGGCCTCCCAGTTCCGCTTCACACACCCTCCCGGTAAGGTCAGCCTTTGTTAGGGGAGGGTAACCTAATCCGAGTGTCCGACGGAATGCGTGTGTCCCTCACTCCGGCCCGTCCGCACTCGTAGCGAAGGACAGCGCACCATGACGTACCAGGAGAAGATCTCCGGTTTCGGCGAGTTGTCGCTCGTGCCGGTCGAGCCGGACCGGCACGCCGAACTGCTGCACGGCTGGGTGACCCAGCCACGCAACTCGTTCTGGGGGATGGGGACGCACACGCTCGAGCAGGTGCACGAGATCTACGCGTTCATCGACAGCCTGCCGACGCACCACGCCTACCTGGTCATGATCGACGATGAGCCGGTCGGGCTCTTCCAGACCTACCAGCCCGAAGCGGACCCGGTCGGCGAACGCTACTCCGTCCAGCCCGGCGACATCGGCATGCACCTGCTGCTCAACCCCGGCCGGCGCCACGCCCGGGGCCTGACCACCGCCGTCGGCCCCGCGCTCGCCCGGTTCCTGTTCCGTGACCCGGCCGCGCAGCGGATCGTCGTCGAGCCGGACGTACGCAATCAGTTCGCCCTGCGCCGGCTGGAGGCCGAGGGCTTCACCTTCGCCTCCGAGATCGACATGCCGGACAAGCGCGCCCAGCTGGCCTTCCTGCCCCGGGCTCGGTTCGAGGCGGATCACTCCACCCCGGCCTGACAGCGAAGCCCCGCCGCAGACCGGGTGGGTTGTGCGGGTCAGGGCAGGTCGAGTTGCACCGTGGCGATCTCCCAGGCCCGCAGCGGCAGCCGCACCAACCCGTCACCGCCGACGGGCAGCGGTTCGCCGTCCCGACCGAGCAGGTCGGTCCGCCACGCCCCACGGATCGTCGCGCCGCCGAGCACGGCGGTGGTTTCCGTCGGGGACTGCGCCACCAGCCGCACCTCGGTGCGGCCCGCACGGTCCCGGACGCTCGTCAGCACGACGCCCCGGCCGTCGACGGAGAGCCCGCTCGCCGGCGCCGGCAGCGCGGTGGCCGGGTCGGCGGTGCCGGGGAACGCCAGCAGTTCGTGCCGGTACGTCTCGGCAGCCGCCAGAACGCCGGCCTCGTGCCAGGCGCCCCGGTACGGCAGCACCGCCAGCTCGACCGTCCGCGTGCCGCGGCACTGCGCCTCGGGGGTGGGCAGTTGCGGACCGGCGGGCTCGTCACGCAGGGCGTGCCGGTTACGGGACAACATCCCGATCGCGCGCAGCAGGGTGACCGCCAGTTCCCGGCCGGAGTCGGTCAGCTCGTACTCGGTGGGCTGGGTGAGCAGCACGGCGAGGGCCCCGCCCGGCCCACCGGCGGCGACGAAACCGTTGGCCGGGAAGGTGGGCAACGGCACCTCGCCACCGCCGCCCTCCGCGGTCAGGCCGCGCTCGACGACGGCGAACTGGCCCTCCGCGTACGACGTCGCGGCCGGTGACGGCAGCGACAGGTGCAGCCGGACCCGGTGGTCGTCGCACCGGTTGTCGAACTCGACGCGCAGCCGCGCGAACCGCTCGCCGCAGCGCAGCTCGACCCGGGTGGTGACGGTGACCGGCTCGCGGTCCACGGCCCGGGCTCCCGCGTCCACGTCCGCGGCGACCGGCCAGCGGTACTCCCTGATGACGTCCAGCACCCCGACCAGCGGCCCGTCGTGGCGCACCGCGACGCGTACCGCCCGGGGTTTCTCGACGAGTTCGTCGGCGGCGGGCGGGGCGTAGTTGTAGCTGTCGCCCACGTCGCCGCCGTCGACGAGGCGGCCCACCCCGTCCACCGTGACGCCGTCGGAGGTGGTCAGCGCCAGGGTGCCGTCCTCGGCGACGTCGACGCGCAGCAGCCCGTTGTCCAGGCTGCGACCGCTCACCGTGACCGGGACGCCATCCGGCTCAGCGGTCGCCGGCAGGGGCACCGGCCGGACCGCGGCGCGCCCGAGTGGCGGCACCTCGACCAGGGCGGCGACGGTGGCCCGGGGCGCGGCCAGGATCCGGACCCGCCACGGCCCGGCCCGTTCGGCGGCGGCCAGCGCCCGCTGGACGTCCGCCACGTCGAATTCGGGATCGCCGTGCCGGGCGACCTGGAAGGTGAGGGTGCCGTCGTCGGGCGACACCGACCAGGCGGTGACCTCCTGGCCGTACAGCTCGCGGCCGTGCACCCGGGTGAGGACG
Source organism: Micromonospora sp. NPDC126480 (assembly GCF_040302465.1). Classification (NCBI taxonomy): domain Bacteria; kingdom Bacillati; phylum Actinomycetota; class Actinomycetes; order Micromonosporales; family Micromonosporaceae; genus Micromonospora; species Micromonospora sp. NPDC126480. The sequence goes on from NZ_JBEORU010000005.1 coordinate 18,536, forward strand.
GCCGGTAGGTCGGCCGCCGGCACCACGTCGTCGGCGAGCAGCGTGCGGCTGCGGTCGAGGACCTGTGCGGCGACGCTGCGGCCGGCGGCGTCGGCCAGGGCGACCGTGCTGTCCGCCGGTGCCTCCACGTCCAGGCGCACCAGGGCGGTACGGGCCGTCGGCGTCGGGTTGAACAGCAGGTGGCCGTCCCGGGGTACGGCCCCGGCCAGCCGCGCCCCGACCAGGTCGCAGACCGCCCGGCCGAGCTGGTCGGCCTCGGCGAGGCGGGCGGCGACCTGCTCGGCGGTCTCGTCGCAGCCGCAGCCGGTCACCGAGTCGTGGCAGCTGGCGTCGATCAGCCGGGTCCAGGCCATGTCGAGGAAGCGCTGCACCGACCCGTCGTGGGTCAGCGCGGCGAGCGGTTCGGCGTACCGTTCGACCCGCCGTTCGGCGCGGTTCATCGCCCGCTTCAGGTGGCCGCGGACGGAGATCACGCCGGGCAGGATGTTGGCCCGGGCGTGCGAGCGCAGCTCGCCCCGGACGACGGGTAGGCCGTCGACGCTCGTCGGTTGGGTGGCGAAGTACTCGCTGAGGGTGCCCAGCCGCAGCCGCGTCCCGGCGAGGTCGGCGGCGGCGAGCAGGTCGGGCGCGTCGGGCGCCGGCGCCGCGTGGTCGGTGCCGTACATGGCCAGCGCCGGGGTGTCCTCGCCGTCGAACCGCCACCCGGCCAGCCGGTCGGTGAGGTCGCCGGCCCGACGGGTGACCTGCGCCGCGTCGTCCATCAGGCCGGCGGCGTTGCCGTAGCCGCCCGGCAGGTACTCGGTGCGCACGGTGGTGCCGTCCGGCGCCTGCCAGGCGAAGGCGTGACGGTGCATCCGCTCCGGCACGCCGCGGAACACGCAGGCGTGGGCCAGCCCGGCGCCGGCCAGCAGCTGCGGCATCTGCGCGATGTGGCCGAACATGTCGGGCAGGTAGCCCACCGGCATGGCGCCGCCCAGCTCCGCGCTGCGGCTCAGCCCGCGCTCCAGGTTGCGGACGATGTTCTCCCCGGAGCAGAGGAACTCGTCGAGCAGGATCTGCCACGGGCCCACCGCCAGCCGCCCGGCGCGCACCAGGGCGGTCACCTGCTCCCGGCGTTCCGGGCGCACCTCCAGGTAGTCGTCGACCGCGGCGAGCTGCCCGTCGAGGGTGAACCGCTGCCGGTGGTCGCGTTCCATCCGGTCGAACACCTCGTCGAGCAGCGCGACCAGCCGCAGCCGGAACCGCTGGAACGGCTCGTACCACTCCCGGTCCCAGTGGGTGTGTGGCACCACGATGATCTCGGTCGGTCGCGTCATCGGCTCGCCGCCTCTCCGCCGATCGCCGCCCCGGTCAGCTCACCGTAGCGGCGTACCACCTGCTGGCTGGTCCGTACGTCCTGCGCGCCCTCGGCGATGCCGGTCAGCGGCGCGGCGGCCGCGGTGACCATCGCGTGGAACGCGACAAGTTCCTGCTCGAAAGCCTCGGTCACCGACCGGAACGCGGCCCGCCGCTCGCCGCCGCCGTGGTCCTCGACCACCGTCAGCGTGGTGGGCGCGTTGAGCAGGTACGGCGACGGGAACACCAGTTCCAGTGAGCCTCGGGCGTGGTGCACGGTGACGGTCTCCCGGTAGGCGGGGTAGTCCGGCAGGTTGAGCCACCGGATGCCGTAGCGGGCGCCGCTGGACAGCCGCCCGCTGATCTCCACCGACGGCTCGGCCGGACCGTCCGGGGTCAGCGGCCAGGTGGCCACGTGCTCGACGGTGGCCGGTGCGCCGGTGAACAGCCGCAGCAGGGACAGGTCGTGCGAGATGCTGTTGAGCAGGATCCGGTAGAGGGTGTGTGCGGCCGGGTTGGTGCCGACGGCGGCGTCCAGCAGCGCCCGGTCGGCGGCGGCGAACCGGAGCGCCTCGTCGGCCGGCACGTCGGCGGCGGCCGGGGGCAGGTTGGCGAAGCGCAGCTGCCGGTCCCCGCCGGCGTGCAGCACGGTCACCTCCACCGCGTGCACCGCCTCCGCCCCACCGAGGTCGGCGAGCAACCGCGCGGCCTCGGCCACGGCCGGGTCGTACTGCTTCATGTAGCCGACCATCAGCGTCGCGCCGCCGCTGCCCAGCTCGGCCAGCCGGTCCGTCTCGGCGAGCGTGTAGGCCAGCGGTTTCTCGCACAGCACCGGCAGCCCGGCGCGCAGCGCGGTCGCGGCCAGCTCACCGTGCGAGCCGGAGGTGGCCAGCAGGACGGCGTCGCACCCGCCGTCGGTGACCATCCGGACCGCGTCGGTGTAACGGCGGGCCGGCTCGACCCCGTACCGCCCGCCCAGCTCGGTGACCCGTGACGGGGACAGGTCGGCCAGCGCCACGACCTCGAACAGGTCGCCCCGGCGTAGCAGCAGCGGCAGATGCACGGTGCGGGCGATGACGCCCAGCCCGGCCACCGCGATCCGGACCCGCTTGCCCGGCTCGGTCATCGCAGCGCCTCCTCGAGCCACCGGAGGTTGGCGTGCTGGTCGGCGCGGATCCGGTCCAGGTCCCGCCCGTCCTCGGGGCTGTCCTGTTCGATCACCAGCCAGCCGGCGTACCCGATGTCGTCGAGGCCGGCGAGCACCCCGGCGAGGTCCACGTCGCCGCGGCCCAGCGCGCAGAAGCCGCCGGCGGCGACCACGTCCATCAGCCCACCGCCGGCCGCCCGGACCCGGGCGTGGGCGGCGAGGTCGGCGTCCTTCAGGTGCACCTGGCCGATCCGGCCGGCCCACCGGCGTACCGCGGCCACCGGGTCCCCGCCGGCCAGCGTCAGGTGCCCGGTGTCCAGGCAGATGGCGATGTCGGTGAGTTCGAGCAGCCGGTCGGCCTCCGCCTCGGTCTCCACGTCGGTGCCGAGGTGGTGGTGGAACACCGGTTCCAGGCCGCGGTCGCGGCACCGGTCGGCGGCCTGCCGCACCCGGGCGGCGAAGTCCGGCCAGGCCGCGGCGGGCAGCGCCGACGCCAGGTCGGTCGGGGTGCCCGGCCGGGCCATCCGGGCCGGACTGCCGGGGCAGGCCAGGGTCGGCCGGGGCGCGAACCGGGGGTCGTCCGCCGGGACGGCGGTGAACACGTCAAGCGCGGCGTCGAGCTGGGCGAGGTCCTCGGCGAAGCCGGCCGGATCGGCGAAGCGCAGGTCCACCCAGCCGCCGGCGAGCCCGACGCCGGCCGCGTCCAGCCGGCGTGCCAGGGCCACGCCGGTGCCGAGGTAACCGATCGGGCCGGAGTCCACCCCGGTGTAGCCGTCGTCGGCCAGCGCCGCGAGCAGGTCCTCCGCGCCGACGGGCGGGTCCGTCGGCCGGTAGATGCCGTAATTGACGGGGGCGCCGGCCACCCGTGTGCGTCCGCTCAGCTGCACAGTGCGATCACCTCCATGCGGTGGGACTCCAGGACGTGCAGTCCGTCGCCGGCCGGCAGCCGGCACCGGTCGCCACGGACCAGCCGGTGCCGCCCGTCCGGGTAGGCCAGCAGCGCGCCGTCGGCGTCGAGCGCCAGCAACTCGTCACCCAGCCGCACCAGCAGCGGCCCGTCCGGGTCGGTGGCGACGGCGGTACGGCCGGCGCGCAGCGCGTCCAGCACCGCGTCCCCGGGCGGGACGTCGGTGTCGGCGAGCAGCCAGGTGGTGGGGGAGCCGGGCAGCGCGTCGGCGCCGGGTCGGTGGAAGTCGCTGCCGCCGACCGGTACGACGTCGGCGCGCCACGCCCGCGCCCAGGCCAGCGGAGCGCCCCAGGTGCGGTCCCACCAGCCGGAGTGCCACACCTCGACAAGCGGGGTGCGGTCGGCCAGCGGCTGGCGCCAGGCGCAGTCGCCGCCGAGCGGGTGGTTGACCGACATCAGCCCGCCGTCGCGTCGCGCGGCGGCGAGCCACTCGTCGGGTGGTCGCCGGAAGTCGACCCAGCCGACCGGGCCGAAGACGTTGGCGTGCCCCCGGTCGGTGGTCACCTCCTGACCGGGCAGCAGGGTGATGCCGTAGCGGGCGGAGGCGGCCGGCAGCCACCGGTGGTGGCTGACCGTGTTGTGGTCGGTGACGGCGAGGAAGTCCAGGCCACGGGAGGCGGCGAGCGCGGCGAGCTCGTCGATTGTGTACGCGCCGTCGCTGTGCACGGTGTGCGCGTGCAGGTCACCGGGGAGCCACCGCCGGCCGTCGACGTCGGGCAGGTCCCGGTGGGGCGGCCGGTCGGGGCGAGCCGGCGCGGCCGGTGGCTCGGGTGCCGGTGGCGGAGTGCTGCTGGTGGTGGCGGTGACCTCGTAGTCCAGCCCGTCGGGCGGGACGCGGTGCAGCCGCAGCAGCACCTGCCACTCGCCGGGTTCCAGCTCACCCGGCAGGTAGCCGGGGGTGGCCCAGTCGGCGGTGACGGTGTAGCCGTCCCGGGCGCCACCGGACCAGCCGCGGAAGCCGGCCGGGCCGGCGCAGCCGAGGTCGAGCACGCCCGCCGCCCGCGGGTAGTCCAGCCGGACCGTGAGGGCGGCGGTGCCGGGCGCGACGGTGACCGGCAGGGCCCGCATCACGTCGTCGGCCCGGTCCTGCAGGGTCCACCTGCCGCGGTGCACGACCATGGTCAGCCCTGCACGCCGGCACCGGCGCGGGGGGCCGGCACGCTCGCCGTCCCGCCGTCGGTGACCAGGTACCCGTCGCGGTAGAGCAGGGACCGGCCGGGTCGGGGCACCACCCAACCGGTGTCGCCCGGTTCGGGTTCGCGGCCTTCCGCGACGACCACCTGCAGACTGGTCCGGCCGGCGCCGGTGTCGCCCGCGGCGTCCGGGCCGTCGCCGGCGGTGTCGCCCGCGGGTACGTCCAGGGAGACCAGGGAGACGCTGCCCAGGTTCTCCACGACCACGACCCGCCCGGTGAGCGCGCCGGGCACCGGGGCGGGGGAGTAGTCGAGGTACTCCGGGCGGACACCGTAGACCAGCCGTTCCCCGTCGGTGACCCGGCCGTGGGCGTCCTCGGGCAGCGGCAGCCGGGCCGTACCCACGGCCAGTTCGCCGCCGTGCACCCGGGCGTCGACGAGGTTCATCGGGGTGGAGCCGATGAACCCGGCGACGAAGGTGTTGGCGGGGCGGCGGAACACCTCGGTGGGCGTGCCGACCTGACGGATCCGGCCGCCCTCCATGACCGCGATCCGGTCGGCCAGGGCCAGTGCCTCGGCCTGGTCGTGGGTGACGAAGACGGTGGTGACGCCCAGTTCCCGTTGCAGCCGCTTGAGGAAGGTCCGCGCCTCGAGCCGGAGCCGGGCGTCGAGGTTGGACAGCGGCTCGTCGAGCAGGAACACCTGGGGGTGGCAGGCCATCGCCCGGGCGAGCGCGACCCGCTGCTGCTGGCCGCCGGAGAGCTGCCCCGGGCGGCGCTGCAGCAGGCCGGACAGGCCGAGCTCGTCGGCGGTCTCGGCGGCCTTGCCGGCGCGCTCCCGCCGGTCGACCTTCTTGATCCGCAACGGGTACGCGATGTTGTCCTGCACGGTCATGTGCGGGAAGAGGGCGTAGTCCTGGAAGACCATGGCCACGTCCCGCCTGCCGGGTGGCAGGTTTGTTACGTCGCGGTCGCCGATGCGCACACTGCCGCCGGAGGCGACCTCCAGCCCGGCGATGGTGCGCAGCAGGGTGGTCTTGCCGCAGCCGGACGGGCCGAGCAGGGCGAAGAACTCGCCGTCGGCGATCTCCAGGTCGAGGGCGTCCAGGGCGCGTACCCCGTTGGGGTAGACCTTGGTCAGTTCGCGCATGGTGATGGCGGACATCAGCGCTTGATCCCTCCGTGGAAGCGGAACCCGTACCGGCTGCTGACGAAGACGAACATGAGCGCCACCGGCAGCGAGTAGAGCAGCGAGAAGGTGGAGAGCAGCCGCAGGTCGGCCTGGCCGCCCTCGGTGTAGAGGGTGTACATGATCACCGCGGCGGGTGCCTTGTCCGGGCCGCGCAGCAGCAGGAACGGCACCAGGAAGTTGCCCCAGACGTTGGCGACCGCCCACACTCCGACGGTGGCCAGACCGGGGCGGACCACCGGCACCACGATGTGCCGCATGATCTGCAGCGGGCTGGCGCCGAAGACGCGGGCCGACTCCTCGTAGGACGTCGGGGTGGAGTCCATGAAGTCCTTGAGGATGAAGATGGCCGCCGGCAGCAGCCCACCGCTGAGGATCAGGATCACGCCGAGGCGGGAGTCGATCAGGTTGAGCCGGAAGGCCAGCTCGAACAGCGGCACCATGGTCGCGGTGCCGGTCACGATCGACGAGAGCAGCAGCAGCCCGTAGAGCAACGCGTCGCGGCCGGGCACCCGGACCCGGCTCAGCGCGTACGCCGCCAGCGCGGCGAACGTCACCACCAGGGCGGCGGTGCCGCCGGCCAGGTAGACGGAGTTGAGCAGCGAGCTGAGCGCGTACGGGTTGTCCAGCAGGGTGCGGAAGTTGTCCAGGGTGAACTGCGGCAGCGAGGCGGTGACCGTCGGGGTGTCGTCGAACGGGGCGGTGGCCAGCCAGAGCAGCGGCAGCGCGAAGAAGCCGAGCACGGCGCAGAGGAACGTGTAGCGACCGATCTGACCGAGCACGTGCCGGATCGCGGCCCTGGGCCGTTCGCCGGTCGGCTCGGTGGCGGGCGCGGGCGGTGCGGTGGTGGCGGTCACGCCGACTCCTTCCGCCGGCCGAGCAGGCGCAGGTAGACGAGCGCGATGACCAGGTTGATCAGCAGCATGACGAACGAGATCGCGGCGCCGAAGCCGAGTTCACCACCGGAGAGCGCCACCTTGTAGACGTAGACCGGCAGGATCTCCGATCGCTGCTCGGGGCCGCCGGCGGTGATCAGGAACGGCGCGAAGTCGTTGAACGTCCAGAGGCTGATCAGCAGCAGGTTGGTCAGCACGTGCCCGCGGATGCGGGGGAACACCACGTCGCGCAACTGTTGCCAGGTCGAGGCGCCGGCCAGCCGGGCGGTCTCCAGGTGGGAGCGGGGGACGTTCTCCAGCGCGGCGGCGTAGAGCATCATCGAGAACGCGGTGCCGCGCCAGGTGTTGAAGATGATGATGGACAGCATCGGGTAGTCGAGCAGCCAGGCCATCCCGGGGATGCCCAGCAGCGCGTTGAGCGTGCCGGCGTCCCGGTCGAGCAGCGCGATCCACAGGAACGCGACCACCGAGCTGGGCAGGATCCAGGACAGCAGGACGAACCCCTCGACCACCCGGCGCAGCGGCCCGCGGCGGTCGCGCAGCGCGAAGGCGATGGCGAAGCCGAGCCCGGCCTGGCCGATGACCGCCGAGCCGAGGACGAACTGCAGGGTCAGCAGCAGCGAGGTGCGGAACCGTTCGTCGCCCAGCGCCCTGGTGTAGTTGTCCAGGCCGACGATCTCCGGGTTGGCTGCGGCCAGGCCGGTCAGCCGGTAGTTGGTAATTCCCAGGTAGATCGTCCAGACCGCCGGCACCACCAGGAAGACCAGGATCAGCGCCATGGCGGGGACGAGGAACCCGGTGGCCCGGGCCCGCCCGAGCCCGGCGGCGTCGGGGGCGGGGGAGGCGCCCGGGACCGGGCGCGCTCCCTCGACCAGTTCGTCAGGAGGTGACGTTGCCTGCGCCACCGACGATCCCCTCGACCTTCTTCTGGTACGCCGCGGCCGCCTCGTCCACGCTCTTTCCGGCGGTCACCTCGGCGGTGGCCTCCTGCAGCGCGACCGAGACCTGCGGGTAGACCGCCAGCGGCGGCCGGTACGCGGTGAGCGGCAGCACCTTCTCGGCGACGAAGTTGAGCATCGGGTCGGCGGCGAGCACGTCCTTGTTGACGTCGGTGCGGGCGGTGATCCGGGTGGCGCCGGCCAGTTCGGCCTTGACCGCCTCCGCCGAGTGCATGAACGACAGCAGTTCCCAGGCCTGGGACGGGAACTTCGAGTTGGGGTTGAGCACCCGCACGCCGCCGCCGGACATGCTGACGAAGTCCTGGCCCCGGATCCCGGCGCCGGGCTGCTTGGCGGGGATCATCGCGTAGCCGACGGTGGCGTCCCGGTCGGCCATCTTGGCGATGCCGTCCTTGGGGTTCACCACGCTGCGCCAGAAGTAGTCGCCCTCGGCGAGGATGCCGATCTTGCCGGCGGCGAACTCGGCGAAGGACTTGTCGCGCCCCTTGGCCTCCTGCTGGAGCTTCGGGTCGCCCAGGCCGCCGCCGTAGACCTTGCTGTAGAGGTCGAGCATGTCCTTGACCGGCTGGCTGGCGCCGGCCCACTTGCCGTCCTTGTAGATCTCGCCACCGGCGCCGACCAGCAGCGGCAGCGCGCCCTGCATCGAGGTCGCCTCGCCCATCGCCGTGCCGGCGTTGATCTGGATCGGGGTCACCCCGGGCAACGCCTTCAGCTTGGCGCCGGCGTCGAGGACCTCCTGCCAGCTCGTCGGTTGCCAGTCGGCGGGCAGGCCGGCCTGGGCGAACAGTTTCTTGTTGTAGTAGAGGACGCGGCCGTCGGTGCCGAGCGGGATCCCGTAGCGCTTGTCCTCGAAGCTGCCGAGGCCCTGTACGCTTTCCGGGATCTGCGACCAGCCCTCCCAGGCGTCGACCTGGTCGCCGGCCACCTCCGACAGCGGTTTGAGGTAGCCGGCCTGGACGAACTCGCCCACCCAGATGCCGTCCACGGCGATCACGTCGGCGCCGCCCTTGGAGCGCAGGTCCAGGGCCAGCTTGGTCTTGTACTGCTCGTCGTCGACGCCGCTGGGGACGAACGTCACCTTGGCGGTGACGCCCTTGGCCTTCTGCGCCTCGACGAACCTCGGGATGACCCACTTCTCGATCCACTCCGCACCCGCGGCGTTCTTGCCGCCGGCGATCGCGTTGGCCGAGATGGTGAGGGTGATGTTCTTGGCGTCCTTGCCGGCGGGCTCGGACGAGTCGCCGCACGCCGTTGCGGCGAGGGCGACAGCGGTGAACGCGGCGAGCACGCCCGCTGCGTGTCTCGGCTTGGCTGACATGGGCTGCTTCCCTTCGCAAGGAGAGACTTCGAAGAGACTCGCGGGTCGCCCGCCGGCCGCAGGTCCCCCGACGCCGGCGGTGCTTGCGGCCACAATGTCATGACAGCCTGACGACGTAAATACCTGTCACTGAAATGGGCGTGAAACATCTACCGTCACCGCTCGGCGACGGTCACCTCGAGCGAGTAGCGGCTGGCCCGGTAGATGTGCGCGCCGTGCTCGACGTAGTGCCCCTGGTCGTCGTACGCCGTGCGGGTCATGGTGAGCACCGGCGCGCCGCGCCGCTCGCCGAGCATCTGCGCCTCCGCCCCGGTCGCCGCCCGGGCACCGATGCGCTGGTGGGCACCGCGGACCCGGACACCACCCGCGCGCAGGATCCCGTACAGGCCGTTGTTCTGCAGGGCGTCGATGGTGAGCCGCACCCGGTCGACCGGCAGCCAGTTCTCCATCACGGCGAGGGGCTCCCCGTCGGCGAACCGCAGCCGGCGCAGGTGCCGCACCTCGCTGTCGGCGGGCACGCCGAGCGCGGCGGCGACCTCGGCCGGGCAGGGCACGGTGGCCAGTTCCAGCACCGACGTGGACGGTCGCTGGCCGGCGCGCCGCAGGTCGTCGTACAGGCTGGTCAGCTCGACCGAGCGCCGTACCTCGCCCCGCACCACCTGGGTGCCGACCCCGCGGCGGCGCACGATCAGCCCCTTGTCGACCAGGTGCTGGATGGCCTGCCGGACCGTCGGGCGGGACAACCCGAGCCGGTCGGCCAGCTGCAACTCGCTGTCCAGACGGTCACCGGGTGCCAGGTCGCCGCGTTGGATCGCGGCGGCGAACTGCTCGGCGACCTGGAAGTAGAGCGGGACCGGGCTGCTCCGGTCGACCGCGATCTCGGGGCCGCTCACGGCACCTCCTCGCTGTGCGAAGCGCGGGGATCTCGGGGGGATGGGCGCCACTGTACCGAAGCGGTCACCGCGCGGAGAGGGCGGATGTCATGACAACACATTGACACAACTCGCAGGGCACTGTTACCTGTCAAGGACGAAAGCGGGCTGGCGGGCGCGCCGTCGCCGGCCGGGACGAAGGGCGCCGCATGCTCGATGTGCTCACCATCGGCCGCGTCGGGGTGGACATCTATCCGCTGCAGATCGCCACGCCGCTGGCCGAGGTGGAGACCTTCGGCAAGTTCCTCGGCGGCAGCCCCACGAACGTCGCCGTCGCGGCCAGCCGCCAGGGGTTGCGGGCCGGCGTGATCACCCGTACCGGCGCGGACGCCTTCGGCCACTACGTGCACAAGGCCCTTCGCGAGTTCGGTGTGGACGACAGCCAGGTCCGCCCGGTCGACGGGCTGCCCACCCCGGTCACCTTCTGTGAGATCTTCCCGCCCGACGACTTCCCGCTCTGGTTCTACCGCACCCCGACCGCACCCGACCTCCAGATCCGGGCCGAGGAACTCGACCTCGACGCGATCGCCGCCGCCCGGGTCTTCTGGCTCACCGGCACCGGCCTGTGCCAGCAGCCCAGCCGCGCCGCGCACCGCGCCGCGCTGGCCGCCCGGGACGGCCACCCGCACACCGTGCTGGACCTGGACCACCGCCCGATGTTCTGGCCGGACCGGGCCGCCGCCGGCGCGGCCGTCGCCGAGGTGCTGCCCCAGGTCACCGTCGCCGTCGGCAACCTGGACGAGGTCGAGGTCGCGGTCGGCACCCGCGACCCGGACCGGGCCGCGGACCTGCTGCTGGCACGCGGTCCCGGGCTCGCCGTGGTCAAGCTCGGTCCGGCCGGGGTGCTCGCCCGCACCGGGCAGCAGAGCGTACGGGTGCCGCCGGTGCCGGTGGACGTGGTCAACGGGCTCGGCGCGGGTGACGCCTTCGGCGGGGCGCTCTGCCTCGGGCTGCTGCGCGGTTGGCCGCTGGAGCGGACCCTGCGCTTCGCCAACGCCGCCGGTGCCATCGTCGCCTCCCGACTGGCCTGCTCGGCCGCCATGCCCCACTACGCCGAGACCGCGGCGCTGGCCGGGGACGCCACGACCGCGCCGACCGCCGTCCTGACAGGAGAAGACCGGTGAGCACCGAGTACGACGCGCTGACCCGCACCCGCGCGCACCGGCCGCAGGCGATCGCCGAAGCCGCCGCCCGGCGTACCCGCCGGCCGTGGCCCGAGCCCGGCCGGCCGCTGTTCGTCATCGCCGCCGACCACCCGGCCCGGGGCGCCCTCGGCGTACGGGACCGGCCGATGGCCATGGCCGGCCGGGCCGACCTGCTCGACCGGCTGCGCCTGGCGCTGTCCCGGCCCGGCGTCGACGGCGTGCTCGGCACCCCGGACATCCTGGAGGACCTGCTGCTGCTCGGGGCGCTGGAGAACCGGCTCGCCATCGGCTCGATGAACCGCGGCGGCCTCTCCGGCGCCACCTTCGAACTCGACGACCGGTTCACCGCGTACGACGCCGACAGCATCGCCGCGATGCGCTACGACGGCGGCAAGATGCTCTGCCGCATCGACCCGGACGACCCGGGCACCGCCTCCACCCTGCAGGCCTGCGCCCAGGCGGTCACGGCGCTGGCGGCCCGGCGCACCATCGCCCTGGTCGAGCCGCTGTGGGTGACCCGCGCCGGCGGCCGGGTCAGCGTCGACCTGCGCCCGGAGGCGGTGATCAGGGGCGTCAGCGTCGGGCAGGCACTCGGCGTGACAAGCGCGTACACCTGGTTGAAGCTGCCGGCCGTCGACGAGATGGAGCGCGTGACGGCCGCGACCACCCTGCCGGTCCTGCTGCTCGGCGGCGACCCGGTGGAGGCGCCCGACGTGGTGTACGCGCGGTGGCAGCGGGCCCTGCGGCTGCCCGGCGTACGCGGCCTGGTGGTCGGCCGGGCGTTGCTCTACCCGCCGGACGACGACGTGGCCGCCGCGGTGGACCTCGCCGGCTCGCTGCTGCCCACCGGGCAGGACGCGTGAGGACCGCCGACGCGCACCTGCCCTGGGGCGGCACCGCCCGCCCGCCCTGGGCCTTGGAGGTCACCCCCGAGTGGGCCGGCTGGCGGTACGCCGGGCTGCGCGTGCTCACCCTGCCCCCCGGCGGCGAGCTGACCTTCGTCACCGGCGACGAGGAGATGCTGGTCGTGCCGCTGGCCGGCGCGGCCAGCGTGCACTGCGACGGGCTGCGGCTCAACCTGACCGGGCGCGAGTCGGTGTTCGCCGCGGTCACCGACTTCGCCTACCTGCCCCGGGACGCGACGGCGACGATCCGCGGCGCGGGCCGCTTCGCCCTGCCCTCGGCGCGGGCCACCCGTCGGCTGTCACCCCGCTACGGCGCGGCCCGGGACGTGCCGGTCGAGCTGCGCGGCGCGGGGCCGGCCAGCCGGCAGGTCAACAACTTCTGTGCGCCGGAGGCCTTCGACTGCGACCGGCTCGTCGCCGTCGAGGTGCTCACCCCGGCCGGGAACTGGTCGTCGTACCCGCCGCACAAGCACGAGGAGGACCGCACCCACGACGACGGGCAGGTCGAGGCGGCGCTGGAGGAGGTCTACTACTTCGAGGTGGCCGGCGGCAGGCCCGGCGACGGCCCGGTGGGCTACCAGCGCGTCTACGGCACCGCCGAGCGGCCGATCGACGTGCTGGCCGAGGTGCGCACCGGCGACGTGGTCCTCGTCCCGTACGGCTACCACGGGCCGTCGATGGCGGCGCCCGGCTACGACCTGTACTACCTCAACGTGCTCGCCGGGCCCGGCGTCACCCGGACCATGGCCTGTGTGGACGATCCCCGGCACGGCTGGATCCGGGGCAGCTGGGCCGGCCAGCCGGTCGACCCGCGGCTGCCGCTGACCCGGCCCGGAACGAAAGAGGCGTGATGCCCAGGTTGACGGTGGCGCAGGCGGTCGTGACGTTCCTCGCCCGGCAGTTCTCCGAACGCGACGGGCAGCGGCGCCGGCTCGTCCCGGCCTGCTTCGGTATCTTCGGCCACGGCAACGTCGCCGGCCTCGGCGAGGCACTGGCCTCCGCCGGGGCGGACCTGCCGTACCACCTGTGCCGCACCGAGCAGGGCATGGTGCACACGGCCGCCGCGTACGCCCGGATGACCGACCGGTTGAGCACCCTGGCCTGCACCACGTCGATCGGGCCGGGCGCGACGAACCTGGTCACCGGCGCGGCGGGCGCCACCATCAACCGGCTGCCGGTGCTGCTGCTGCCCGGCGACATCTTCGCCACCCGGGCGGCCAACCCGGTGCTCCAGGAGCTGGAGGATCCGCGCTCCTACGACGTCAGCGTCACCGACGCGCTGCGGCCGGTCTCCCGCTACTGGGACCGGATCAACCGGCCGGAACAGCTACCCGCGGCGCTGCTGGCCGCGATGCGGGTGCTTACCGATCCGGCGGAGACCGGCGCGGTGACCCTGGCCCTTCCCCAGGACGTGCAGGCCGAGGCGTACGACTGGCCCGACGACCTGTTCGCCGAGCGGGTCTGGCACGTGCCCCGGCCGCTGCCGGACATCGCAGCGCTGGCCCGGGCGGCCGGGATCGTCCGGGCGGCGCGCCGGCCGCTTGTGGTGGCCGGCGGTGGGGTGATCTACAGCGGGGCGACCGAGGTGCTGCGCTGGTTCGCCGAGGACCACGGCGTGCCGGTCGCCGAGACCCAGGCCGGCACCGGCGCGATGCCGTACGACCACCCGCTCGCCCTCGGCGCGGTCGGCGTCACCGGGACCACCGCGGCCAACGGGATCGCGGCCGAGGCCGACGTGGTGATCGGGGTGGGCACCCGCTACAGCGACTTCACCACCGCCTCCGGCACCCTGTTCGGCGAGGGCGTGCGGTTCGTCAACCTGAACGTCACCGGCTTCGACGCGGCGAAACTGTCCGGTACGCAGGTGGTCGGCGACGCCCGCGAGAGTCTCGCCGCTCTGGACGCGGCCTGTTCCGGTTGGGAGACGCCGCCGGAGTACCGGGAGTCGGTGACCCGGCTGCGGGATCGGTGGGCGCAGGTGGCGGACGCCGCCCGGCACGCCGGCGCGGACGCGGCGCCCAGCCAGACCGCGGTCATCGGCGCGGTCAACGACGCCGCCGGGGACCGTGGCGTGGTGGTGTGCGCAGCCGGTTCGATGCCCGGCGACCTGCACCGGCTGTGGCGCAGCCGCGACCCGAAGAGCTACCACGTGGAGTACGGCTACTCCTGCATGGGCTACGAGATCGCCGGTGGCATCGGGGTGAAGCTGGCTGCGCCGGAGCGCGAGGTGTTCGTGCTGGTCGGCGACGGGTCCTACCTGATGCTGCCGAGCGAGCTGGCCACCGCGGTCGCGGAGGGCGTCAAGCTGGTCGTGGTGCTCGTCGACAACTCCGGCTTCGCCTCGATCGGCCGGCTGTCGGAGAGCGTCGGCGCGTACCGGCTCGGCACCGCGTACACCGACCGGGGCGGGGGTCCGCTGCCGATCGACCTCGGGGCGAACGCGGCCAGCCTCGGAGCCGACCTGATCCGGGTGTCGACCATGGCGGAGCTTGAGGCGGCCCTGGCGACGGCGAAGGCGGCGCCCCGGACGACGGTCGTGCTCGTGCGGACCGACCGGTTCCAGGCCGGTCCCGAGGCCGGGGCCTGGTGGGACGTCCCGGTCGCCGAGGTCTCCACCACCGCGGACGCACAGGCCGCCCGGGCCGCGTACGAGGCGGGGCGGGCAAACCGGCGCAGCCACCTGCGTCCCGCCTGACCCGGCTCAGTCGATGCGCAGGCTCAGCTGGGGGCCGGTCAGCTCCGGTTCGGTGAGCTGGCGTGGCTCCCGGTCGGCCACCATGATCAGGTAGGCGTCCTGTCCGGCCGGCACCCGGTCGACGGAGAACCGGAATCGGCAGGTGCCGTCGGGGAGCGCCTGCGGCTCGGTCAACTTCCCGGCGGCCAACCCGCCGGCGGCCGCGACGAGCACCAGGGCACCGTCGACAACGTCGGCGTGGGCGCCCGTGCCGGCGCAGCCACCATGGTCGTCCCGGATGAAGGCCGCGGCAGCGCCGAGCACCACCGTGCCGGAGACCGCGAAGGTGTCGGTGACCGGCTGGTTCGCCGCGGCCGGGACCCGCCCTCCGCCGCTGTTGAGGAACATGAGGACGGCGAGCGCGAGCCCCGCCGCGGCGCCAGCCCACATCCAGATCGAGCGCTGTGGTGTCGGTTCCGGACGCGACGGCTGCATGGTCCCCTGCTCGGTCGGGCCCCCGGGGTCCGGCGGGCCGGTCAGGGGAGTGTGCTCGATGATCGTTCACAGTGGCAACCCCCGCCACTTCCGCGCTCGCCTGGCCAGGACGGCTCGGTTGACCGGTGCGGACGAGGTTAGAAGGCGCGGCAGGCAGGTAATAGCGCCCATGGCCACCACGATGTCGCCGGTCACCAGGGGCTGATCGGACGATGCGTGCTGTCCTCGCCACGGTGGCGGATCTGGCGGTCCTGGTGTTCGCCGTGACCTCGATGCTCTCGGTCGGTCTCGCCCACTCGGCCCGGCAGATCCTCGGTCCGCTACGTGATGTGGGAGCGCTGGCGCGGGCCCTGGTCGCCAACTTCGTGCTGGTCCCTGTCTTCGCGCTCGGCGTCCTGTGGCTCTGGCGGCTCGACCGACCACTGGCGGCCGGGCTGATCCTGGTGGCGCTGTCGGCCGGCGCCCCGTTTCTGATCACGCTGACCGAGGTGGCGCGGTCGGACGTCGCGCTCAGCGCCACGCTGCTGGTGCTGCTCCTGCCCGCCACCGTCGTGTACGCCCCGGTCGTGGTACCCCGGGTGCTGCCCGAAGCCGACGTCTCCGTCGGTGCCCTCGCGCTGCCCCTGTTCCTGACCATGCTTCTGCCCCTCGCCGCCGGTCTGCTTGTCAACTCCCGCTGGCCGGCGCCGGCCCGGCGGTGGGGACCGCCGGCCCGCCGGGTCTCGACTCTCGCGCTGGTCGTGGTCGTCCTGGCCACCACGCTGGCGAACGTCTCGACGATCATCGCCCTGTTCGTCGAGGGAGCGATCCTGCCGGCCCTGCTGGTGATCGCGGGCGCGTTCGGGCTCGGCTACCTGCTCGGCGGCCGGGACCGCAACGCGCGCACCGTACTCGGCCTCGGCACCTCGCAGCGCAACATCGCCGCCGCGACCGTGATGGCGACCCAGGGCTTCGCCGACCACGACACGGTGGTCATGGTGATCGTCACGTCGCTTGCCGGCTTCGCGCTGCTCTTCCCCGTCGCGATGGTGCTGCGCCGCCGCGAACCGGTGCCGGTCGGGCGGCCCGGTTAGCGCGGGCGGCGCGCCGCGCCGGCCACGCCGGTCCAGCGCTGTGCGTACGACCTGGACGCTCGGGCTCTGCCGGGTCGTTCAGAGCTGACGGTAGCGGGTCCGGCGGGCCAGCAGGCGGGTCTCCGGGTCGGCGTCGAGCAGGCCGGCCAACTCGTGCGCCAGCACCGCCCCCAGCCGGCCGAGGAACGCCTCCGGCTCGTCGGCGGCATCCGGCCGCTCCGGCACGATCCGGTCCACGATGCCCCCGGCCAGCAGGTCGTGCGCACGGATGCCCTGGGCGGCGGCGACCTCGGCCGCCCGCTCGGTCGAGCGGTGGAGGATCACCGACGCGCCCTCCGGCGGCAGCGGCGACAACCAGCCGTGCGCCGCGGCGACGACGCGGTCGGCCGGCAGCAGGGCGAGGGCGGCGCCGCCGCTGCCCTGACCCAGCAGCACGCACAGCGTGGGCACCGGCAGGTTGACGAGGTCGGCGAGGCAGTGGGCGATCTCGCCGGCCAGGCCGCCCTCCTCCGCCTGCGCGGACAGCGCGGCGCCCGGCGTGTCGACGACGGTGAGAACGGGCAGGCCCAGCTCCGCGGCGAGTTTGAACCCCCGCCGGACGGCCCGCAGGCCGGCCGGGTCGGGCGGGGTGTCGCGCCGGTCGTGCCCGACGACCACGGCCGGGGCCTCGCCGAAACGGGCCAGCGCCACGATCACCCCGGCTCCGGTCTCGCCGCTCTGCGTGCCGTGCAACGGCACCACGTCCCGGCCGGCGTGTCTCAGCAGCCGGCGGATTCCGGGACGCTCCGCTCGGCGGGACCGCCGGACGGCGTCCCAGGCATCCGGCTCGCCGGGTGGTTCCTCCGGCGGGACCGGCGTGCCGGACCGGCGGCGTGGCGCGCAGAGGGTGGCCAGCGCCCGGGCGGCGAGCGGCGCCACCTGCTCCGGCGCGACGACCGCGTCGATCAGGCCGTGGCTGTGGAGGTTCTCGGCGACCTGCACGCCGGGCGGAAACGGCGAGCCCGTCAGCGCCTCGTGCACCCGGGGCCCGAGGAAGCCGATCAGCGCGCCCGGCTCGGCGACCGTGAGGTGCCCGAGGGAGCCCCACGACGCGTACACGCCCCCGGTCGTCGGGTGCCGCAGGTACACCAGGTACGGCAGGCCCGCGGCCTTGTGCGCGGTGATCGCCTGGCTGATCTTGACCATCTGCAGGAACGCGATCGTGCCCTCCTGCATCCGGGTGCCGCCGCTCGCGGGCGCGGCGAGCAGCGGGATCCGCTCGGCGGTCGCCCGCTCGACGGCCCGGGTGAGCCGCTCGGCCGCCGCGACCCCGATCGAGCCGCCGAGGAAGCCGAACTCGCCGGCGACGACGGCGACGCGCCGGCCGCCCAGCCGGCCCGCGCCGGTGACGACGGCCTCGTCGACGCCCGTCGCCCGCCGCGCGCCGGCCAGGGCGGCCGCGTAACCGGGATCGAGCGGGGCCGGATCGGCGATCGGCCCGTCCCACGACACCCACGTCCCCGGCTCGATGACCAGGTCGATCAGGTCCTGCGCCGACCGTCTCACCGCTTGTCGGCCTCCGCGGGTACGGGAACGGGTGCCGCCTCGTCGCACCGGTCACCAGACACGACGACACCATAGCCGGAGCCGGGCGGCGTCGTGCTCGCGACCGGCACCGGCGTGCCCGGCACGATCCGTGCCGGGCACGCCGATGCGGCGTCAGGAGGTGTACGCCTCCAGCTCCCACAGCGAGTGCCCCCACGCGGTGCCCCGGGCGGTGCCCAGGATCCGCAGGTAGCGCCCGTTCGCGCCGAGCCCGGCGTGCTCGTCCACGCCGCCGTCGGCGCCGGTCACCGTCTTCACGTCGACCCAGCTGCTGCCGTCGTTCGAGGTCTGGATGACGTACGCGCTGCTGTAGGCGGCCTCCCAGCTCATCCTGATCCGGCCGATCGCGGTCGGGGCGCCGAGGTCGACCCGGATCCACTGCGGGTCGGCGAACGCGCTCGACCAGCGGGTGGTGGCGTCGCCGTCGACCGCCTGCGCGCCGGTCATCGCCGGGCTCTCGTTGCTCGAGGTGGTGGTCGGCTTTCCGCGCAGCAGGTTGGTGCCGGACGGCGGACCGTCCGGTTCGCCGTACACCTCGAATTCGAACAGCGAGTAGCCCCAGCCGGTGCCCCGGGTGGTGCCGAGGATCCGGACCCAGCGCCCGGAGCCGGTCAGGCCGGTGATGTCGTCCACGCCGCCGTCACCGCCGGTGACGGTACGGCGGGTGGTGAAGGTGACCCCGTCGGTGGAGGTCTGGATCTGGTAGCCGCTTCCGTACGCCGCCTCCCAGGTCAGCTTCACCCGGCTGACGGCGTACGTGGCGCCCAGGTCGACGTCGATCCACTGCGGGTCGGCGAACTGACTCGACCAGCGGGTGGTGGCGATGCCGTCCACCGCGTTGGCCGCCACGTAGGCGCCCTCCACCGTGGACGCCCGAGCCGGCTTGCCGCGGGCCAGGTTCGCCCCCGGCTCCGGGTCGGGGTCACCGCCAGGGGTGCCGGACAGGGTGAACTCGTCCACGTCGTACATCCCGCCGGGGCCCTTGAACACCAGGTAGAGCGTCCGCGTGCCGGCGGGTGGGGTGACCGTGCCGGTGAACGTGGCGAACGTGCCGTACCCGCCGGTGGGTGTCACTGTGGTCGAGCCGACCAGGGGCCCGGTGGGCGAGTCCACCCGCAGCTCCAGGGTGCCCCCGGCGCCGGCCGGCGCGCCGGCCCGGACGCTGAACGACCGCACCCCGGTCAGGTGGTACGGGGTGAACGAGATCCAGTCGTTGTTGTCGACGTAGCCGATTGCCGCTCCGCCGTGCGCGCTGCCCGGGGTCACGACCTGGACGCCGGACGAGTCGCCGTGGTGCTCGGCCTGCCGGGTGCGTGGTTGCAGCACCGCCTGGGCGTGGGTGGTAAGCGGTGGTTGCCCGCCGCCGCCCAGGTCGGTGTACGAGGCGTCGATGATGCCGAAGATGTTCGCCGCCGTGTCGTGCTCGCCGTCGGCGGTGGTCTGGATGACGCCGGAGCAGCCCTGTGCGCTGCTGATCTCGTGGCCGTGCGAGTCGTGGCCGAGGACGTAGGCCACCCGCACCCGGGAGCAATCGATGGTGCCGTCCTGGGCGTCGGTGACGGTCACGCTGAACGGCACCGCGTCGCCGAAGGCGAACGTCTGCCCGTTGGCCGGGGTGGTGACCGTGACCACCGGGGCGCTGTTGCCGACCGTGACCACGGTGCTGGCGGTGGCCGTCTTGCCGGTGCTGTCGCGTACGGTCAGCGTCGGGGTGCGTACCCCGTTGGT
This sequence comes from Micromonospora sp. NPDC126480, assembly GCF_040302465.1. Classification (NCBI taxonomy): domain Bacteria; kingdom Bacillati; phylum Actinomycetota; class Actinomycetes; order Micromonosporales; family Micromonosporaceae; genus Micromonospora; species Micromonospora sp. NPDC126480. Next base: position 38,015 of record NZ_JBEORU010000005.1, read on the forward strand.
GGTGTACGTGTGGGTGGGGTTCGGCGCGGTGGAGTCGGTGGTGCCGTTGTTGTCGAAGTCCCACGCGTAGGTGATCGGGTCGCCGTCGGGGTCCAGCGTGCCGGCGGAGGAGAACTGCACGGTCAGCGGTGCGACGCCGCTGGTCGGGGTGGCCCGGACCTGCGGCACCGGAGCGCGGCCGGCACGGGCGTACTCGATGCGGTAGAGCGCCGAGTTGGCGTCGCCGTTGAACCAGCCGGTGCCGTAGTCGAGCACGTACAGGGCGCCGTCCGGGCCGAACTCCAGATCCATGACCTGGGTGCCGGTCCACGGAAACGGGTTGATCTTGAAGGGTTGGCCGGCGGCGTCGAGCTTGATGTTCTTGATCCAGCGGCGACCGAACTCCCCGGCGAAGTACGTCCCGTCGTAGTACTCGGGGAACGCCACGGCCGAGGTGCTGTCCGGGTCGTACCGGTAGACCGGGCCGCCCATCGGCGACAGGCCGCCGCCGGTGAACTCCGGCGGCGAGCCGGACCCGCCGTACGGCAGCCAGGCGGGCACGGCCGGTGGAAGCTGGGTGATCCCGGTGTTGTTCGGTGAGTCGTTCACCGGCCCGTTGGCGCAGTCGAACTTCGGCCCGGACGGGCCGGACGGGAAGGTGTAGTCGTTGTACGCGTCGTTGCGGGCGGTGCAGTACGGCCAGCCGTAGAAGCCGGGCCGGTCGATGCGGGCGAACTCCACGTTGCCGGCCGGGCCCCGGTTCGGGTCGGCGGTGCCCGCGTCAGGGCCGTAGTCGCCGAGGTAGACGACGCCGGTGGCCTTGTCGACGCTCATCCGGAACGGGTTGCGGAAGCCCATCGCGTAGATCTCCGGGCGGGTTCGCGGGGTGCCCGGCGCGAACATGTTGCCGGCGGGCACGGTGTAGCCGCCGCCGGCGCTCGGCCTGATCCGCAGCACCTTGCCGCGCAGGTCGTTGCTGTTGGCCGAGGTGCGTTGCGCGTCGAAGGCCGGGTTCCGGCCGGGCCGCTCGTCGATCGGCGTGTACCCGCCGGAGTCGAACGGGTTGGTGTCGTCGCCGGTGGACAGGTAGAGGTTGCCGGCCGCGTCGAAGGCGAGGTCGCCGCCGACGTGGCAGCACATGCCCCGGCTGGTCGGCACGTCCAGGATCAGCGTCTCGCTGGCCGGGTCGAGGGTGTGGTCGGTGCGGACGTTGAAGCGGGACAGCCGGTTCACTCCGTTCCACGGCGCGAAGTCGGCCGGCGTGCCGGTGGCCGGGGCGGCGCCGGGCGGCGTGTTCAGCGGCGGCGCGTAGAACACGTAGACCCAGCGGTTGGTGGCGAAGTCCGGGTCCACGGCGATGCCCTGCAACCCCTCCTCGTCGCCGGTGTACACCGGCAAGGTGGCCGCGACCTTGGTGTTGCCGGCCGCGTCGGTGTACCGGATCACCCCGTTGCGGGCGGTGTGCAGCACGCCCCGGTTCGGCAGCACCGTCAGGCTCATCGGCTCACCGGTCTCGGCCACTCCCTTGGCCAACTCGACCTGTTGGAAGTTGCTGTCGACGGTGGCGCCGCAGTCGGCCTCCGCCGCGTCGGCCGCGCTCAGGATGCCGCCGAGCAGGTGCTGGCGGAACGCGGGGTCGGCGTACGAGGCGTCGGTGTGCCCGAGGCCGGTGTACCAGGACCGGCCGCCGGAGTAGTTGTGGCACCAGGAGATCGGGTGGTCGTAACCGTTCCCGCCACCGGTGTAGGTGCTCTCGTCCACAGTGGCCAGCACGTGCACGTCGCCCCGGGGGTTGGCGCGGTAGTTGTACCACTCGTCCAGCCGGCTCCACCGTTGCGGCAGGTGCGCCGTGGACGGGTGGACCTGGTCGGCGACCTTGATCGTGGCGGTCTGCTCGGCCGGGTGCGAGGCGAAGTAAGCCCCGACGAGCCCGCCGTACCAGGGCCAGTCGTACTCGGTGTCGGCGGCGGCGTGCACTCCCACGTAGCCACCACCGCCCTGGATGTACCGCTCGAAGGCGGCCTGCTGCGCGGCGTCCAGGACGTCACCGGTGGTGTTGAGCCAGATGACGGCGGCGTACCGGGCGAGGTTGGCGTCGTTGAACCGGGTCGCGTCCTCGGTGGTCTCGACGGTGAAACCATTGGCCGCGCCGAGTTGCTGGACCGCGGTGATGCCGGGGGTTATGGAGCCGTGCCGGAAGCCTGCGGTCTTGCTGAACACCAGCACCGTGAAGGGGGCGGCGCCGGCCGGGGACGGTGCGGCTGCGAGGCCGCCGGTCAGGAGGATCATGCTCAGCACGACGCCGAGCCACCGCCTCAGGGATCTGCGCACGAGAGGTCCTTTCGGCTCAGGGAGGGCGTGCGCCGATCACGCCGGGTGGTGGTTGACGGGACCGCGGAGCGCGCCGGGCGCATCCGCTCGCGCCGTCCGGACGGCACCGGTGCCGGGCCGGAAGCGAGATCCGTCGATACATCCTGGGCCGGGCGGTCGCGCCGTGTCAAGGTTTTGCCGCAATCCGAGAGAGCGTTATCCCTGCTGCTCACCGCGTTTCCGAAAGCCGCATCGCGGCGAGCCGGTACGTCGTCTCGCGGGTGCTGGCGGCGGCATCCGGCACCCCCGGCGAAAGGCGGAAGGTGTCGGCTGTCGGACGGTAGAAGGGCCGCCACCGGCCCGGATCACTAAACTTGCGGCTCCTCAATGGACCGATCGGCGGGAGGTTCCGTGCCCGAATCCACCTCCGGCGGCCGGGAGCGGTTCGTCCCACCCAAGTGGGAGAAGCCGGCACCGTTGAGCTACGGCGTCGCCCTGGAGACCGTCTCCACCGTGGCGGCCCCGCTGCTCGCCGGTTTCAGCCTCGCCGGGTCGGTGGCCATCGGCCAGGACTTCGACAAGTTTCGCTGGCCCGGCCTGGTCGTCCTGCTCCTGGTCGGGGCGGCCGTGCTCCTGCTCTCGGCGCTACAGTGCGGCTTCACCGCCCGCCGGTACCTTTACTCCGCCGCCGACGTCCGGGACTGGTGGCCCGATGTCGCCGACGACAGTGACCGCGAACGGAAGTTGCGCGACCAGCAGCGCCACGACTACCGGCGCTGGCACCACTGGTCGGGCTGGACCCGGTGGTCCTACAACACGGGCCTGGCCGTCCTGCTGCTCGCCGTCGCGGCGGCGGTTGCCCCGCCGGGCGGCGACGGCGCCCAGGAGGCCATCCGTTGGCTGGCGACGGGGTTGGCCGTGTCGGCTGCGGCGGTTCAGCTCGCCTGGCAACCCCTGACCAGCTATCGCCGACAGCGATCGGGGAGACGCTCATGACGTACGTCCTGCCCGGTTGGACCGGGCCGGAGCCCAAGTGCCCAGGGTGCCACCAGAGCCGGGAGCATGAGAAGGGGTGTCCCTACGAGGACTTTCCGGACATGGCGGGGCTCGCCGCCATCGTCGCCCTCGCCGAGCAGAGCGACGACCCGTCACGGAGCGGGGACGAGGACGGGCGGTGACCGACACCCTGCGCGTGCACCACGCCCTGGCGGACGACGGCACAGCCACGGTGCGGATCACCTGGCCGACGGCGGTCGGTTCCCCACCGGGTCCGAGCACCACCACGAGCTCGTTCTCCTTCGAGTACCAGCCCGCCGAGCGGGAGAAGCTGCGCTGGTACCTGGAGGATTCGCTGGCGTACCCGACCGATCCGGTCCCCGATCTCGCCCGCGCCGCCGAGCGTACGCTGTGGGCGGTCGGCGCCCGGCTCTTCACGACGCTCCTCGGTGGCGCCGAAGCCCGGGCCCGGTGGCGGGATCTGCGGGAGCGGCTCGCGGAGCTGTCGATCGAGATCAGCGCGGATTCGCCCGAGGGCGCCGGGCTGCCGTGGGAACTGCTCCGGGATCCCGCGAACGACGAGGTGATCGCCCTGGAGGCCGCCTCATTCGTCCGCCTGCCGGCCGGGTCCGCCGCGTCGGCTCCGGCTCCGTCCAGCTCTGGACCGCTGCGGGTGCTGCTGGTGATCTGCCGACCGGACGGGGCCGCCGACGTGCCGTTCCGGTCCGTGGCCCGGCAACTCCTGCGGACCGGGCCCGTTCCGCCGTCCGGATCGGGCTCTGCCGACGACCTGCGACTGGATGTGCTCCGCCCTGCCACCGTCGAACGGTTGGCCGAGACCGTCCTTGCGGCCGCCAGAGCCGGCCGGCCCTATCACGTCGTGCACTTCGACGGGCACGGCACCTACGGGGCGCCGACCGGCTCGCGACGCCGCGGGTACCTGCTCTTCGAGCAATCGGGCAGCGGCGAGAACCGGCGGCCGGTCGATGGCCGGACGGTGGGTGACCTGCTGGTACGCGGCCAGGTGCCGCTGCTCGTACTCAACGCCTGCCGATCGGCCTATGCCGAGGCGCCGCCGGCGCCGGCCGCCGGCACCGAGCCCGGCGACGGACCGGGACACGACCGGCTACGGGCGTTCGGGTCGTTCGCCCATGAGGTTGCCGAGTCAGGCGTGCCCGCGGTGGTGGCGATGGGCCACAACGTCTACGTCGGCACGGCGGTGCGGTTCACCAGGGCGCTTTACCGTGACCTGCGCGACGGGGTGCCCCTGGGGCAGGCTGTGCGCAGCGGGCGGCGACTGCTCGCGGCCCTGCCGGAGCGACCGACGCCGCTCGGACCACGGCAGTTGCAGGACTGGGTCGTCCCAGTGGTCTACCAACGCTCACCGGTCCGGCTGCTCGGGACGGCCGCGGGCGACGGAGCCGCCCGCACCGGTACGGGCGGTCGGACGGCGGCCGGCGCCGCGCCGGCCGCGGCGGGCGCAGGTGACGATCCCCAACTGCCGGTCCCGCCCACCGGCTTCCATGGCCGCGACGAGACCCTGCTGGCGCTGGACCGTGCCTTCGACGAACGACAGGTCGTCCTGCTCACCGCGTTCGCCGGCAGCGGCAAGACCAGTACGGCCGCCGAGTTCGCCCGCTGGTACCGGTCGACCGGCGGCATGCCCGGCGGACGGGTGCTCGTCACGTCCTTCGTCCACAAGCGTGGTCTGCCGGAGCTGTTGGACCAGGTCGCCGACGCGTTCCCGGTCGAGGTGTCGCAACTGGGCGCCGCCAGGGCCACCCTGCCCGGGCCGGCCCGGCGGGACGTCGTCCTCGCTCTGCTGCGGGCCCATCCGGTGCTCTGGATCTGGGACAACGTGGAGACCGCCGGTGAGGTTCCCGAGCTGGCGCAACTGCTGCGGGACCTGGCCACGGAGAGCCGGGCCAAGGTGTTGCTGACCTCCCGCCGCGCCGAGCGGGCGTGGCTCGGTGCCCTGCCCTACCGACTGAGCATGCCGCCCCTGGCCATGGCGGAGTCGCTCGGGCTGACCCGGGCCGTGGTCGAGCTGCGGGACGACCGGTTCGACCGGTACGAGGACTGGCGACCGCTGCTGCGCTACTGCGCCGGCAATCCGTTGACGATCCTGGTGACCGTCGGGCAGGCGCTCCGGGAGGCGGCCACCAGCCGGTCGGCCCTGACCGCACTCGTCGACCGGCTGCGCAGCGGGACCGGCCAGGCCGGGGACGGGCCCTCCGAGGAGCCGTACGGGCAGAGCACCGAGTTGCACGCCTCGTTGAGCTACGGCTTCGCCAACGCGTTCGACGACCGGGAACGAGGCATCCTGGCACTGCTGCACCTGTTCCGCGACCAGGTCGCGGTGAGCGGTCTGCTGGCCATGGGGTCGGCGGAACTCGCGGCCTACGCCACAAACGCCGCCAGCCTGCCGGAGCTGCGGGAGCTGAGCCGGCCGGCCGCCACGGACCTGCTGGACCGCGCGGCCGACGGGGGGCTGCTCACGCGCGCTGGCCAGGACCGGTACACCATCCATCCGGCCCTGCCGTGGTATCTCACCCGGTTCTTCGACGAGGCGTACGGAGCGGACCCGCAAAAGGCCCGCCGTGCCTACGCCAGCTCGGTCGCCATGCACTCCTACTACCTGTTCCGAATGCACCAGAACGGCGTCCGGGGCGCGGTGCCGACCCTGCGCGCCGACGAGTCCAACCTGCTCGCGGCCCGCGAGCTGGCCATGACGCACGGCTGGTGGGACCTCGTGATGTGGTGCATGCGCGGCCTGAACGTGCTGCTGACCCATGACGGCCGGCGGGCCGAGTGGTCCCGGCTGGTGGCCGAGCTGGTTCCCGGCCTCGTCGACCCGGCCACCGGGGGAGCGCTCGGCGACTGGCCGGAGCAGTGGAGCGTCCTCACCGACTACCGCGTCAAGATCGCCGGAGATGCGGGGCAGCTGCGGGAGGCCGTCGAGCTGCAGAAGCTCCAGCTCGCGTACCGGGCCGAGCCGATCGGTGCGCTGCTGGCCGCCCGCCCGCCGGATCACGCCGAGCTGACCGACGAGCAGCAGACGGCCGTTCACAACTTCGCGGTCACCCTGCAGACCATGGGTGATCTCCTCCGGTTCGAGCGGCTGCCGGACTGCGTCGAGTACTACGACCGGGCCACCGACCTCTTCCGCTGGCTGGGCCAACAGCGCGAGGAGGCGATGATCGCGATGCGGCTCGGTCACGCCTACGCGCAGCTCGAACCGATCCGGAACCCAGAGGTGGCGGAGCGGCACTACCGGCGGGCACTGACCCTCACCACTGCGGCGGACCCCTTTCACGCCGACGTCCTCAGCTGGCTCGGGATGCTACGGTTCGAGCGTTACGAGGCCGCCCTCGCCGACGAGGCGCCGCCCGAGGCCCGGGTCCGGCACCTGCTGCAGGCGGCCCGGGAGAACGAGCAGGCGCTGCGGGTCGCCCCGGCGGACGCCATTCCCGTCCGGGCCCGTATCCACCAGCGGCTGGGAACGATCTACGCAGCCACGGACCAGCTCGAGCCGGCGTTCGGCCATGTCCAGCAGGCACTGCGGCACTGGGTCGCGGTCGGCGACCACAGCCAGGCCGGTATGGCGCGGTGGGATCTGGCCAACCTGCTACGACGGCATGGTCGCCCGGCCGACGCCCTCGCCTACGCCCGGGCAGCGCTGGCCGACCTGGTGCTCGCCGGGACCCGCCACGACGAGCTGGAGCGGCTGCGCCGCCTCATCGACGACCTGTTGCCGGCGGCGGATCCCCGCGACGCCTGACGGATCTTGTCCGACCCGTCCGGTACAACTACGCCCTCATGTTCGTGAGGGAGGACCGATCGTGACAAGCGAAGGCGTCGTCAACGAGCGGCGCAGCGCGGCTTCCGTCATCGCCCAGGTGCGGCCGAGGAAGCTGGCCAAGGTGCCGTTCGTGGAGCTGGCCGAGGGGCGGCTGCAGGGGGTGGTGTCCAGCGGCTCGGACGTCTCGCGGGTATACGTCTCATCGATCACCGCCGGTGACCACGGGCTGAGCTGTCGCACCAACAACAACCGCCCGTGCGGCGGCCTCAGCGGTGCCTACCCGTGCAACCACATCGGCGCGCTTGTCGACGCGGCGGTGGCGCAGTACGGACCGGATCGGGTGGCCCGCTACCTGAAGGTGGAGCTGCCGGACGGCGGGGAGAACCTCCGGGCCGGTCTGCACCCGACGACCGCGCCGGACCGGGCCGCCGAGGTGTTCAGCAGCTTCCTGCGCCACCTGGCGTACCTGGAGCTGCCGCCGAGCGTCGAGCCGCTGCCCGAGCTGCACTGGTTCCCGGCGGGCAAGGCGGTGTCCTGATGCTCGTCGACGCGCTGCGGGCCCATCCGGCCGGGCTCGACGAGGCGCTCGCCTTGACCGACGGCCTCGACGACGCCTTCCTTCACGGCCTCGCCCGGATCGACGACGAGCGTGCCGTCGCCCTCGACTCCCTCGCCGCGGCGTTCACCGGGTCGCCGCTGGCCGACCGGATCGGCGACGCGGTCGGCAAGATCGTCGCGGGTACGGTGACCGACGAGCACCTGGCGGCGCTGGCCGGTGCCCGTGCCGGTCTGCTCGGCGCCGCCCACGACGCACTGCTCGCCGGCGTGGACGCCGCGCTCGGCCGGGCACGGCAGCCGTGGTCGGCCACGGCCGTTCCGCCGGAACCGGGCCACTCGCTGGCCGGCTCCCGTTTCTGGCTGCGGGAGGTGGCGATTGCCGGCTGGCGTAATGTCGACCACGACCTGGCCGACGGCGGCAGACCGGCCGTGCAGGCGCTGCTCGCCGTCCCGTCCGCCCGCCGCCTCGCGGTGCTGCTCGACGGGTTGGCGGCCGAGCTGCGGGCCGCCGCGCCGGTCACCGGGTTCCCGCGGGTCCCGGTCCGCCGCTGGGCCGACCTCTGGGCTCGTGCCCTGCTGCTGTCGCAGGACGCCTTTCCCGCGTACGCGGCCACGCCGGTCGACGGCCGGCTGCTGATCCTCGGCGTGGACCTGCACGAGCACCCGACGGTGTTCCGGGCGCAGGCGCACGGCCTGCTGGAGACGCCCGGGGGCGAGGTCCGCCTGGTCCGGGCCAGCGTGGCGGGCCCCAAGGTCGACACGATCACCGGTCCCTCCGCCTGGCGGATGCTCGGCGCGTTCCCGGTCTTCCGGGCCGCACTCGCCGCCCGCCGCGCGATCGAGGTGTCGGGGATGCCGCTCACGCCGGCCGGGGATCTGATCTGGGACGAGTTCCGCGCGGCGGCGGGGGAGCCCGCCGACCCGTTCGCGACGGCGCGGGTCCGGCTCGCTGCCGCGACCGCCGCGCCGGCGCCGCCACTGGACCGGCATCCGGCGGCGATCGCCGAACCGGTGCTGCTCGAGGGGTACGTGGCGGGGCCGGAGTCGTTCGACCTCGGCGGCACGCTCCTGCCGCTCGACCTCGACCGGCTGCCCGCGGCCGGTCCGCTCACGCCGGCGCTGGTCGCCGCCTCCACCGCCTGCCTCGGCCTGCTGCGTTGGGACGGCGGCCGGTGGGCGCTGCAGCCGCTCGCCGTGCAGGCCGTGGTCAAGCGGAAGGCCGTCGCCGTGCACACTGGCGACTGGGCGCTCGGCCCGACCGAGGCGAAGGCCGCGAAGGCGGAGGCGGCCGCAGGCGCGGCCGTCGACGTCCTGCGGGAGCGCGCGGGAAGGCTGCTGCGCAAGTGACCGCGGCGGAGAACAGGCGGCAGGTCCTCTACTGGCGGCTCTTGGCCCGGCTCTTCGACCCGCAGGAACAGGCCGCGCTGGAGGCCGCGAGCGTGGCGATCGTGGACGACCTCGGGCTGCCGGCGGCGCTGCTCGACCCGTCCGTCTCGGTGGACACCGTCGTGCAGCGTTTTCCCCAGTTGGGGCCCGAGTTCGACGGACTCATGTCCACGGTGGACGAGGGCCGGGACGGCGAGGTGCGGCGGGCTGCTCTGGCGTCCAAGCTGCTGCTGAACCTCTTCGACACCGGCTCCGGGAGCGTCACCGCCGAGCGGCTCAGCCGGTGGCAGGCCGACGCGGGCTGGTTCGAACGTGCGCTGGGCTGCGAGCCGGGGCAACTGCGGGGTCGCGGCACCGGCGCGGCGCGTGCGGGCACCGCCGGCGCCGGCACGGGCGCCACCGGAACGCCGGGCAACCTCGCCCCCGTCCTCGCCGACATCGAGGCGGACCTGGTCAACCGGATGCACCTGCGGGAGGTGCTCGCCGACAACCGGCTCGCCCGGCAGCTCACGCCCAGCATGTCCCTCATCGAGCAGCTCCTGCGCGACAAGGACAACCTCGACGGCGTCGCCCTCGCCAACGCCAAGGCGCTGATCCGCAGGTTCGTCGACGAGGTCGCGGAGGTGCTGCGGACCCAGGTGGCGCAGGCCAGCACCGGCGCGATCGACCGGTCCGTTCCGCCGAAGCGGGTCTTCCGCAACATCGACCTCGACCGGACCATCTGGAAGAACCTGCCGAACTGGAGCCCGGAGGACGAGCGCCTCTACGTCGACCGCCTCTACTACCGGCAGACCGCCAAGCGGGTCACCCCGGCACGGCTCGTCGTCGTGGTGGACCAGTCCGGGTCGATGGTCGACGCGATGGTCAACTGCACGATCCTCGCCTCGATCTTCGCCGGGCTGCCCAAGGTGGACGTGCACCTGATCGCGTACGACACGCGGGCACTGGACCTCACGCCGTGGGTGCACGACCCGTTCGAGGTGCTCCTGCGTACCAGGCTCGGCGGCGGTACGGACGGCACCGTCGCGCTCGACCTGGCACGGCCGAAGATCGCCGACCCGCGCAACACCGTCGTCGTCTGGATCTCGGACTTCTACGAGTGGCACGAGCAGGCCGTGTTCGACGGCCTCGCGGCGATCCACCGCTCCGGCACCCGGCTCATCCCGGTCGGGTCGGTGAGCAGCGGCGGCCACCAGAGCGTCAACCCGAGGTTCCGCCAGCGGCTCAAGGACCAGGGCACGCCGGTGCTCTCCGGCCGAGTCACCACGCTGATCACCGAACTCAAGAACTTCCTCACCTGACCGCCACCCCGGCAAGGAGACCGACACCCCATGAGCAACGAACTGCTGCGCGCCCCCGCCGAGGTCAAGTACGCCGACGAGCTGGACTGGCTCGAGTCGGTCGACGACGGACCGAAGCCGTTCTCCTGGCGGCTCAGCCCGAAGATGGTGCGCCTGTTCATCCTCGGTTCGGAACGCGGCGACGGCCTGGACCGCGAGATCCCGCAGAAGTGGTTCGGCGACCGCGGACTGGTCGAACGCGCCATCGTCACACTCGCCTCCGATCGCGGCCTGCTGCTCATCGGTGACCCCGGCACCGGCAAGAGCTGGCTGGCCGAGCTGCTGGCCGCCGCGATCAGCCGCAACTCCACGCTCGTGGTGCAGGGCACCGCCGGCACCACCGAGGACCACATCAAGTACTCGTGGAACGTCTCGATGGTGATCGCCAAGGGCCAGTCCCGCACCTCGATGATCCCGTCGCCGATCATGACCGCGATGGAGGGCGGTGTCATCGGCCGCTTCGAGGAGTTGACCCGCGCCACCAGCGACGTGCAGGACGCGCTGATCTCGATCCTCTCCGAGAAGTACATCTCCATCCCCGAGCTCGACGCGGACAACGTCGTGTTCGCCAAGCCCGGCTTCTCCGTCATCGCCACCGCGAACAGCCGGGACCGGGGCGTCAATGACCTGTCCTCCGCGCTGAAGCGCCGCTTCAACTTCGTCCGGATCCCCGTCGTCACCAACAAGAAGAGCGAGGCGGAGATCGTCCGGTTCCGCACCGAGGAGTTGCTGCGCCGGCACAACATCGAGCTGGAGATCCCGCCGACCCTGCTCGACGTGCTGCTGCAGAGTTTCGCCGACCTGCGCGCCGCCGCCGCGTCGGCCACCAGCGACGACGAGCGGCTGGAATCGTCGCTCTCCACGGCCGAGCAGATCGGTGTGCTGGAGGACGCCACCCTGCACAGCACGTTCTTCGGCGCCCGTGTGCTCACCGCCGAGACCCTCGCCGGCTCCCTGGTCGGGTCGCTCGCCCGACGAAGCCCCGAAGATCTGGCCATTCTCAACAAGTACTGGCACGGCGTCGTCGAACCGCGCAGCCGGGACAACGGCGGGGAGTGGGCCGGCTTCCTGGAGGGTGGCCGGCAGGCGATCGCCGGCCTGTCATGAGCGCACCCTTCGACGCGCTACGAGCGCGACTCCTCGACGCCGCGGCGGCCCTCTCCGGAGGGCCGGCCGCGCTGCCGGAGATCCTCGCCGGGATCGTCGACGACATCGACCACGCCCTGCGCGAGCCGTTGGAGATCTTCCCGGTCTGCCACCACTCGCCGGCCTCCGCCCTCGCCATGGTGCGGCGCCTGCGGGAAAAACAACCGAAGGTCATCTACCTGGAGCTCTGCGAGGACCTCGGGCCGCTGCTGACCGAGTTGCGCAACTGCCGGCTGCCCGTGGCGCTGCAGGCCTTCGCCTCCGAGGTGCACGAACTGCCGAAGGAGTCGGCGCCGTTGAGCGTCATCGCCCCGGTCACCGAGGCCTCCGCCGAGTACCAGGCGATCGCGTACGCACTGGAGACCCCCGGGGTCGACCTGGTCCTCGTGGACCGGTCCACCGACCACGTCTTCCAGTGGCAGCCTGACGGCGAGGATCCCCGGCCGGCGGCGGAGACCGCGTCCGACGAGGACCTGCACGGCGACGCGGTCGGGGTGGAGATCGGCGACCTGCGGCCCCGCTTCGCCGAACTGGAGGAGCATCTGCTGCACCACGGCCGGGTCCGGCACTGGTCCGAGTGGTGGGACCAGTACGTGGAACAGCCCCTCGCCGGCGCCGACCACGACCGGTACCGGCAGGTGATGCTGCTGATCGGGAGCCTCTTCCGGCGGCTCGCCCCGCACGACACCCGCCGGTACGCCAACGACGAGAACCGCGAACGTCACATGTGGACGCGTATCCGCGAGCACCTCGCCGCCACCGGCGTCGACCGGGCGGACTGCCTCTACGTCTGCGGCGCCTTCCACGCCGTCAGCCGCGTACCCGAGGCCGGCTCCGACCCGTCGGCGCCGGATTTCGTGATCACCCCGCGCACCGCCACCAGGTGGCTCTTCGGGCTCATCCCGTCCAGCCACTCGGCGATCGAAAGCCAGTTCGGGCTCGCACCCGGTTCCGTGTCCCTCGCGGCCGCCACCTGGCAGAAGGCACTCGGCCGGACCGGGCTCACCCCCTTCCGGCTGGCGGGGCAGAAGGGTGAGCGGAGACGGGTGAAGAAGGCGCTTCCGCCCGCCCCCCGGGGCGCCCCCGTCACCGACCAGCTCACCGGCTTCCTCTGCGGACCGGCGGCCCTCGACGGGTTCGACGAGGAGGAGCTGCGCCGCTGGTGCGTGGACCTCGTCCGGCTGGCCCGGCGCAGCGGCTACCTCGCCAGCACCGCCGACGCCATCGCCGTCTTCGAGACGTCGATCCTGCTCGCCGGCATGCGCGGGCGGGCCCGGCCCACGCCGTACGACTTCCAGGACGCCGCCGTCACCTGCATCGAGAAGGACGTCGTTCCCGGCCGCCGCGACGTGCGCCGGCTCTGCGAGATCCTGCTCGGCGGCGACCGGGTCGGGCAGGTCGGCTACGACGCGCTGCCCCCGCTCGCGCGGGACGTCCACGACCGGCTCGCGCCGCTCGGGCTCGACCTCGAACAGCGCACGATCCAGCGGGCGCTGCTCGATCTGGCGGCCCGGCCGGAACTCGCCGCCTGCTCCCAGCTCCTCTGGGTCCTCCGCTACCTCCTGCCCGACAAGGCCGTCCGGCCGATCATGGGCTCCCGCCGACTCGGCGAAAGGCACATCCAGGAGAGCTGGGACCTCGACCTCGGCCGTCACCAGCGCGCCATCATCGAGCTGGGCTACGAGGGCGTCACCGTCGAACAGGTCCTCGACCAGCGCCTCCGCCGGGCCGCGTGGGGGCCCGAGGCGACCGCCGCCACCGCCCTCAAGGCGGTCGAGCACTCGCTGCTGTTCCTGCAGAGCCCTCGGCTCACCGAGGAACTCGGCGCCCGCGCGGTCGAGTTGCTGGCCGCCGAACGTACGGTCGACGAGGCGCCAACGGTGCTGCGGCGCATCCGCCGTCTCCTCGCCCACTACCGGGCCACCACGGCAGCGCTGCCGGCCTGGTCCGAACGGTTCGTCACCGCCGGGTACGCCCACTACTGCACGCTGCTGCCCGCCGCGTTCGTCGAGGAGGAGACCGGGGTCCGCCAGGTCGGCGCCATGCTCGGGTTCCTGTTCAGCCTTGAGAGCCTGGCCCTCTCCCTGGGCTGCGACCGGACCCAGCTGGAGCTTGCGGTACGGCAGTCGCACCCGGAGGCGCCGGCGAAGGTCGCGCTGGTCTGGGCGGCGCGGCACCAGCTCGGCACCCTTCCCCTCGCCGACCTGCGGAGGCGCGTCGACGACCTGCTCGGCAACCCGCTCGTCGTGCCCGCCTTCCCGCAGTACGTCAGCGGGTTCGTGCAGGCGCTGGAGCCGGTGCCGCGGCTTGCGCCGTTCGTCGTGGAAACCCTGACGAAGGCGTTCGGGCGGCTGCCGGACCCGGTTCTGTTGCCATGGTTGCCCACGTTGATCACGACGCTGAGGCATCAGGCCGCGGAGCTGGTTCCGGTGCTGACCCGCGAGGCGGGGCGTACGTTCCCGGGCACGTTGGCCGGGGTCGACTCGTGGACGCCGCCGTGGGAGGCGCGGCGGGCTGCGCGTGTGGATGCCGCGATGGCGGTGGCCGGGCCCGGTGCCGCCGTGGCCGCAGCGTTGCTGGCCGCGCACCCGGCGGCCGCCGACGGGGTGGCGTCGCTGCTCGGCTGTGCGGGGGAGTGGTCGGTGATCGACACCGGGACCGGTGCCACCCAGGCCACCGCGGCGGCTGCGCTGCTCGCGCGGCACCCGGACGCCGGCACGGCCGTGGCCGCGCTGGTCGGGAGCTGACGCGTCCGGGCCGGCGCCACGGGTCGTACCCGTGGCGCCGGTCCGTCCACGGATGGTCGTCGCCGGTCAGGAACTGGTGAGGACAACCAGTTGCCCGGTCGCCCGGGTCATCGCGACGTACCGGTCGACCGCCCCCTCGACACCGGTGCCGAAGCCCTGCGGGTCGACGAGGACGACGAGGTCGAACTCGAGGCCCTTGGCCAGTGCCGGGGTCAGCGACCGGACGCGGGGCGTTGCCCGGAACGTGGGAGCGCCGATGACGCAGGCGATTCCCTCGGCGTGCGCGGCGAGCCAGGTGTCGAGGGTCGAACCGAGATCAGTGGCGGGTCCGTGTACGACCGGGAGACCGCCGCGGCGGACGGAGGTCGGCACGTTGGCGTCCGGTAGCACGGCCCGGATGACCGGCTCGGCCTCCGCCATGACCTCCGTCGGTGTGCGGTAGTTGATGGTCAGGGAGGCCAGGTTGATCCGGTCGAGCCCGACCCGGGCGAGCCGTTCCGGCCACGACTCGGAGAAGCCGCGCCGGGCCTGGGCGCGGTCCCCGACGATGGTGAAGCTGCGGGACGGGCAGCGCAGCACCAGCATCTGCCACTCCGCGTCGGTCAGCTCCTGCGCCTCGTCCACGACGATGTGCGCGAACGGGCCGGCGAGCCGGTCCGGGTCGGAGCCGGGCAGGCCGGCCTCGTCGACCAGGGCGTCCTGGAAGTCCTCGCCCCGCAGCATCGTCACCAGACCCATGCCGTAGTCGTCGTCGACGGCCTCGATCAGGTCGTCCACGACCCGGGTCATGCGCTCGCGTTCCGCGGCGACCGCCGCGTCGTGCCGGCGCCTGCGCCCGGACGCCTCCGGATCCCCGAGCCGCTGTCGGGCCGCGTCCAGCAGCGGCAGGTCGGACACCGTCCAGGCCCGGGCGTCGCGGCGCTGCAGCTTCCGGACCTCGTCCGGGCTGAGCCAGGGCGCGCACCTGCGCAGGTAGGCGGGGACCGACCAGAGGTCCGCGACGATGTCGGCCGCGTCGAGCAGCGGCCAGGCGCGGTGGACGGCGGTGCGCAGTTCCCGGTTCCGCAGCAGCGATCCGCGCACCAGGTCGACCGGCTCGTCGCCGTCGTACCGGTCCAGCAGGATCGCGAGCAGCGCTGCCCAGATCTCGTCCCGCGCCTCGTTGTGCGGGGTGCCGGGATCCGGAGCTCCGAACGCCTCGGCCCAGTCCTCGGCGCTCAGCCGGATGTCGGAATAGCCGGTCGTGACCGTCATGCCCCTGGCCGGTGGCTCCTCGTAGAAGCGCACGGCCGCTTCGATCGCCTTCACCAGGTCCGCGGACGACTTCAGCCGTGCCACGTCCGGGTCGGTCTCGACGCCGGCCGCGGCGCCCTCCGGTACGAGGTCCCGCAGGGTGCAGGTCTGCACGTCCTCGTCGCCGAGGCTGGGGAGGACGTCGGCGACGTAGGCCAGGTACGGCTGGTGCGGGCCGACGAACAGCACGCCGCCCCGGCGCTGACCGAGGCGGGGGTCGGAGTACCGGAGGTAGGCGGTGCGGTGCAGCGCGACGACGGTCTTCCCGGTGCCCGGACCGCCGTCCACCACGAGAGCGCCGCTGGACCCCGCCCGGATGATGGCGTCCTGGTCGGCCTGGATGGTGCCGAGCACGTCGCGCATCCGGGCCGACCGGCTGCTGCCGAGGCTGGCGATGAAGGCGGACTGGTCGTCGAGGGCGGCGTGCCCGTCGAGCCCGTCGGTGGTGAACACCTCGTCCCAGTAGTCGGTGATCCGGCCCTTCGTCCAGCGGTACCGGCGGCGGCTGGCCAGGCCCATCGGGTTCGCGTGGGTCGCGCCGAAGAACGGCTCGGCCGCGGGGGAGCGCCAGTCGACAAGCAGTTGGCGACCCGCGCTGTCGGTGAGGCCGAGCCGGCCGACGTACACGGTTTCGGCGCCGTCCGCGCCCACCATCCGTCCCAGGCACAGGTCCAGGCCGTAGCGGCGCAGGGTACGCAGGCGGGCGGACAGGCGGCGGACCTCCTGGTCCCGGTCCAACGCCTGCTGACCGATGCCACCGGGTGCGCGGCGTGCGGCGTCGAGCCGGCCGGTCAGCTCGGCGGACAGTGTCTCGAGTCGCTGCTCGACGGCCGTGAAATGCCGTTCGTCGCCGGCGATCAGCGCCGGATCGGCCTTGGCGGAAAGCTGGGCGGGTAGGTCGAACACATTGAACGACATGTGGTTCATCGGCTCCGATCGACGGCTCGCGTCAACAATTGCGCCGCGGCGACTTTCAATTTCCCTTACGTCCGGGCTCCGGCCGGTGATTTTGCGGCAGTACCCGGGTCTTGCCGCAAGCCCCCGGGTCCGCTATATCTTGAAAATGGAGGGAGCGATTTCGCCCCTCGATTGACCGCCTCCAGCCGAATGCCCCGGAACCGCATCGGATTCCAGGGCACAGCCGTTGCGCCGGAGCCGGTGCAGCCCCGCACACCGGCGAGCGGTAGACGCTCGCCGACGTACGGGGCCGGCGATCTCACGGCGCGGTCGGAGCGGCGGCGCGCGGGCCGCCGCCCCGACCTTTCGCGGACGGGCCGTTGGGGCGGGCGTCGCGTCCCAACGGCCCGTCGCCGTCAGTTGTCGATCAGGCTGGCGATCTCGTTGTAGATCAGGTGTGCCTTCGCGCCCTGGTTCGACGGGCAGCCGCCGAGGTGGTGCAGGGCGATCACCCGGTGGCTGGCGTTCAACACCGGCGAGCCCGAGTTGCCGCCGGACGTGTCACAGCTGTAGCTGATGTTCCAGGTGTTGTAGTTCGCGTTCCGTACGGTGCACCTCGCGCCGCCCTGGGTGTTGTCGTAGATCGACAGACGCTTGGGCCGGCCGTCGCCGTGCCCGGGGATGTACATCTGGGCACCGGTGGTGGTGGCGGTGGTCGCCAGGTAGAGCGTGCCGAATCCCTGGATGCTGGCGAAGTTGTTCACCGAGTAGAGGGCGTAGTCGAGCTGGCTGGAACCACCGCTGCTCACCCGGTAGAGGGTGGCACCACTGACCTTGGTGCCGGGGCCCGGGTTGTTGCCGCCGCAGGTGGCGCACTGGTAGTTGAACTGCATCTCGCTGCCGCTGACGGCGGACTGCGTCGAGAAGCAGTGCTTGTTGGTCAGCATCCGGTTGGTGTCGCCGACCCGCCAGGTGGTGCACATCCCACCGCCGCTGATCAGCAGCCGTGCCACCGCGTTGCTGCGGGCGTACTCGGTGGGGTGGCTGCTCTGGTAGCAGACCACGTCGCGGCGGGCGTCGGTGCTGCAGACCGACAGCGTGGAGAAGTTGTGCTGCGCGACCTCGGTGCGGTCGTACCCGCGCCAGAAGCGGTCGATGGTGGCGGCGTTGCCGCGCGACGGTCGGCTGCTGTGCAGCGTGACCACCGCGGTGTCGCCCTCGACCGACATCGCCCAGAAGCCCGGCTGCCCGTCGGTGGTGTAGTCCGAGCCGGTCGCCCGGTTCAGGTAGCGGTCGTACCGGTAGCTTTCCCGGCCGTCCGGGCTCGACACCGTGACGTAGTCACCGTGGGCCAGTCGCAGCGAGCTGAAGTGCACCTTGACGTACGACGCCCCGGGGTGCCGGATGATCTGGGTGCGGCCGTTGCGGGCGTGCGACAGTGCGCCGTCGACGGTTCTGAGTTCGCCGACCGTGGTGACGCCCTCCACCGAGAACTGCTCGGATTCGGGTGCCCGCGCGGAGTGCGGTGCGAGTGGTTGATCCGAGTACGCCTCGGCGGGCGCGGACATCAGGCTCAGGCCGAGGGTGCAGACGGCGAGCGTGACGGCCGCTGTTCGCAGGCGACGCAGAGCGTGCTTCATTGGCGCTCCTCCCCAGGAACCAGCACGTGGACGTGCTTTCGGCCTTCATACACGAAGTTCAGTGATACATGCAAGACTATCGATGCCTTTGCAACGCGCGCGGGAAGGCCCCCTGCCTGGGCAAGGGGCCTTCCCGTACCTCAGTCGAGCAGCTCAGTGACCGTTCCGGCGGCCACCGTACGGCCACCCTCGCGGACCGCGAAGCCGAGCCCGACGTCCATCGCGACCGGCTTGCCCAGCTCCACCGACAGGTCGACGGTGTCGCCGGGCACGACCATCGTCACGTCGCCGAGATCCACCGACCCGACCACGTCCGTGGTGCGGAAGTAGAACTGCGGACGGTAATGGGCGAAGAAGGGCGTGTGGCGTCCGCCCTCGGCGGTGGTCAGCGCGTAGAGCCGGGCCCGGAACCGCCGGTGCGGCGTGACGCTGCCCGGCAGCGCCACCACCTGACCCCGCTGCACCTGGTCGCGCTTGACCCCGCGCAGCAACACGGCCGCGTTGTCCCCGGCCTCGGCGGTCGCCAGCGACTTGCCGAACGTCTCCAGGCCGGTCGCCACGGTCGACAGCGTCGGGCCGAGGCCGACCACCTCCACCGGGTCACCGATCCGCAGCGTGCCCCGCTCGACCGCGCCGGTCACCACCGTTCCCCGCCCGGAGATCGTCAGGACGTTCTCGATCGGCATCAGGAACGGCTCGCCGAGCTCGCGGGGCGGCACCGGGACGTACCGGTCGACCGCGTCGAGCAGTTCCACGACGGACGCCACCCAGCGCGGATCGCCCTCGAGGGCCCGCAGCGCCGACACCCGTACGACGGGCACCTCGTCGCCGGGGAACCCGTAGTCGGAGACCAGCTCCCGGACCTCCAGCTCGACCAGGTCGAGCAGCTCCGGGTCCTGCACCGCGTCGGCCTTGTTCATCGCCACCACCAGGTAGGGCACTCCGACCCGCCGGGCGAGCAGCACGTGCTCACGGGTCTGCGGCATCGCCCCGTCGAGCGCCGAGACGACAAGGATCGCCCCGTCGACCTGCGCCGCTCCCGTGATCATGTTCTTGACGAAGTCGGCGTGACCGGGCATGTCCACGTGGGCGTAGTGCCGGGTCGCGGTCTCGTACTCGACGTGCGCGATGTTGATCGTGATGCCCCGGGCGACCTCCTCCGGCGCGCGGTCGATGCCCTCGAAGGACACGAACCGGTTGGCGACCGGGTCGCGGTCGGCGAGGACCTTGGTGATGGCGGCCGTCAGGGTCGTCTTTCCGTGGTCGACGTGCCCCATCGTGCCGATGTTGAGGTGTAGCTTCGTGCGTACGAACTGGCTCTTGGCCATGGTGGGAACTCCACGCTGGGAACTACCGGCGGACGACGAACGCGGGCGGGTGCCACTCCGCGGAACCGCGCCAGAACCGCACGTCCCGGCGCGACCGCGAAGGGCAGCGCCGGAACACCGGGCCACCCTCCTCCGTGGTTCTGCCGCAGCGGAGGAGGGTCAGCGTCGGGTATCAGCAGCCAGCCAGGCGCACACGCCGGCGGCGCCCGGCAGGTGAAGACCTGCGGGCGGCACGGAGCCGACGGTGCGGAACATGGCGGTCACGCTAGCCGCCAACGCCCGGTGGGGCCATCGAAATTCCCTAGAGCCGACTCAGCCGCACTCTTGACATCGGTGTCTGCGGAGAGCCCGCCCGACCGGCGGCGGTCGCTGATGATCACCCTGCGCTGGTAGCGGAGCGGACGTCAACGGGTGCGTTCCACGACGTACCCGGTCAGCCCGAGCAGGAAGCGGCCGTCGTCGGTCTCGGCCGCCGGGCCCAGCGCCCGCCGTCCCTCGCGCAACGCGGCCTCGGCCAGGTCCCGGGCGCTGCGGCGCGCGGACTCGACGCAGTCGTACGCGAGCAGCCGCCCGTGCAGCCAGCGCACCTCCGCCTCGGTGCGCTCCGCGCGGGCCCGGCCCAGGAACTCGATCGACCGTTCGCGTTCGTCCGGGGTGCAGCGCCGCAGGTAGTCGATCAGGATCAGCGTGCGCTTGCCCTCCCAGAGGTCGCCCGCGATCTCCTTGCCGTACCGGGCGTAGTCGCCGGTGAGGTTGAGCGCGTCGTCCTGGATCTGGAACGCGGCGCCCAGGTACCAGCCGTAGCGGTCCAGGACGTCGACGGCGTTCTCCCGGCCGGTGGCGACCAGGATCCCGGCGCGGCACGGGTAGACGCAGGTGTACCAGGAGGTCTTCTTCAGGCACATCCGGTAGTAGTCGTCCGCGTCCAGGTCGCAGACGTTGTCGCGGATCCAGCCGATCTCGATGGCCTGTCCCTCCAGCGAGTGGCGCAGCATGAGCTCGGTCTCCTCGAACAACCGCCAGGCGATCCCCGACCCGAGTGCCCGACGGTTGGCGGCGAGGCGTTGCAGCGCGAGCAGGTTGGTCATGTTGCCGACGTTGAGGGCGACGCCGACGCCGTACTCGGCGTGCAGGGTACGTGCGCCGCGCCGCTGTTCGCTCTCGTCCTGGATGTCGTCGTGGATGAGGAAGGCGTTGTGGAACAATTCCACGGTCACCGCCGCATTGAGCCCCACCGACGCGGAGCCGCCGAACGCGCGGCAGGTGGCGAGGCACAGGGCGGCGCGCAGCCCCTTGCCCCAGCGCCGTGGGTACTCGGCGACCAGGTCGTAGAGGTAGCGGGGCCCGCCGGCCGGGACGTCGTCCAACAGCGCGCCGACCGCCAGCGCGCGGTAGCGCTCGAGCATGTGCTCGACGTGCCCACCGGCCACCCCGGTGGTCGAAGTCATGGCCGGATCACCGGTCCGACGGCGTGGGGTTCTCCCGGGGCGGCTGCGTCAGTCGGTCGGCGAGCCCGTTGGCCACGTCCGGCAGCAGCCGGGCGAGATTCAGGACGGTCTCCAGGGCGTCGTGCGCGTCCGAGGTGTACCGGCGGATGACCTCGCCACGCTGGTCGTCGGAGGTCTTCAGCTGCGCCACCACCGTGTCGATCAGCGCATGACCGTCGGTACGCACCCGGGCCACCAGTTCGTCGAACGCCTCCGGGTCCACCCGCCGGTCGGCGCTGAGCTTCTCCTCCAGCCGCCGGGCGCTGGCCATGCCCGCCGCGAGTTCCTCCTCCAGCACCGTGGCCGCGTGGTTCACGGTCTGTGAGGTCTCCTCGGCCACTTTGTCGAATCGCTCGTCCCTGCGCACGCGCTCGCTGTTCGCCATGCAGAAAGTCTTCGCCCGGCGGCGGGCGGCGGGTAGGGGGGTGTCGAGATGGTGACTCGCTGTCGCCGCGGCGCGGAGTGACATACGTCGTTGTCTCGCCGACGGCCGGCCGGCGCGCAGCCGGCCAGCTCGGCTGTGACCTCCGTTACCTCCCGGTCAAGCGGGAATGGGCTGCACCACTTCCGGATTTGGAGCCAGATGTGATTCCTGAGCTGTTCGACACCCGGCTGCGCGGCGACCGTACGGTGGCGGCCCGATGACCGCGACGGTCGGCACCGTCGGGAGCCCGCCGGCGACCCCGGGTGACCTGATGAGCCGCGGGCAGCGCCTCCGGCTCGTCTTCGTGCTCGGTTCGCTGATGGCGGTCGGTCCGCTGACCATCGACATGTACCTGCCGGCGTTTCCCGCGATCGTTGACGACTTCCGGACCACCTCGGCGGCCGTTCAGCTGACCCTCACCGGCACGCTGGTGGGCCTGGCCCTCGGGCAGTTGCTGATCGGCCCGATCTCCGACGCCGTCGGGCGGCGTGCGCCGCTGATCGCCGGTATCACGCTGCACGTCGTGGCCTCGGCGCTCTGCGTCGTCGCACCGAACATCGCAGTCCTCGGCGCGTTGCGGGTGGTGCAGGGCCTCGGTGTCGCCGCGACCGCGGTGGTGGCGCTGGCCGTGGTGCGCGACCTGTTCAGCGGCGCGGCCTTCGCCACGCTGCTCTCCCGGCTGCTGCTGGTCATGGGCGCGGCGCCGATCCTCGCGCCGACTCTCGGCAGCGCCCTGCTGGGCTGGACTGACTGGCGTGGGGTGTTCGTGGCGCTGGCCGCCTTCGGGGTGCTGCTGTGTGTGCTCGCCGCGCTCGGCCTCCGCGAGACCCTGCCGCCGGCCCGTCGCCGGCGGGGTGGCGTGGTCGCGACGGCGATCGTGTACCGGGCGCTGCTGCGGGACCGCACGTTCGTCGGCCTGGTCCTCGTCGCGGGGCTGGCCATGGCGGCGCTGTTCGCGTACGTGGCCGGTTCCTCCTTCGTCCTGCAGGAGCGGTACGGGCTCGACGAGCAACAGTTCGGGGTGGCCTTCGGTGCCGGCGCGGTCGGGCTGATCGGGGCGACCCAGTTCAACGTCCGGCTGCTGCGCCGGTACCCGCCGCAGCGGATCCTCGTCGCCGCCCTGGCCGTGGGGACCGGTGCCGGGCTGGCCCTGGTCGCCTGCGCCACGACCGGGCTCGGCGGGCTGCCGGGCCTGCTGGTGTCGCTGTGGGTGGTGCTCGCGGCGGCGGGCCTCGCGATGCCGAACGCGCCGGCCCTGGCCCTGTCCCGGCACGGTGAGGCGGCCGGCACGGCTTCGGCCCTGCTCGGCGCCGTGCAGTTCGGTGTCGGTGCGCTGGCCGCGCCCCTGGTGGGCGTCCTGGGCTCCGGCGCCGTGTCGATGGCGGTCGTCGTCGCGGGCGGCATGGTGGCGGCGATGGTGGTCCTGCTGGTGGTCGTCCGGCCGGCCCGGCTCGCCGACATCGAGCCGGAGCCAGCGGTGGTGGCCGCCCACTGAGCACCGGTCGCCCGGAGCGTGAGCCGCCACCATGCGGGCGGCGGTCCCTCGAAGTGGACGCTGTGCCGTAACATCGGACTGTTTCGTCCCTGGCCGGTGCCGAGGAGACCGCATGGACGACGTGACGCTCCGGGCCCTGCGTCTCCTCGAGGAGGCACAGGCCGGTGGCGCGGCCCGGGTGCTGACGGCCGCCGAGTCCGCGCTCCGCGAATCCACCGGGCAGATCTGCGGCGGCCCGGCGGCGATGCACTTCGCGCGCGTCGTGGCGCTTACCCGGTTGGGCCGGCTGCCGGCCGCCATCGCCGCGGCCGACCTGATGCTGGCGGCCGCGGACCGGGAGGGCAGCGCCGGCTGGCGGTCCTGCGCGCTGTCGCTGCGCGCCACCAGGCGGCTTCGCCTCGGCGACCAGGACATCGCCGAGTTCGACATCGAGGCGGTCCTGCGGGACCTGGTCAGCGCCGAGGCCGCCCTGCTCGCCGGCGAGCCCGACCCGGTGATCGCGGGCAACGCGCACACCGGGATCGCCATCGGGTACGCCCAGCTGCGCCTCTACGAACTGGCCGCGCCCCAGTTCGAGGCGGCGTACGAGACGACCTGCCGGGCGTCGTACCCGGACAACGGCAACCGCGCGATGTGGCTGTGCAACCTGGCGGAGCTGAACCTGATGTGGGCGCTGGAGCTGTACCAGGTCGGCCAGGTCATCGAGGCGGAGAAGCACACCACCGTCGCCGAGGAGTACGCGGTGCGCGCGGCGGCGGAGGCCAGCGGGCCCAAGGCGGAGGTGTGGCGGCTGTCGGCGCTGCTGTACGCGGCGTGCTCCCGCGCCGACCGCCAGGATCCGGCCGGCGCGGCGGCGGACATCCCCCGGTACGTCGCGCTCCTGCAGACCCACGGCCTGGAGGAACGGCACCAGGAGCTGCTGCTGTGCCGGCCCTTCCACGCCGTCGCGCTCAGCCGGTCCGGGCGGCCGGACGCCGCGCTGCGCGTCATCGAGGAGGCGGCCGCCTCGCTGTCCCCCGACACCGACTGGCTCGTCTCGGCGGCGCTGCACCGCACGCACGCGGTGCTGCTGACGACGAACGGGTCGCGTGACGCCGCGCCCGGGCTCACCTACGGCGACGCGCTCGCCGAGCTGCTGTGGCGCCAGCGGCACCGCTGGCTGCACACGGCCGTCACGATGCAGTCGTACGACGTGCTGCGGTGGCAGCACGAGCAGGCCGAGCGTGCGGCACAGACCGACCCGCTGACGGGCGTCGCGAACCGCCGCGGCCTCGACAACTTCCTGCGCGGGCTGGCCGCGCCCGGCGCCGCCGCCGACCCGGTAGCGGTGCTCACCGTGGACATCGACCGGTTCAAACACATAAACGACTCCCTGGGGCACGCCGCCGGCGACGACGTGCTGCGCGCGGTCGCGCAGCTGCTCACGGCCAGCGTCCGCAAGGGCGACCACGTGGCCCGGCTGGGCGGGGACGAGTTCGTCGCCATCCTCCCGACGGCCGACGCCGGGACCGCCGGCCAGGTCGCCCAGCGGATCGTGGCGGCCGTGGCCGGCATGACGGCGTGGCCGGCAAGGGTCAGCGTCGGCGCCGCCAGCGGCCCCGCCTACGCGATCGACGGCACCCTCGCGCGCGCCGACCAGGCGATGTACGCCGCGAAGCGCGCGGGCGGGAACCGGGTGGTCTCCGCGACGGCGATCGAGGAGGACGCCCAGCCTTAGCCGACCGTCAAGTGTCGCCCCGCGGTTTCACCCCGATCGTGCGGCCCTGGGCACACTGGCGTGGGCCCGCGCCAGCCGGGCGACCGCCCGGTGGGTCCGCCGCGCCCGCCGGCCGCTGCTGCCGGAATCCCGGCCCCGTGGCGGACCGATGGGGGAGGATCTCAGCGTGACGGGCGGGACTCGACAGGGACGGTGGTCCGGCCGGACCACCTGGGTCGGCCGGTTCAACATGCCGCTGCGCCGGTTCCTGAACACCGAGACCGGCAGCGCGCGGGTGGTGCTCGTCGCCGCGGTGGTCGCGCTCGCCTGGGCAAACGTCGCCGAGTCGTCGTACGAGTCGCTGTGGGACACCCCGTTCACGGTCGAGCTGGGCGGCTGGCAGGTGTCGCACGATCTGCGTACCTGGGTCAACAGCGGCCTGATGACGTTCTTCTTCCTGGTGATCGGGTTGGAGCTGCGCCGCGACTTCGACATCGGGGAGTTGCGGGAGCGACGTCGGGTGACGTTGCCGATGCTGGCCGGGCTCGGTGGCATTCTCCTGCCGATCGCGATCTACCTGCTGATCAACGCGGGTCAGCCCACCGCCGTGGGCTGGGGTGTGGTGATGGCGACGGACACCGCGCTCGCGCTGGGCATGCTCGCCGTGGTCGGGCCGCGCTTCTCGGACCGGCTGCGTGGCTTCCTGCTGACCGTCTCGGTGGTGGACGACCTGATCGTGATCGTGGTGCTGGCGATCGCGTACCCGGAGCATCCGTCGCCGCCCGCGTTGCTGGTCGCGGCGGGGATCTTCGCCGTCGTACTGCTCGTCCGGGCCCTGGGCGTGCGGTGGGGGCCGGCGTACGCGGTGCTGGGCGTGGCCGCCTGGCTCGCGGTCTCGGAGTCCGGTGTCGACCCGGTGGTGGTGGGCCTGTTGATGGGGCTGCTCACCTACGCCTACGTCCCCGGCCGCGTCCAGCTGCAACGGGCGGCCGATTTGTTCCGCATGTT
This sequence comes from Micromonospora sp. NPDC126480, assembly GCF_040302465.1. Taxonomy (NCBI): domain Bacteria; kingdom Bacillati; phylum Actinomycetota; class Actinomycetes; order Micromonosporales; family Micromonosporaceae; genus Micromonospora; species Micromonospora sp. NPDC126480. Next base: position 63,547 of record NZ_JBEORU010000005.1, read on the forward strand.
CCGGGAGCAGCCCACCCCGCAGTTGGCCCGGTCGGCCCGGGCCGGGCTGGCCTCCGCGCTGTCGCCGAACGACCGGCTGCAGCACATCTACCATCCGTGGGCGAGCTACCTGGTCGTGCCGCTGTTCGCGCTGGCCAACGTCGGGGTCGTGATCGACGGCGAGCTGCTGGCCCGCGCGGTCACCTCCCCGGTGACGGTGGGCGTGGTCGCGGCGTACCTCGTCGGCAAGCCGGCCGGGGTCGTCGTCGCCTCGTACCTGGTGGAGCGCCTCAGCCGCGACCGGTTCCGGCCGCCGGTCGGCTGGGCCGCGGTCATCGGGGTGGGCACCGTCTCCGGTATCGGCTTCACCATCGCCCTCCTGATCGCCACGCACGCGCTCGAGGGCGAGGCGCTGGACGAGGCGAAGCTCGGCATCCTCGTCGCGACGGTCGGGGCGTCCGTCGTCACCTGGCTGGTGTTCCACCTCGCGTCCCGGCTCCCCGCGCCGCGGCGGGCCCGCGCGCTGCTGGGGGCCGCCGAGGGGATCGTCGACCTGATGGTCCCGGTCGATCCGGAACGCGACCACATGCGCGGGCCGGTGGAGGCGCCGGTGACGGTCGTGGAGTACGGCGACTTCGAGTGCCCGTACTGCGGTCAGGCCGAGCCGGTGGTCCGGGAGCTGCTGGCGGACATCAGCAACATCCGGTACGTCTGGCGGCACCTGCCACTGACCGAGGTCCATCCGCACGCCCAGCTCGCCGCCGAGGTCGCCGAGGCGGCGGGGGAGCAGGGCGCCTTCTGGGAGATGCACGACCTGCTCATGGCGCACCAGGACGCGCTCGATCCCGCCGACGTGCTCCGCTACGCCGAACAGCTCGGCCTGGACCTGGAGCGGTTCCAGGAGCACCTCGCCGAGCGCCGGGGCGCCGAGCGGGTCGCCGAGGATGTCGACTCGGCCGATCTCAGCAGCGTCTCCGGCACCCCGACGTTCTTCGTCAACGGCCGCCGGCACCACGGCTCGTACGACATCGAGGCGCTCTCGGCGGCGGTCAAGGCGGCGTTCGCCAGCGCGAAGCTGCGGCCCGAGTACCGCCGTGACCGCCGCCGGAGGAGAGGACCGGAGGACGAGCCGGAGGCGCCGTCCCCGCCGGCACCGTGAGGCGCGCGCCGGAGGGCACCCCGCTCGGTGACCCTCCGGCGCGGCGGGTCCGGTCGGTACCGGCCCGGTCGGGCGTTGCTCAGACCCGGGTGATCCGCACGGCGTCGGCGATGACGTAGCCGGTGCCGCTGGTCCAGCGGCTCACGCCCACCTTGTTGCCGTCACCAGCGGCAAGCGTGAACACGCCGAGCGACACCCAGCGGCCGCCGTTGACGCGCTGGTTCACCCGTACCGTCTGGTTGCCACCGGTGGTGGCCACGAGGTACGGGGTCGAGTCGTTGTAGCCCGGGTCGGCGGGATACCAGACCGAGACCTCGTAGGAGTCGGTGGCCGGCAGGGCCGCCCGGAACCAGGCGAGGTCGCTGACCGGGGTCGGGCCGGCGAACCGGTAGTCGGCGCCGTGGCGCTGGCTGGAGTACGTCGACGTGCCCCAGTTCGCGCTCGCGGTGAACCCACCCGCGGTGGCGTTGTCCACGGTGACGCTGAACCCGTCCGGTGGTGGCGTGGTGCCGCCGCCGGTCGACACGTCGAGGTAGTCGCGGTCGATGTAGATCCGGACGCCGCCCCAGGTCTCGTAGCTGTCACCGGTGTACTGGTGGATCCGCTGGCGGTCGGCGTAGTAGGCGTCCGGGCAGTAGTCGCCGGCGTCGGTGTCGGCGACCCCGTTCCACCAGGCGAAGAAGAGGTGGTCGACCCGGGTGTACCGGTTGTCGTGGTAGGCGCTGCACAGGTCCCGTACGCCGGAGGATCCGCTGGAGTACATGCCGGACAGGTAGCCGAGCGCGTGCAGCCGTTCGGTCCAGCCGGAGAGGTACGACAGCACGGCCGCCTTGCACGACTCGCTGGACGGGTAGTGCTCGATGTCGTTGTAGATCACGCTTCCGGCGGGGATGCCGAGCGCCTGGGCGGCGCTGACGGCGGCGGTCGCCCGGGTCGCGCCCTGGGAGCGGGCGGTGGCGGGGTCGTACGACATCTTGGGCGTGCGGGTGCCGCACGGGGCCTGGCGGTCGAGTTCGATGGGGATGAGGTGCCAGCCGTTGGCGGTCTGGTTGGTCACCCAGGTCGCGGTCAGGTTGGCCTGCGTGCAGGACCGGCTCGAGCCGCTGATGTAGATGCCGATCGCGCGGTACGGCGAATGGGTCCGCCAGGTGTCCATCGTCGACTGCGACGGGGCGGTGCAGGTGTCGAAGCCCCGACCGGTGTAGGTGCCGGGCTGCGGGCCGGCCGCCGCTGCCGGCGTCACCGTCGCGGTCCTCGCCCGGGTACGGAGGTGGTCCGGCGTGGCCGGCGCGGCGCCCGGGCCGAGCCGTGCGGTGGCCAGGATCCGGCGGACCGCCGGTTCGGTGTCCGGGGTGTGCACGGCGGTGACGAGTACGCCCGCGTCGCGTACCGCGAGCTGGATCGAGCCGTCCCGGGAGACCGCGTCGCCGGCCGTGGCCTTCCCGGTCGCGGTGACCTCGGTGTCGGCGGTGAGCCGCTCGGCGGTCGTGGCGTCGATCGGCTCGATGACGAGCCCGGCCGTCCGCCCGACCAGCCGGGCGGGGCACCAGGGCTGCTCGCCGGGATGGCCGAGGTAGACCGCGGGCCGGTCGAACCGGACACAGGCGTGCGGGTCGGCGGTCAGGTCGACGACCCGCCAGTCGGCGGGGACGGCCAGGCGGTAGCCGCGGTAGGTCACGGTCTGCTCGTCGGTGGGGGCCGCCCGGGTCGGTGTGGCCGCCACGGTCAGACCGACGGCGGCGGCCAGGAGGCTGGCCATGATGCGTCTCATCCTCGTCCAGGCCCTCTCTGTGGAAAACTTTCGCGTCCGATAAGAGATTTGGAGGATTCCTACCACGCGCACACCGATCGCGCTAGAGACGACTGTCGATGGAAAGTAGGCGTCGAGGCGCTCGCGGCTCGTCGTCGGCTCATGCGGCTCGTGCGGTTTCTATTGACATTCGATAGGTAACGAACGAGGATCGATGATCAACCGGTGATGGGGGACGGATGATCGTTGACGTTTTGGTCGTCGGGGCCGGCCTGGCCGGGCTGCACACGGCCACCGAACTCGCCCGGCAGGGTCACGATGTGCTGCTTGTCGAACGGCGGCCGGCGCTGACCGGCCCGATCCGCACGACGGGCATCTTCGTCCGGCGTACGCTCGACGACTTCGCGCTTCCGCCCGAGTGCCTCGGACCGCCGATCCGCCGGGTGGTGCTCTATCCACCCCGCCTGCGGCGCCCGGTGGCCCTGGTCAGCAGCCGCGACGAGTACCGGGTGGGCGACATGGCCCCGCTGTACGTGACCGCCGCCCGCGCCGCGACCGAGGCCGGCGTGCGGATCGCGCTCGGCACCCGGTACGCCGGCCGGCGGGCCGGCTCCTTCCTCCTGGCCGGGCGGGACGGGCCCGCCACGGTCCGGGCCCGGTTCGTCGTCGGCGCCGACGGCGCCCGCTCCCGGGTCGCCCGGGACCTCGCCCTGGACCGCAACCACCACCTGCTGGTCGGAGCCGAGGAGGTCTTCGAGATCGACGGGTCCGCGGAGCCGCCGACGTTCCACTGCGTGCTCGACCCGTCGCTCGCCCCCGGCTACCTGGCGTGGGTCGTCAACGACGGTCGGCACGCCCACGTCGGCGTGGCCGGCTACGCCGACCGCTTCCCGCACGGTCTCCGGCAGGCTCTGGGCCGGTTCGCCGCGACCGCGCCCGGGCTGCCCGGCGTCGACCGTCCCGCCGAGGTCGAGCGGCGCGGTGGGCCGATCCCCGTCGGCGGGGTGCTGCGCCGGATCAGCTGCTCCGACGGGCTCCTCGTCGGGGACGCCGCGGGCGCCGTCTCGCCACTGACCGCCGGCGGCCTCGACCCGTGCCTACGGCTGTCCGAGCACGCCGCCACCGTGCTCGACGAGGCCCTGCGCACCGGCCGGCCCGACGCGCTGGCCCACTACGACGGCGCCACCCTGCGGGCCCGTTTCCGGGGCCGGCTGCTGCTGCGCCGGGGCCTGGCCCAGGTGCGCACCCCCGCCGTCGCGGCGGCGGCGTTCACCCTGCTGCGCACGCCGCCCGGGCGGGCGGCGGCCAGCCGCATCCTCTTCGGCGACGGGTCCTTCCCCGCGCCCTGAGCGCTGGCCGGCCCGGCCCCGCGGTGGCGCCCCGCGGTGGCGCCGGGCGGCGGTGCCCGGAGGTCAGCCGGCCGAGGCGAGGTGCTCGTCGACCGCCTGGCCCATCCGCGTCACGGCTTCGATGAGGATCTCGGGCGAGGTGGCGAAGTTGAGCCGTACGAAGCCGGCCCCGCCGGTGCCGAAGACGTGCCCGGAGCTGAGGGCGACCCGCGCCCGGTCCAGGAACATCCGGGCGGGTCCGGCCAGGTCGCTGGCCACGCCGGGCCCGGCGTCCGGTCGTTCGGTGCGGATGCCCAGCGCCGTGCAGTCCAGCCAGGCGAGATAGGTGCCCTCGGGGCGGTGGTACGCCAGCGACGGCAGGTGTTTGGGCAGCAGCGTTTCCAGCAGCGCGCGGTTGGCGTCGAGACCGGCGAGGAGCAGGTCGAGCCACGGTCCGCCGTCCCGGAACGCGGCGGTGTGCGCGATCACGCCCAGGTGGCTGGGCCCGTGGCTGACCTCCTCCGGCATGCGGGCCAGATCGGCGGCGGCCCGCGGCCCGGCGACCGCGAGCGCCGCCTTCAGGCCGGCGAGGTTCCACGCCTTCGAGGCGGAGATCAGGGCGAAGGCGTCCTCCGCGCCGGTCACCGTGAGGTACGGGGTGAAGCGCGCGCCCGCAAGGGCGAGCGGGGCGTGGATCTCGTCGGAGACCACCCGCACGCCGTGCCGGTGCGCCAGCTCGGCGACCGTCTCGAGCTCGTCGCGGCGATGGACGACGCCGGTCGGGTTGTGCGGGTTGCACAGCAGGAACGCCGGTCGCCGGCCGTACTCCCGCGCGCGGCGGAAGGCCTCCTCCAGGGCGGCCGGATCCATTCGCAGGTCCGGGCCGAGCGGAGCCTCGATCACCCGCCGGTCGGCGTGGCTGACGAAGGCGTAGAAGGGCGGGTATACGGGGGAGCAGACCACCACCGCGTCACCGGGACCGGTCACGAGCCGGAGCACCTCGACGACGCCCATCATCACGTCGGGCACGAGCGTGCTGCGATCCACGCGGAAGTCGTTCCAGCCCCATCGCCGGGCGGCGAAGTCGCCGAGCGCCTCGGCGTACGCGGTGCCGTACGCGTACCCGGTGTCGCCGAGGGTGACCGCGCGGTGCAGCGCGTCGGCCACGGCGGGCGCGAGGGGCACGTCCATCTCCGCCACCCACAGGGGCAGCACGTCCGGCGCGTGCATCCGCCACTTGACGCTTGTGCGCTGCCGGAGCTCGGGCAGCGCCAGCCGGGTGAGCGGGTTCAGCGCGGGCGACTCGTCGGCGGAGGAGTAGGGGGCTGCCATGCCGCCCACCCTAGGCGTACCCCGCGGCGGGGTCGCGACGGCGCCGCCGGACGGCCGGCGCCGTCGAGGCCGGCCGGCGCCTCACGCCGCCTGCGTGACCCGCTGGGACCGTGGCGCCGGCACGCTCGGCAGGTCCGGGCCGCCGGCCTGGGTGAACCGGGTCGCCGGCGCCCTGCCGCCCCGGGCCACGCGCAGCGCGTGCTGCGCGCTGTTCCACGCCGGGCAGGGCCACGGCTGGCCGGCGCAGAGCAGGTTGCGGCAGCCGCCCTCCCCGTCCGGTTCGTGCGCGTCGGCCACCTCCAGAGCCCGCCTCCACAGCAGCGGGTCGGTCACCTCGTCGGGGCGGTCGGCGTCGCGCTCGGACCGCACGTCATCGTTGTCGGACACAGTTGTTTCCCCCCAGGTTGGCGCAGGTGCTGCCCACTTTCACCAGTCTGGCCGCGGGTGAAACCTCGGCCCACCCGGCGCGCCGGTCCGGGGCCGTCGATCTGGCGATCGAGCGAGGGTTGCCCGACCGGTTGAACAAGTGTTTAACTGGTGGGGTGACGGCGGACGGCGTGCGGGTCGAGAGCCGGGCTGGCGAGCTCGCCACCGCCGGCCGCATCCGCGACGCCGCCGTTGAGCGGTTCGGCCGCGACGGCTTCCGGGTGGGGCTGCGCGCGATCGCCGCCGACGCCGGGGTGACCGCCGGCCTGGTCGTCCACCACTTCGGCTCCAAGGACGGGCTGCGCCGCGCCTGCGACGAGCACGTCCTGGAGGTCATGCGCCAGGAGAAGACGAAGGCGTTGACCGGCGGCACGGCGGCGATGCTGCTGGCCCACATGGCCGAGCTCGAGCAGTTCGCACCCGTGGTGCGGTACCTGTTGCGCAGCCTGCAGGCCGGCGGCGAACTGGCGCTCGAACTGGTCGAGCGGATGACCGCCGACGCCGAGGAGTACCTGGCCGCGGGGGAGGCCGCCGGGGTGATCCGCCCCAGCCGTGACCGCGCCGCCCGGACGCGGTACCTGACCTACCAGGCCACCGGCGGGCTCCTGCTCTGGTTCACCCTGCACGGTGCCGACGCGGACGCCGAGGAGTTCCCCGCCCGGTTCCGCCGGTACGCCGAGGAGATCACGGCACCGGCGCTCGAACTGTTCGCCCAGGGGCTGCTCGTCGACCGCTCGATGCTCGACGACTACCTGATGTACGTCCCGGACCCGCCCGCGGCAGGCGACGCAGACAGCACTGCACGCTGACCCGCCACCACGCCCCGGCGTGGTCCCTTCCATCCGCGGTTCCTCCGCGGTCGACGACATCGCTTCCCAGGCTGCCCTGGGCTCTCCTCGAACGAGGTATCCGACGATGACTGCTGCCATCGACATCCACCACCTTCACAAGTCCTTCGGCCGGGTCACGGCGCTGGACGGGCTCGACCTGCGGGTCGAGCCCGGCACCGTGCACGGCTTCCTCGGCCCCAACGGCGCCGGCAAGTCCACCACCATCCGGATCCTGCTCGGGCTGCTGCGCGCCGACGCCGGCCAGGCCCGGATGCTGGGCGGTGACCCGTGGGCCGACGCGGTGCGACTGCACCGCCGGCTCGCGTACGTCCCCGGCGACGTGGAGCTGTGGCCGAACCTCACCGGCGGCGAGGCGATCGACCTCTTCGCCCGCCTGCGCGGCGGCACCGACCCGGCCCGCCGCGACGAGCTGTGCCAGCGCTTCGACCTCGACCCGAGCAAGAAGGGCCGCACCTACTCCAAGGGCAACCGGCAGAAGGTGGCCCTCGTCGCGGCGCTTGCCGGCGACGTCGAACTGCTCCTGCTCGACGAGCCCACCGCCGGACTGGACCCGCTGATGGAGGCGGTGTTCCAGGAGTGCATCCGCGAGGCGAAGGACGCCGGGCGGACCGTCCTGCTGTCCAGCCACATCCTCGCCCAGGTCGAGGTGCTCGCCGACCAGATCTCGATCATCCGGCAGGGGCGCATCGTCGAGACCGGCTCGCTGACCGACCTGCGCCACCTGACGCGCACCTCGGTCGAGGCGCTCACCGACCGCCCGGCCGAGGCGCTGGCCTCGCTGCCCGGTGTGCACGCCCTGACTTACGAGGACGGCCACCTCCGCTTCGAGGTCGACGGCGACCACCTCGCCGCCGTGGTCCGCCGGCTGGGCGACCTCGACCTGCGGGGACTGACCGTCCGGCCGCCGACCCTGGAGCAACTGCTCCTGCGCCACTACGACGACCAGCCCACCCGCGACGCCGCCGGGGTGGCGTGATGGCCGCGACGACTCTCGACCGCCCGGTACCGGCCCTGGACCGCAGGGGCGGCACGGTCACCGGGACCGGCACCCTGCTCCGGTTCATGCTGCGCCGCGACCGGATCCGCCTCCCGGCGTGGGCGCTCGGCCTGACCCTGCTGATGACCTACTTCGCCACCGCGCTGGAGACCATCGTCAAGAGCCCGGAGGACCTGGAGGGGCTTACCGCGTTCTCCGGCAGCCCGGCCGGCGCGCTGTTCGGCGGACCGGGCTTCGGCTTCGACGACCTGACCATCGAACGCTTCCTCGCCGGCCAGTACGGCCTCTACGTGGCGCTCGGCGCCGGCCTCATGGGCCTGCTCACCGTCGTGCGGCACACCCGCGTCGAGGAGCGCTCCGGTCGGGCCGAACTGGTCCGCGCCAACGTGGTCGGCCGGTACGCCCAGCTCACCGCCACGTTGGTGCTCACCGCCGGGATGGCCGTCCTGGTCGCACTGCTGATCGCCGGGACGATGGCCGGCCGAGGGTACGACACGGGCGGGTCGCTGCTGTTCGGGGCGTCCGTCGGCGCGGTGGCGCTGGCGTTCGCGGGCGTCGCGGCGCTCACCGTCCAGTTGTCGGAGTACCCGCGTGCGGCGTCCGGCGCGGCCGGCGCACTGCTCGGCGCCGCGTTCGTGCTGCGCGGACTCGGCGACGTGGCGGCGGTGCAGGGCAGCGGTCCGGCATGGCTGTCCTGGCTGTCGCCGCTGGGCTGGTCCCAGCAGACCGCCCCGTACGTCCACGACCGCTGGTGGCCGCTGGCCGTCTCCCTGGCCTTCGCGGCGACCACCGCCGCGGCGGGCTACGCCCTCTCGACCCGCCGGGACTTCGGCGCGGGCCTGGTGCCGCCCCGCCCCGGACCGCCGCGCGCCGCCGCCTGGCTGGACAGCCCGCTCGCGCTCGCGTTCCGGCTGCACCGGGCCAGTCTGCTCGGCTGGAGCGCGGCGCTGCTCGTCGCCGGCCTCGCGTACGGCTGGTTCACCCAGCCACTGCTCGACGGCTTCGCCGACGCGCCCGAGGACATGGTCGCGGTCCTCGGCGGCGCGGAGCACCTGCTGGACGGCTTCCTCGGCATGATGGGCCTGACCATGGCGCTCGCCGTCGGGGTCTACGCGGTGCTCGCGGTGCAGGCGCTGCGCGCCGAGGAGACCGACGGGCGGACCGAGTCGGTTCTGGCCACGGCGGTGAGTCGCGGTGCCTGGATCGGCGGCCACGCGGTGGTGGCGGCGGTGGCCGTACCGTGGTTGTTGCTGGTCGCCGGCATCGGCATGGGTGTCGGGGCGGCGGTGAGCACCGGCGACCCGGGGCTGATCGGTGACCTGGTGCTCGGCCACGTCGCACACAGTCCGGCGGTCTGGCTCGTCCTGGCCGCCGCCGTCGTTCTGTACGCGGCGGCGCCGCGGGCGCTGCCGGTGATCTGGGCCGTGCTCGGCTACGCGCTGATCGTCGGCTACTTCGCGCCGATCCTGGAGATCCCCGACGGCGCGGTACGGCTGTCGCCGTTCGAGCACGTGGGTGAGTACCCGCTCGACGACATCAGCGTGACCGCGGTCGTGGCGCTGACCGTGATCGCCGTCGCGATGGCACGGGCGGCCGTGGCGGTGTTCCGCCGGCGGGACCTGGCCGGAGGCGCCTGACGCCGTGCGTACGCCGGTGTGTCGACGGGCGCACCGGCGTACGCGCCGCGCGTCGGGCATCTCGAGTCGGTCTTCTCCTTTCCGAATTCGTGTCAACGGCGGTGCGGCTGCCGGCGTGCGGGGGTCCTCAATGGTGTGCAGAATGGCGGACCCTCTCGTCTTTCGGCCGTTCCGCGTCGGCGCCCGGTCGGACGTCCGTCTCATTCGGTGGGGTCGGCGCACGGCGCGGCGGCGCCCCGGTCCGCTATCGTGACCGAGGCTGTCCGGGCTGTTCAAGGCAGTGATCGACAGGCAATCGGCAGGGGGCAAGTTGCAGATGGGCAAGGAGCCCGCAAGGCCGTGACGGCGCAATTCCCAACCCCAATGCATTGATGCTCACAAATCTTGACTTGATTCTCCCAATGGCTCGCCGTTGAGGGTGTCCGGCGGCGATCGGGCCGCCCGGAAAAGGCGTCGGATCCGGTAGTGCGGAGCCGGTGGACCAGGAGGCGGTCATGCGGTTGAACCCGTTCGCCGGTGCGTATCTCACCGATCCGGCCCCGGTCTGGCGGCGGCTCCTCGACGGTGCCGGCGGGGTGCACCACGACGAGGAACTGGGACTGTGGCTCATCACCCGGCACGCCGACGTGCGCCGGGCGCTGGGCGACACCGGGGCCTTCGGCAACGCCCTGACGCTCGCACCGGTCTACCAGGTCTGTCCGGAGGCGCTGGACGTCATCCTGCGCATCGACGCGCCACCGACCACCGCCGCCGCCGACCCGCCGGTGCACACCCGGACCAGGCGGGCGCTGCGGTCGACCTTCGCCAACACGCCGGACCGGGTGGAGCAGCGGTACGGCGGGATCGTCCGGCGCCGGGTCGACGAACTGGTCGCCGGGCTGGTCGCCCGCGACGGCGGGCGGGCGGACCTCGTACCGGAGTTCACCACCGGACTGCCCCTGCTCGTCCTGCTCGATCTCCTCGGCGTGCCGGCGGAGGACATCGGGCGGGTGCGGGGCTGGGCGGACGGCCAGATCGCGCTCGTCTGGGGCGATCCGGACCCGGCCGAACAGGTCCGGCTCGCACGGGGGCTGCTGGAGTTCTGGCACTACTGCCAGCGTCTCGTCGGCGACCGGCTCGACGCGGGCCGGTACGGCGACGACTACGTCGGCCGGCTCCTGGCGTACCGCGACGGCGACGACGAGGTGCTCACGGTGACCGAGGTGTCGAGCATCGTGTTCAACCTCCTGGTGGCCGGGCACGAGACCACGGCCGGGCTGCTCGCCCACGCGCTGGACCAGGCGCTGTCCACCCCGGACCGGTGGCGCGCTCTGGTCGAGGACCCCGGGCGGGTGCCCGGGTTCGTCACCGAGACGTTGCGGTTCGCGCCCGCCATCGACGGTTGGCTGCGGGTGACGAAGCGGCCGGTCACGATGGGCGGCGTGACCATCCCGGCTGGCGCGCGTTGCTTGCTGCTGATCGGTGCGGCGAACCGGGATCCGGCGGTGTTCGCCGGTGCCGACCGGTTCGACCCGCGCCGGCCCGACGTGACCGACCACCTCTCCTTCGGGCACGGGCCGCACTTCTGCATCGGCGCGGCGCTGGCGCGGCTGGAGGCCGAGACCGCGCTCGTCCGGCTCGCGGCGGCCGTGCCGGGCCTGCGCCTGGCGGCGGGTCACCGCCGGGCGTACAAGCCGAACGTCGCGTTCCGCGCGCACCGTGGGCTGCCGGTGGTCATCGACACGGTGGCGTCGGCGGTCGAGCGGCCCGCGGCGTGAGGCGTCTCCCGGCGCGCCGCGCTGACCTGCGGCCATCCGCATCGACCGACAACGATTAACGAATACTCTGCGGAGTCACGTCTTCACACCTGTCGCCCGATGGGTTAAGAATGTCCCCTGCGAAGGCGCAGTCATCGCCCGACCTCGGTCTGACGCCATGTTTCCCCGGCGTCGTGAAGGTGAGCACATGAATCGCACGCCCCCGTCGAGCGCCGCCGGATCCGATGCCAGCCATCGGTTCCGCTCGGAGCTGCGCGACTGGCGTACCCGGCGGGGTTTGACCCAGCGGGCGCTGGCGGAGCGGGTGCGGTTCAGCCGCGAGACGGTCGCCGCGGTGGAGGCCGGCCGCCGCTACGGCAGCCATGAGTTCGCCGTCCGCTGTGACGAGGTGCTCGGCACCGGCGGCCGGCTGGCGGCCCTGTGGCCGCAGGTCGCGGCGGAGCAACTGGCCGCGGACGGCCGGCGGGGGCCGCGCTCCGGGGAGGTGGCACGGCTCGAACCGGCGAACGGAACGCGCCGGCGGGACGCGCGCGACCCGGAGGCCGTCGTGGCGGCGATCGACGAGCTGCGGGAGCTGATCGGTCAGGTGCTCGCCCAGCCGGAGGTCGACGAGGCGCCGCGCCGGTCGGCCGAGCAGGCCTGACCTCGACCGGGCGCGGAATCGAGCCGGGCGTGCGGCGCCGGCGGCGCTGCTGACTCTGGGTACAGATGGTGGTACGGCCTGTTTGTACCACCGTCAGGTCTGGTCTGCGGGCACGGGTTCCGGCGCAATGAAACCTGCAATCCGCAATTGCGCATAGATCTTCTTAGATGGATGCGGGAGTCGCCTTGGCGTCGAGCACGAGGTCCCACGCGGCCCGACCCTACCCGACCCGCCGCCGCGGTTGGAGGATCGCCGCCCGGATGCGTCTCATCGTCGCGGCGCCGCTGGTCGCCGTGATGGGCTTCGCCGGCCTGGCCCTCACCGAGAGCGCCCGCCAGACCACCCGCGCGAGCGACCTCGGGGTCCTGGCCCAGCTCGGCGCCGCCGCCGGTGACCTGGCCCACCGGCTGCAGCACGAGCGGATCGCCGCCGCCGACCTGCTGACCCGGGGCGCGCCGCAGCAGCAGGACGCCTTCCTCGCCGCTGCCGCCGCCACCGACGACGCCGCCGCCCGCTACCGGCGGCAGCGGGCCCAGGTGCCCGCCGGCCCGGCCGCCAGCCGGGACGTCCTGCCCCGGGTCGACGCGGCGCTGGACGGCCTCCCGCCGCTGCGCGCGCAGGTACGCACCGCCGAACACGCCTCGGTCTCGGCGATGACCTTCACTACGCCCGGATCCGCCTCGGCACGGTCGACGGCGACGTGGCCGTCGCGGCCGAGGCGGTCGACGAGGTCGTGCACCTGCTGGCCGAGCTGATGGACAACGCCACCGGTTACTCACCGCCGGACACCGAGGCGTGGGTGACCGGCCGCAGCCTCGGTGACCGGGTGATCGTCCAGATCAGCGACGAGGGCGTCGGGCTGAGCCCGCAACGGCGGCAGCAACTCAACGACCTGCTCGCCCACCCGCCCGCGATCGACGTCGCCGCCGTACGGGCGATGGGGCTGGTCGTCGTGGGACACCTCGCGGTGCGGCTCGGTGTGGCCGTCCAGCTGCGCCCCGGCCCGCGCCGCGGCACCATCGCCGAGGCGGCGCTCCCCGCGACGATGATCCGGTCGCTGCCCCCCGAGGAGTTCCTGCTCACGCCCACCCGGCCGTCGCGGCGCGCGGCGCGGACCACCGTCACGCCCCCGGTCCACCGGACAGCCCCGCAGCCGCAGGCCGGACGACCGGTGAGCGAGCGGGTGCTGCCGGCCGCGCCCGTCTTCCGGCCCGCGCCCAGGCCCGACGGGCGGGACGACGCGCCCACCGAGGAGCTGGTCATCTTCCACGAGGTGAACCACTGGTTCCAGGCCGACCGCCCCGAGCACCGGAACGGGACACCGTGGGCGAGCCCCGCCGACGACGCGTGGCGTACGGCAGCGCAGGCCCACGCGCCCGAGGTCGCCGACACCACGTCCTCCGGCCTGCCGCGGCGGCAGCCGCAGCGGCACCTGGTGCCGGGCGGTGTCACGGGGCCGCAGCAGCGCTCCGAGTACCGCGACCCGACCCAGGTGGCCACCGCCATGGCCGCGTACGCGCGGGGCGTCGCCGGCCGCCGGCCCAACCTGGTCAAGAACTGAACCCACAGGGAGAACACGTGACCGACCGACAGGATCTCGGCTGGCTGCTGGACGCCTTCGCCGAGCGGGCCACCGAGGTGAGCCACGCGCTCGCCATCTCCAGCGACGGTCTGATGGTGGCCGCCACCCGTGGCCTCCCACCCGACCGGGCGGACCAGCTGGCGGCGACCGGCAGCGGGCTGGTGAGCCTGCTCCGCGGCGCCGCGGCGTTCTTCGAGGCCGGCGCGGTGATCTCCAACGTCACCCAGCTCGAGGGCGGCTTCATGTTCTCCATGGCCTTCAACGACGGCGCCTCCCTGCTCGTGCTCGCCGATCCCCAGTGCGACGTCGGCAAGGTCTCCTACGAGATGACCGAGCTGGCGAACCGCATCGGTGACGCGCTGACCCCGGCGGCACTCGGAGGCAGCCGCTGACACCCCGGCGCCCCCACGCCGGGCTCCATCCCTTCCGTAGGAGAGAAGATGTCACTCACCATCCCCCGGCGCCGCCGTGCCCGCACCGCGGCCCTGCTCGCCCTCGTCCTGCTCGGCGCCTCTGCCTGCGCCGACGACGGGAGCGGCGCCGCGTCCGGCGGAACGATCAAGATCGGCCTGCTGGCCTCGCTGTCCGGCACGTACCAGGCGGTCGGCAAGGACATCCGCGACGGCTTCGAGCTGTACCTGTCCACCCACGACGGCAAGCTGGGCGGCCGCCAGGTCGAGCTGGTCGTCGCCGACGAGGGCAACGGCGCCGCTACGGCGGTGCCGGCCGCGACGAAGCTGCTCAAACAGGACCGGGTGGTCGCGCTCACCGGCATCGTCGGTGGTGGTTCCGTGGCGGCGGTCTACCCGTTGCTCAACGAGACGAAGGTGCCGCTCGTCGGCTCCAACGGGCGGCCCGAGCTGAAGGACGTGTCCCGCGTCTGGCACACCTCCTACCTGTCCGACGAGCCGGGGGAGGCGATCGCCCAGCACGTCCGGGACAACGTCAAGGGCAAGGTCTACGCCATCGGCCCGGACTACCAGGGCGGCTGGGACGAGCTGCGCGGCTTCACCGACACGTTCGTCGAGGTCGGCGGCGAACTGGCCAACCAGGACGGCAAAACCACCTTCACCCCGTTCCCGACGACAAGCAACTTCACCCCGTACTTCGCGCGCATCAAGGCCTCGGGCGCGGCGGCCGTCTACACGTTCTACGCCGGCAGCGCGGCCGTCGACTTCGTCAAGCAGTACGCCCAGTCGGAGATCCGGGACCTGCCGCTCTACGCCGCCGGCTTCCTGACCGAGGGCGGCGTGCTCGACGCGCAGGGCGAGGCCGCCCGGGACATCTACTCCGTGCTCAACTACTCGCCCGACCTCGACAACGCCGAGAACCGGGCCTTCGTGGCGGCCTGGAAGGCCAAGAACGACAACACCCCGACGACGTACGCGATGGCCTCGTACGACGCCGCGGCGGTGCTGGACCGGGCGATCGCGGCGGCCGGGACCGACCCGACGCCGGAGCGGATCAACGCCGCCATCGGCCAGCTCGGCCAGATCGCGAGCCCGCGCGGCAGTTGGCAGTTCTCGCCGACCACCCACGCGCCGGTGCAGAAGTGGTACCTGCGCCAGGTGCGCCAGGACGGCCGGGCGCTGTCCAACACGATCGTGAGCGACCTCGCCACCGTCGGCGGGTGACCGTGGTGGCGGCCGACCTCCGGTTCGACCCGTACGTCGTACCGGCCCTGGACGGGGTGGCCTACGGGTTGCTGGTGTTCGTCGCGGCGGCGGGCCTCGTGCTCTGCTTCGGCGTCGCCGGCATCCTGAACCTGGCGCACGGCACCCTCTACGCGATCGGCGGCTACACCGCCGCGGCGCTGCTGGACGGTGGCTGGCGCAGCCTGGCGCTGGCACTGGCGGTCGGGGTCGGCGCCGCCACCGTGGCCGGTGCGCTGGTGGCCGTGCTGCTGACCCGGGTCGCCGCGCGGAGCCACCTCAACCAGGCGTTGCTGACGTTCGGGGTGGCGCTGGCCGGCGGGAGCCTGCTCGTCGGCGCGTTCGGGCCGGACGACCCGCCGGTACGGGTTCCCGCCGCGCTGGACGGGTCGGTGGTGATCGCCGGTCACCGCTACGCCGCGTACCGGCTGGTCTTCATCGTCGTCGCCGCGCTGCTCGCCGGCCTGCTGCACCTCGCGGTCCGCCGGACCCGGGCCGGGATGCTGGTGCGCGCCGCCGTGGACGACGCGGAGATGGTGGCGACCATGGGGGTGAGCCCGGTCTGGATCCGGGTGGGCGTGCTCGCCGCCGCCGGTGCGCTGGCCGGTGCCGCCGGCGTGCTCGGCGCGCCGATCATCGGTCCCGGCCCGGACACCGCCGACGCCGTGCTGCTGCTGTCCCTGGTCGTGGTCGTCCTCGGCGGCCTCGGCTCGATGACCGGCACCCTGCTCGCCGCGCTGGCCGTCGGCCAGATCCAGACTCTCGGCGTGGCACTCGCCCCGTCCGCCGCCCCGTTCCTGCTCTTCGCCGCCATGGCGGCGGTGCTCGCGGTGCGGGCCCGGAGCCTGGCGGTCGCCCGGAGGGCGACGTGAGGGACGAGGCCGTCCGTGCCGTGCGTCGCGGCGTCGCCGTGGCCGTTCCGGCGGGGCTGGTGCTCGCGCCGTGGGTCGTCGACGACTACACCGCCGCGCTGCTCGCCCGGACCCTCGCGCTCGGCCTGGTCGGGGTGAGCGTCGCCCTGCTCACCGGGGTCGCCGGGCTGCCCACCCTGGGCCAGACGGCGCCGTACGCGGCGGGCGCCTACGCCAGCGCGGTCGTCGGCAGCCAGGTCTCCGACGTCGGCGTGGTGCACCTGGCCGTCGCGGCGGCGGCGGGCGCCGCCCTGGCCGCGGTGACCGTCCCGCTCGTCGTCCACGCGCGGGGCGTGGTCGTCCTGATGATCACCCTGGCGGTCGGCGAGCTCGTGGTGACCGTCATCGGACGGTGGCGGTCGGTGACCGGCGGCACGGACGGGCTGGCCGGTATCCCCCCGGTGCGTCCGCTGTGGGGGATGCCGGTGCTGGCCACCGACCGGGCCCGCTACCTCTACGCCCTGGTGGTGGTCGCGGCGCTGGTCGGCGTGGTGCTGCTGGTGCTGCGTACCCGGGTCGGGTTGCTGCTGCGCGCCGGCCGGGACGACGAGGCGCGGCTGCGGGCCAGCGGTCACCGGGTCTCCGGCCACGTCGCCGCCGCGCACGTGGGCGCCGGGGCGGTCGCGGGAGCGGCGGGCTCCCTGCTCGTGGTGGCCCAGCAGTACATCTCGCCGGCCGACTTCGGCTTCGACAGCTCCGCCCTGCTGCTGCTCGGCGTGGTCATCGGCGGCACCGTGTCGGTCGGTGGCGCACTGGTCGGCGCGGTGATCGTGATCGCCACCCGGGACTGGCTGTTCGGCGTGCTGCCCGGGCAGGCGCCCCTGGTGCTCGGGTTGGCTTTCGTGGCCACCGTCTACCTGCTGCCCGGCGCCGTCCACCGCCGGCCCGCCGTGCGGGGGCGGCTCCTTCCGGACCTGGTGGCGGGGCCGCCCCGCCGGGACCGGCCCACGCCGACGGGAGTCGGCGCATGACACCGCTGCTGTCCGCGCACGACATCACGGTGCGCTACGGGTCGCTCACCGCACTGGACGGGGTCGACCTGCGGATCGACCGCGGTCAGCGGCATGCCCTGATCGGGCCCAACGGGGCCGGCAAGACCACCCTGCTCGACGTGCTCGGCGGGTCGACCCCGGCCGGTGGCGGCCGGGTGCTCCTCGCCGGCCGGGACGTCACCCGGCTCGGTCCGGCGGCCCGGTCCCGGCGGGGGATCGGCCGGATCCACCAGCGTCCCGCCGTGTGGTCGACGTTGACGGTGACCGAGAACGTCGTGGTCGCCGCGCTGCCCCACGCGGTGTGCCCCCGTCCGTGGCGACCGGGCGGGCGGCGGCGCGTCGCCGAGCGCACCGCGGCGACGCTGCTGGAACGGGTGGGCCTGCCGGAACTGGGCGGGGTTCCCGCCGGCCAGCTCGCCCACGGCCAGCGCCGGCAGGTGGAGATCGCCATAGCGCTGGCCGGTCGGCCGCGGCTGCTGCTGCTCGACGAGCCGGCCGCCGGGCTGTCCGCCGTGGAGGTCGAGCGGTTGGTGGAGTTCCTGCGGATCCTGCCCCGCGCGGTCGCCGTGTTGCTGGTCGAGCACCGGCTGGACCTGGTGTACGCGCTCAGCGACACGGTGACCGTGCTGCGGGACGGCCGGACCCTGGCCAACGGGACCCCGGCGGAGATCCGTGCCTCCCGCGCGGTCCGGGAGGCCTACGCGGAGGGGGTGGCCTGATGCTGCGGGTGGAGCGGCTCTGCGCCGGGTACGCCGGCGGCACCGTGCTGCACGAGGTGAGCCTGGCGGTGGCGGCGGGCACGGTCCAGGCGGTGGTGGGGCGCAACGGCGCCGGCAAGAGCACCCTCGTGCACACCGTCGCCGGTCTGGTGCGGCCGTCCGCCGGCCGGATCGAGGTGTGCGGGAGGCAGGTCGCCGGCCGGCAGCCGCACCGCATCGCCCGGTCCGGGGTCGGCCTGGTGCCGCAGGGCCGGCGCGTCTTCTCCCGGCTCACCGTGGCCGAGCACCTGGTCCTGGCCGCGGCGCCGTGGCGGGCGGCGACGCCGGGCGGTGAGGGCTGGACGGTCGCGCGGATCCTGGAGCTGCTGCCCCGGTTGGCCGCCCGGTTACGCCACCGGGGCGACCAGTTGTCCGGGGGCGAGCAGCAGATGCTGGCGATCGCCCGGGCCCTGCTCGGGCAGCCTCGCGTACTGCTGCTCGACGAGCCGTGCGAAGGGCTCGCCCCCGACCTGGCCGCCCGGGTGCGCGACCTGGTCCGTGCGCTGGCCGCGACCGGGCTGACCGTGCTGCTGGTCGAGCAGCAACTGCGACACGCCATCGAGCTCGCGGACCGGATCGCGGTGCTCGAGTACGGCCGGGTGGTCTACGACCGGCCGGCGGGCGAGGCCCGGAGCGATCCGGGCACGCTGGCGGCGATGCTCAGCGTCGCCGTGGCCGGGGAGCCGCCGGCTCCCCGGCCGGTGCCCGGGCTGTGGACCGGTTCCGGGCACCTGACCCGACCGTCCTGGACAGAGGTGAGCAGGGATGCCGACCGGTACCAGTGAAACCGAGTACACCTTCGACAGCGGCGCGCCGGAGGCCGTGCCGCAACTGCGCGCGCTGGAGTCGTTCCTGGACCCGATCACGGCCGCCCGGATCGCCCCGCCGGTGCTCGTTCCGGGCGGCGTGTGCTGGGAGGTGGGCGCCGGCGGCGGTTCGGTGGCCCGCAGCATGGCCCGGGCGGTGGGCCCGGCCGGCCAGGTGCTGGCCACCGACATCGACACCGCGCGGCTCGTCCCGGCGGCAAACCTGGAGGTACGCCGGCACGACGTGCGCAGCGAACCACCGCCGGGCGAGGCGTTCGACCTGATCCACGCCCGGCTGGTCCTGCTGCACCTGCCGGAACGGCGGCGGGTGCTGGGCGCGCTGGCCGGCGCCCTGGCCCCCGGCGGGTGGCTGGTCATCGAGGAGTTCGACTGCACCGCGCCGCTGCGCGTACTGACCGCGCCGAGCGACGACGCGGCGAAGCTGTTCGGCCAGGTCACCGACGCGATGCTGGGCATCCTGCAGAGCCACGGCGCGGACCTGGCGTGGGCGCAGGACGTGCACGCCGAGCTGGTGACGGCGGGTCTGGTCGAGGTCGACACCGTCACCCGGTCGGAGAGCTGGCCCGGTGGCTCGATCGGGGCGTCGCTGTACGAGACGAACTCCCGCCAACTGGAGCCGGAGCTGCTCGACGCGGGTCTGTCGCCGGGCCAGCTGAACGCGTTCCGCCTGCTCCTGCGGGATCCGGCCGTCGCCGTGATGTCGTACCAGTTCGTGTCGACCCGGGGCCGGCGGCCTGCGCCGCGGTGAACCGACGCCGAGCCGTCGGTGCGCCGGCCGTCCCGCTACGGCCCCGCGAGGGCGGCGGGAAGGCCGGCACCGGCGGTGGCCGGTCGCCCGCGGTGGCGGCGGCCCAGCGACAGGAACAGTCCGAGCCCGGCCAGGGCTGCTCCGGCGACGGCGGCGTACACCGGCAGGTCGGTGGGGATGCCCAGGTGGACGGTGATGCCGAGGATGCGGGACAGTCCCCACGGCAGCAGCGCCAGCTGGTCGTTCCACACCGTCAGCGCGCGCTCCAGGCCGACCACGGCGACCAGGGCGGACAGCACACCGAGCGGGACGCCCGCCGCGCAGAGAGTCAGCCCGACGGCGCGGCGGCGTAGCAGGCCGTACCGGTCGCGCAGGACCATCGCGGTGGCCACGAACAGCCAGCAGAACGCGGCGAACGCGACGGTGAGGTAGACCGCGCGCGAGGTCGGCGCCGTCCAGAAGGCGAACCAGTACCCTCCCGGCCCGCGTCCGGCGAGCGCAGCCAGCAGCACGGCGGTGCGCAGCAGCGCGACCCCGCCCACCACGGCCCAGAGGTGGAACGGGTCCCGCCGGCCCAGGACGAGGCGTACGACCAGGGCGAAGAGCGCCCAGCCGCCGAGCGTGACCAGCAGGTGGGCGGGGGCGGCGAACCAGGTGAACACGAGCCGGCTCGCCACCAGCAGCAGCGCCGGGACCAGCCACACCAGCACCCGGTCGAGGTTGGACGCGGGCGCCGGCAGCGCCGCGACCCGCCACGGCGCGACCGCCCCGAGCAGCAGTCCGCGCGCGGCGGCGCCGCCGGGGCCGCGCCCGCGCAGACCGAGCAGCACCACCACCAGGATCAGCGCGAGCAGCGCCCGGGCCGCCCAGGCCATGGCCGGGTCCCGGTGCGCGCGCTCGGCACCGAGGTCGGCGGCGGTGAAGTTGTACGCGGGCAGGTCCAGGTCGGCGCCGTACCGCTGGCGGTGGGCGTCGCGCGCCTCCCGGTACGCCACCTCGGCCCGTCGCCAACCGTCGTAGGCGGCACCGGAGCCGGTGTCCAGCCACTGCGCGTGGCGCAGCACCATCTCGCGATAGGCGGCAAGCGTCTCGAACAGGTCCACCTGGTAGTCGAGGGTGCGGACGAGACGCTCGCGCAGCGCGGCGTCCCGCCAGGTCGCCGGGTCGGTCGCGGCCACCAGGTCGCGCATGCGCCGGGCCAGCACCACGGCCTGCTCGCCCTCGTCGATCGCCGCGTCGACGCGGCCGGCGCTGACCGCGTAGATGCTGCCTAGCGCCGCCGAGTCGCCGGTCAGGATGTCCCACTCGAAGATCCACATCATCGGCGGCGGTTCCAGCCCGAGGGCCCGCACCGACCGCTCGGCGTACGGGCCGATGTAGAGGCCCTTGGTGACCGCCGACCGGGACAGCGCCATCGCCTGCCCGATGGCGGCGACGGTGCCCGGGTCGGCGGAGAACGTGCGGTACGCCCAGTCCGCCGTGACCTGCGCCGGATCGGTGTCCGGGTCCCAGGCCAGCCGCCCGACGCCGTACGTGTTGAGGTCGTACAACTGCCAGAACCCGGCGCGCAGGTGCAACGTCATCGGCCGGCGCGCAGTGGTCCGCCGTCCTGGGTCCAGTTCCAGACGCCCTCGACCTTCGGGTTGGCGGCGAGGAACTCGCGCAGCGCCCGGCGGTGCAGCGGCCCGAGGTCGTTGGGCAGCGAGCCGAACGCCTCGAACTCGCGCCGTGCCTGGAACTCCACGATGCGGCGGTGTCCGCCGGCCAGCAGGGTGGTGTTCAACGGCAGGTGACTGTAGAAGTCGCCGAGGGTGAACTTGGTGGACACGATCAGGTGCGGGTCGTCGAAGCCGCTCAGGACCTGCGCGTACGACCCGGGGTTGGTGTGCAGGTCGCCGACCGGTCCGACACCGACCGTCCAGGTACGAAAGATGATCTCCTTGCCGGCCGCTCCCGCGGTGTCCAGCAGCGCCCGCAGCATCGCGCGCACCGACGTGTCGGTGGTTACCGCGAGCTTCGACGAGTAGTCCCAGCCGTCCTCGGCGTACACCTCGCCGCCCTCGCCGACGCGGACCATCAGGCCGTCGACGAAGGGCATGCTCTCGAACAGCTCCGCCAGGCCGGCCTGGTAGACCGCCCACAGCCGGGGATCGTCCACGTCGAGACCGCCGACCGTCCGCGCCAGGTACGCCTCCAGCGGCGGCGACACCGCGAGCATGTCGGTGAGCAGGAAGACCCGCACGCCCATCTCCTCGGCGTACCGGAAGACCGGACCGAACGCGGCGACCATCGCCCGCGCCCGGTCGACGTGCGCGTCCCCGGGCGGGTACACCGCGTGTCCGTCGCCCACCTTGGCGAAGGTGACGTACTCCAGGAAGCCGGGCACGACGACACCGTTGTAGCCCTGTGCCACCGAGTGGTCGACGTGCTGCCGGAACTGCGCGCCGATGCGGGCCACCGCGTCCGCGTCCACCCAGGGCGCCTCCGGCAGCAGCGCCGGCCCGACCACGTCGGTGTTCAGGCTGTAGTCGTCACCGGCGGCGAAGGCGGCCGGGTCGGGCTCGCGGCCCACCGAGCCGGCGTCGGTCAACCGCAGGCCGAGCCGGGGCGTGACGAGGCGGCCCGCCTCGGCGGCGGGCAACGCCTCGGCGCCGGAGCGGATCCGGTCGGCGAGCCGGTACAGCGCGGCGGCGGTGCCGGCGACGTCGGCGCCCTCGACGGTCAGCGCGGTCCCGAGGACGCCGACCCGGTAGGACTCCGGTCCGCCAAGGGTGTCGAGCACGCGCGCCCGCAGCGTGGTCACCCCGGAGAGGTCGGTGCCGCCGGCGGGCGGTGCGCCGGTGGCCGTCGTGGCCCGGCCGTCCGGGTCGACGGTGCGCACGACCGGGCGGGGCCGGCCGCGGGCGGCGAGTGCGTCGGCGACGACGGCCGCGGCCCGGGTGATCCGGGGCTCGTCCGGCACGACGACGGCTGCCAGCGGTGGCGCCGGTGCCGCGACGCGCCGGGGCGCGGCGGTGACGTCCTCGGCCGGCACGGCGGCGGGGCGGTGGCTCAGCGCCAGCGCGTCGTCCACTGCCCAGGCCACACCCGCGCCGAGCAGCAACAGGACGAGGACGGCGGCGAGCAGCGGATACCGCCTGCGGACGGCCCGAACGCGAGTCACGCTCGGATCGTAGTGGCGTCGTGGCCGCGGTCCGGATCGGTAGATCGGATGGTGGCGGTTACGGTGACAGGCGTGACGGAGGCGGTGGCGTGGTCGAGCTGACCTGGTGCGGGCACAGCACCATCTGGATCGAGGACTCGGGCACCCGGCTGCTGACCGACCCGCTGCTGCGCGACCGGCTCGCCCACCTGCGCCGCCGTCGCGGCCCGACCCCGCGGCTGCCGGGCGCCCCGGACGCCGTACTCGTGTCGCACCTGCACGCCGACCACCTCGACTTCGCGTCGCTGCGCCGGCTGCCCGGGCACGCCGCGCTGGTCGTGCCGGCGGGCGCCGCAGTTCTGGTCCACCGCGCCCTCGGGGCGGCGGCCGCGCGCCGCTGCCGGGAGGTCGCGGTCGGCGACCGGTTCGACGTCGGCGGGCTGACGGTCACCGCCGTCCCAGCCGCACACCACGCCGGCCGCAATCCGTGGTCCCGGCACCGGGCGCCCGCTCTCGGCTACCTGATCGAGGGTCGCGCGCGCACCTGGTTCGCCGGGGACACCGGCCTGTTCGACGAGATGTCCACGCTGGGTCCGCTCGACCTCGCGCTGATCCCGGTCGGCGGCTGGGGCCCGACGCTCGGTCCCGGCCACCTCGACCCGGCCGGGGCCGCCGAGGCGGTCCGGCGTGCCGCGGCGGCCTGGGCGGTGCCGATCCACTTCGGCACGTTCTGGCCGATCGGCTGCGACCGGATCCGGCCGGACCGGTTCCTCGATCCCGGCGACGAGTTCGCCCGCCGCGCGCGGACGGCCGCGCCGGACACCCGGGTACGGGTGCTGCGCCCGGGCGAGTCGTTCACGGTGCGGCGGCCGTGACGGCCACCCTCGCCGCGCTCGGCTCGCTGGTCCTGGTGGTGCTGCTCGGGTCCGTGGTGCCCGTGCTGCCGACCGGCGCGGCGGTCAGCGGCGCCGCCGCGCTCGCCGCCCACCAGCACCCGCTGACCGTCGTCCTGGTCGTGCTCGCCGGCGCCACCGGAGCGTACGCGGGGGACCTCGCGACCTACCGCCTGCTCGGCTGGGGTGGCGAGCGGATCGCGGGCCGGCTGCACGGGCTGCGGGCACGCCCCCGGGTCGCCCGGCTGTCGGCCCGGATGCGCGAGGGGCGGGTCTCGACGCTCCTGGTGTCCCGGCTCATCCCGGGCGGTCGGGTGCCGGTGCTGCTCGCGGCGGCGGTGTCCGGGCTGGCCTGGCGGCGCTTCGCCGTCGCCAACCTGCCGGCTGCCCTGATGTGGTCGGCGCTCTACGCCGCGATCGGCGTCCTCGGGCGGGCGGTCTTCCCGGAGCCGTGGCAGAGCGTGGTCGCCGCGATCCTGCTCGTCCTGCTTGTCACGCAGGGGTTGAGCTGGCTGGGTCGGCGGCGGGTCGGGCCGGACGGGACGCCGGGTACGCCGTGAGCGGCGGGCGGTCGTCGGGTCAGTCGTCCGGCCCGCGCAGCCCGAGGCGCCGCATCCAGTCGAGCAACTGGCGGTGTACGGCGTCCGGCCCCACCAGTTCGCCCTCCTGCGGCCAGTTCGCCGGGTGGATGAGCAGCGCCTCGGTCTGCCAGCCGCCGAGCCCGCCGTGACAGCCGATCA
The DNA here is from genome assembly GCF_040302465.1 of Micromonospora sp. NPDC126480. Taxonomy (NCBI): domain Bacteria; kingdom Bacillati; phylum Actinomycetota; class Actinomycetes; order Micromonosporales; family Micromonosporaceae; genus Micromonospora; species Micromonospora sp. NPDC126480. The sequence continues at coordinate 87,651 of NZ_JBEORU010000005.1, forward strand.
GCTCCTCGAAGGCGGCGACCTCCTCCAGGCCCGGCTCCACCGAGCTGATCACCACGAGGTCGCCCACATGGTCCATCGCCTGGTGGCACAGCAGGTCCCGGCGTGCCCACCGGCCGTACGGAGCGAGCGGGTCGTCGCCGTCGACGTGCCCGTCGCGCAGGCGGTGGCAGCCCCGCCCGCCGATCGCGAGCGGCCCGGCCGCGGAGTCCACCACGACCAGCCCGACACCGGGGTGCGCGGCCAGGCCGTCGACCAGCCCGGGCGCGACGGCGTCGATGCGCTCCCGGGTCAGCCGGCCCGCGTGCCGGGGCAGGTAGATCATCGCCAGGTTGCCCGACGCCACCACCACGGTCTCCGGATCGCCGCGGGTGGCGGCTTCCTCGCGGTCGGCCGGCCCCAGGGTGACCTCACCGCCGTCGGTGTGCGAGCGGACCGCCACCCGGGTCGCCGTGCCGGCCGCTCCGCCCCGGCCGGCAACCTCGGTGAGCAGCGTGTTCACCCGCCCCCACTCCTCGACGGGGCCGGTCGCCTCGGCGGTGGTCGCCGGTGCCGCCGGTCCGCCGCCGGGGGTGGGTGGCCGTACCGGCGGCGCGGCGAGCCGGGCGACGACCTGCGCCAGCGACTCGCCGTACCGCTGGCGGAACGTGGCGCCCTGGCTCTGGCCGTGGTCGCTCAACACGACGAGGTGGTAGTTGCGGGCCGCCTCCGTCGCCAGGCGCTGCAGGATGCCGAGCGTCTGGTCGAGCGCCTCCAGGACCGCGAGCGCCTGCGGCCGGGCCGGCCCGGCGTGGTGCGCCACCTCGTCGTAGTCGAGGAAGTCGCAGAAGATGACGGGCGCCCCGCCGGCCATCTGCTCGGCGATGAGCGACACGTTCAGGTCGCTGAGCAGGCTGGCCATCGGACGCAGCGCCAGGTAGGAGCCGCTGCGGCCGCCCCGGGGCTGGACGTCGCGCAGCCGTTGCCGGCGCGCCTCGTACAGCTCGCGGATCACCTGCCCGGCGCCGCGCACGACGGCTCGGGCGAAACCGTACGGGCTGGCCATGAACACCGCGTAACCCCGGGTGGACCGCCCGGGCAACCCGGCCCGGCTGACCGTGAGCAGGTTGGTCGGCGCGTCGCCGGAGAAGGCGGTGCTGATGCTGACCCCGCCGTCGCGCAGCAGGCCCCGCCCGGTGGACAGGCGCCGCTCGACCTCCGCCGCGTCCCGGGGCCGGCTGGTCACCATCAGGTGGCCGGTGGTGTGGCTGCCGTCGTCGCCCGGCGCCGCCTTCTCGTACCACCGGTAGGCCGGCACGCGCCGGACGTCGCCGTACAGCAGTCCGGCGTGCGCCGCCGGGGTGGTGGCCGGCAGGCCGGTGTGCCAGTGGGTCAGCCGGTGGCTGCGCGAGCGCAACCACCGGCCGATGGTGGGCAGGTTGCCGGCCCGGATGGCCCACTGCACAAGCGGTGCGGCCACGCCGTCGAGCTGGATGACCAGCAGCCCGTCGGCCGCCTCGGGGCCGGGTGCCGGCACCGCCGGCACCCAGCGTCGACGGCGCCACGGCACGTGCCGCCGGGACTCCCGGCGGCGGACGCGGGTCATCACCCACAGCATCTCGCTGACGAACGCGTCGTCGGTGCCGGCGTCGGCCAGCCAGTTCACGATCGCCGCGAGGGCGACGGCGAGCCACGCCGCGGCGAAGGCGTCGGCGAACCCGGCAACCTCCGCCTCCGGGTCCAGCCGCAGGGCGGCGTACATGACGGCGGCCTGCACGGCCACGCCGATCACCAGCGCGCCGAGCCCACCCAGCGCGGTGGCCAGGGCGAACAGCACGGGCCGCAGGACCGCGCCGATTCCGGCGATCAGCCCGACCAGCCACAGGATCGCCAGCACCCCGCTGGCGGTGACCCCGGGCAGCAGCCACAACGTCGTGGCGAGCACCACGAACGAGGTGACCGTGCTGCGCAGCACGGCCCGGGCCCGGGCGACGGTGGGCCGGTAGTCGCGCAACACCCGCAGGCCGACGCGCACGGGCCGAGGCAGCGCCCGGCGTGTCCCCGCTTTCCGCTCCGGCTCCATCCGCCTCCACGATGCCACACCTGAGCTGGCAAGATCCGTCCGGGCCGCAAGTCGGCGGGTGCGTGAGGTCCGCGGTGCCGGCGAAGCTGTCCGCGGCGGACCGCGCGGCGGTCGCCACCGATCTGGCGACCGCCGCCGACCTGGCCGCGCGGCTGCACCCGAGGTAGCGACCCCGTCGCCGCTCGGGGAATGATCCCGTCCGGTCAGCGGCGGTCCAGCTCGGACTCCAGCCGGCGCAGCAGCGTCTTGCGCCCCCGGCCGTCGCGTTCGCGGCGCAACGCCGTTCTGAGCTGGCGCTTGTCGAGGTCCCGGACCTCCTTGACCGCGTCGGCGACGCGCAGGTCCAGCAGCCGTCCGACCGCCGACGTGTCGCTGCGCGCCCGCCGGGCCGGCCCGGTGTTCGACACGTACTGCCGGCCCGACCTCGACGCCCGCCGCTTCCTCGTGTCGGTCGCCCGGGCCTGCTCGTCGGAGAGTTGCTGCCAGGCCCGCTTGGGCAGGTACCGGCTCGTCTCGGCGCCCTGGCGAGCCCGGGTGTCGCCCTGCCGGGTCTGCCACTGTTCCGCGCCCCAGCGCCGCAGGGACTGCTGCCGTTCGTCCCGCGGGCCCTCGTAGCCCCCACCGCGCTTCTGGTACTCCTTCGTGAGGAGCTGGGACTTGCGCGCCGACCACTGGCCCGGGCGACCACCCCGGTCCGAGGCCTGGATCTCGTCCTTGAGCCGCTTGCGCAGCTCCGGGTCCGTGTATCGCGCCATACCGCGGGCTACCCGGCGCGGTGCGGCGTATGCCTCGTCTGCGGCGTGGAAGCCGGACGAGCGCCGGTTTGCCAGACTGGGAACCGTGCCGACACTCGCCGTCCACGGCCTGGTCCGCCGGTTCGGGGAACTTGTCGTCCTCGACAACGTGACGTTCCATCTCGACGCCGGGCGGCTCGCCGCGGTCGTCGGGCCGAACGGGTCCGGCAAGACCACGTTGCTGCGCTGCGTCGTCGGCGCGGACCGGCCGGACGAGGGGGAGGTGCTGCTCGACGGGGAGCGGTGCGACGAGACGGATCCCCGGGTGCGGGCGACCGTGGCCGCGGCCCTCGACGACATCGACTTCTTCCCGGACCTGTCGGTCGGCGAGCACCTGGAGCTGATCGCGTACGCGCACGGCGGCGCGGCGGAGCCGGTGACGAAGGTGCTCGCCGAACTCGGTCTCGACGGTGCCCGCGACCAGCTCCCGGCGACGCTCTCCAGTGGCCAGCGCCGGCGCCTCGCTCTCGCGTCCTGCTTCGTCCGCCCCCGCGGCCTGCTCGTCCTTGACGAGCCCGAACAGCGGCTCGACGCACGGGGCCGGGCCTGGCTCGCGGACCGGTTGCTGCGGGCGAAGGCGGACGGGACGGCCGTGCTGATGGCCTCGCACGACGCCGACCTGATCGGGCAGGTCGCCGATCACCGGCTCGAGAGCTGCGCTACGACGGCGCCGTCGTCGTGACGCCGTTCACGATGATTCCGATCGACCTGGTGCGTCAGGTCCTGCGCGGGCCGGACCTCGTCGCGGTGCTCGTCCTCGTCCAGTGGCTTCTCGCGTGGCCGGCGAGGCGATCCTCCGCCCCGGAACGTCCGAGGCCCGCTGGACGGTGACCTGGACGCTCGCGCCGGGCAGCAGATCTTGGACAGTTACTGTTCGGCGCGAGCGGTAACTGTCCAAGATTCACTCTGGCGGCTGCCATCCCGCAGCGGTCAGGGCGCGGCGCAGGGCGTCGGCCACCTCGTCGGGACGGGTGCGGACCTGCCAGGCCGGGAAACGGAGGATCCGGTCGCCGCTGGTCCAGACGTCGTTCTGGCGCCGCATGTCCGCCGCCCACTGGCGTACGTCCATGTGGTGCGCACCGTCGATCTCGACGTGCAACCGCCACTCCGGCCAGTACGCGTCCAACCAGCGCACCCGCCCGGTCGCGTCGACCCGCCGTTCCTGCAGTCTCGGAGCCGGCAACCGGTGACGGCGGCAGAGACGGACGAAGTCGATCTCGGACAGCGCCTGGGCGCCGCCGGCGATGTCGTCGATCGTCTGTCGGATCAGCCGTCGACGCGGTGCGCGGGGCAGCACTTCGAGCACTGCGGACAGTTCCTCCGGCAGTACCCGCCGCTGCTGGCATCCCGCCGCCAGGACCGCCTGCGCCTCCCCGACCCCGGCGGCCCAGCCGGCGGCGTCGACCAGGGCCCGCGCCGTGCTCGTCCGGGGTGGTCGGGCCAGTTGACGATGGTCGTCGGGTAGCACCGAGGTCCGGTGCACGACGACGCCGGGCATGTCGATCGGGAACCGGCGCGGCAGGGTACGAGCCGCCCGTCGGGTCGCGGGGACGAGGACGTGCAGCGGCTCGCGGCGCAGTCCCCGCACGCCCGACTCCGCGGCGGCGCTCACCCCCGCCAGCAGGGCCCCCGGCCCGGCTGCGAGTACCGCCACCCACAACTGCTGGTCCCGGGTGAGCCGACCGTTGCCGGTGAGCAGGACACCCCGGCAGATCGAGCGCCACCGGCCGGAGCGGACCTGCCCGCGTACGGTGCCGGGGGTCAGCAGTCGGGTGGCCTGGGCGGTGGTCACGACGCCGGCCTGCTCGAAGGTGAGCCACTCCAGCGCGTCGGCATCGTCGGCGGGAAGGCGGTTGCGCATCTCGCCGAGCCTGCCCGACCGGCACCGATCTCACCGCCAGATCTTGGACAGTTACCGTTCGCGCCGAACGGCAACTGTCCACGCGGGCGAGCTGTTACGGAAAGATTCCGGAATATCGGCGCACACTGATGCCTACGCGGAAGGCGCCCGCTCGACCACGGTGGCGAGCCAGCGCAGCTGCCGCCGGACGTGCAGGGCCTCCCCGTGCTCGTGGCCGTTGAACGGGTAGACGTGCATCTCCCGCTCGGGCACGCTGCTCCGCCCGGTTCCGTAGTGGTTGTAGGCGGCGAAACCGGTGCGCGGTGGACACGCGGTGTCCCGCAGGCCGATCCCGAAGTGCGCCGGCGCGGTCGCCCGGCGGGCGAAGGTGACCCCGTCCACGTATGACAGGGTGCGCCGCACCGCGGCCTCGGCCTCCCGGTGCACCGCCAGGTAGCGGCCGATCTCGCCGTACGGGCCGTGCGGGAAGGGGTCGACGAGCGCCACGGCGTTCTGCACGTCGCAGAGGAACGGGGCGCTGACCAGCACCGCGGCGAGGTCGTCGACGAGACCGGCCACCGCCAGCGCGAGACCGCCGCCCTGGCTGTTGCCGGCCACCACGACCCGGGTCGGGTCGACTCCCGGCAGGGCGCGCACGGCGTCGACGGCCCGGACGGCGTCGGTGATCAGCCGGCGGTAGTGGTAGTCACGCGGATCGAGGATCCCCCAGGTCGCCGGCCAGGGCCCGCCGGCAGCGCGGTGCGGGTCGACGGTGTCCCCGACGGCGTACTGACCGGACTGCCCCCGGTTGTCCATCAGCAGGTGCGCGTATCCGGCGACCGGCCAGGTCAGCCGCTCGTGCGGCAGGCCGCGGCCACGCCCGTAGCCGGCGTACTCGACCACAGTGGGCAGTGGCGCGTCCTGGCCGGCCGGCCGGGTGTACCAGGCTCGCACCGGGTCTCCGGCGAAGCCGGCGAAGGTGACGTCCCAGGTGTCCAGCAGGCGCAGGTCGGTGCGTTCCGGACGGACGTCGACGAGCGCCGGCCGCGCGGTCGCGGCGGCGAGGGTGTCGTGCCAGAACTCGTCGAAGTCGGCGGGTTCGGCGATCCGGGGTGCGTACGTCCGGAGCCGGTCGAGATCGGGGTTGCTGTAGGTCACGGGTCCTCGCTGGTCGGGGTCACGCACGGGCGGGCGGGGGCGCGGTGCTCTCGCGTACGACGAGTTCGGTCACCAGATCGATCCGGCTGGTCGCCAGCTCGTTCGCCCGGGCCAGGTCGAGCAGCATCTGGGTGGCGATGCCGGCCATGTCGCGCAGTGGCTGGTTGACGGTGGTGAGCGCCGGCTCGGTCCAGGCGGCGAGCGGCAGGTTGTCGTACCCGATCACCGAGAGGTCCTCGGGGACCCGCAGGCCGCGCTGCCGCGCGGCCCGGAGCACCCCGATGGCCTGCATGTCCGAGCCGGCGAAGACCGCCGTCGGCCGGTCGGGCAGGCTCAGCAGGTGCAGGCCGTGCCGGCGGCCGGCGTCGGCGGAGAAGGTGCCGTAGCGGACCAGCTCGGGGTCGACCGGAAGCCCGGCCTCCTCGTGGGCGGACCGGAAGCCGGCCGTGCGGGCCTGGCTGCACAGCACGTCGCGCGGGCCGGAGATCACCGCGATGCGCCGGTGCCCCAGCTCCAGCAGGTGCCGGGTCGCGAGCAGCCCACCGTTCCAGTTGTTCGACCCGACCGTCGGCACGGCCGCCGACGTCGCGCTGTCGTTGTCGACGACCACGAACGGGACGCCTTCGCGCCGGAGCTGCTGTCGCTGCGCGGCGGTCGGGTGGCAGAGGACGAGCAGCACGCCCAGGGGGCGGCGGGCGAGCAGCGCGTCGACGAACCGGGCCGAGGGGCGGTGCGCCCCGCCCAGCTGGGAGACGGTGAGGCCGAGCCCGGCGGCGGCCGTCACGCTCTCGACGCCGTGCAGGATCTCCACGGCCCAGCCGACGTCGATCTCGTGGAAGACGAGGTCGACGTGGCCGGCACCGGCCGCCTGCCGCCGGCCCCGGCGCCGGTACTTGTGGCGTTCGAGGCTCTCCTCGACCCGGGCCCTGGTGCGGGGGGCGACGTCGGCGTGCCCGTTGAGCACCTTGGACACGGTGGCCACGGAGACGCCGACCTCGTTGGCGATCGTGGCGATGGTGGTGGCGGCCGGGCCGGGTGCGCCGCTCATCGCGGCCCCCCGGCGCCGGCCACGGAACGCATCGAGATCAATGATATCGATACCCTTGACACGCCATCACCGTACCCCTAAGTTGCCGAAAAAGGACGAGCGAATTTCGGAAAAGTTTCGGAACGTAGCCGGCTCGGGCCGGGGCGCGACCGGAGCTGAGGGGTGTGGCATGAGAAGCGGTCTACCCGTCGACACCGGCGCGGCGACGAACGCCGCCGCGCCGGAGCGCGGTCCGCAGCCACCGCCGGCCCGCCGCGCCGCGCCGACGGTGGCGCGCCGGACGTGGCGGCGCGCGCTGCGCCGGGACTGGCAGCTCTACTCGCTTGCCGTCCTGCCGCTGCTGTTCTTCCTCGTCTTCCGCTACCTGCCGATGCTCGGCAACGTCATCGCCTTCCGCCGCTTCCAGCCCGGCGGCAGCATCTTCGGTGAGTATTGGGTCGGCCTGCGGTACTTCCGGATGTTCCTCTCCGACCCGACCTTCTGGCACGTGTTCACCAACACCCTGGTGCTGGGGGCGCTGACCCTGCTGTTCTGCTTCCCGCTGCCGATCGTGCTGGCGCTGCTGCTCAACGAGGTACGCACCCGCAAGCTCAAGCAGCTCGTCCAGTCCGTGTCCTACCTGCCGCACTTCCTGTCAATCGTGATCGTGGCCGCCATGGTCATGGAGCTGGTCTCCGTCGAGGGCACGGTCAACCAGCTCGTGCGGGCCGCCGGCGGCGAGGCCGTACCGTTCCTGCAGCGCCCCGAGTGGTTCCGGACCATCTACGTCTCGTCGGAGGTCTGGCAGACCGTCGGCTGGGGCACCATCCTCTACCTGGCCGCGCTCACCACCATCGACGAGGACCTCTACGAGGCGGCCCGGATCGACGGCGCCAACCGGTGGCGGCAGACCTGGCACGTCACGCTGCCGGGCATCCGGCCGACAATGGTGACGCTGCTGATCCTCAACATCGGCGCCTTCCTGGCGGTCGGGTTCGAGAAGATCCTGCTGCTGTACAACCCGCTGACGTACCCGACCGCAGACGTGATCTCGACGTACCTGTTCCGGATGGGCTTCGGGTCCAGCAACTTCAGTTACGCCGCCGCCATCGGTCTGTTCGAGGCGGTGATCGGGCTGATCCTGGTCCTGTCCGCGAACCTGATCGCGCGCCGCACGGTGGGGACGAGCCTGTGGTGACCGTCGACCTCGCCGAGCCGGCCGCCGAGAACGCCCCGCGGCCCCGCCGACCGCGGGGCATCCGCCCGACCCGGGGTTACCGGGTGTTCCAGGTGGTCAACGCGGTCATCCTGACGGCGGTCGTGTTCGTGACGCTGTACCCGTTCGTCAACATCCTGGCCCGCTCGCTCAGCGACGAGGCGTACATCATCGCCGGCAAGGTCAACCTTGTGCCGCGCGGGTTCAACCTGGACACCTACCGGCTGGTCATGTCGGACCCGCTGTTCTGGACCAACTACCGCAACACGGTGGTCTACACCGTCGTCGCCACCGCCGTCTCGATCGTGCTGACCACGAGCTACGCGTACGTGCTGTCCAAGAAGCACCTCAAGGGGCGCGGCGCGCTCATCGGCATCGCGCTGTTCACCATGTTCTTCTCCGGCGGGCTGATCCCCAACTACGTGCTGGTCACCAGCCTGGGCATGAAGAACACCATCTGGGCCATCGCCGTGCCCAACGCGATAAGCGTGTTCAACCTGCTGGTGATGAAGGCGTTCTTCGAGAGCCTGCCGGTCGAGCTGGAGGAGGCCGCCGCGGTCGACGGGCTCAACACGTACGGGATCCTGCTGCGCATCGTCCTGCCGCTGGCCAAGGCGATCGTCGCCACGATGGTGCTCTTCTACGCCGTGGCGTTCTGGAACTCCTGGTTCGCCGCCTTCCTCTACCTGGACCGGCAGGAGCTGTGGCCGGTCACCGTCTACCTGCGCAACCTGATCGCCGGGGCCACCGGAGCGGAGAACGTCGGCGCGATCGCCGAGGCCGACGAGGTCCAGGCCGAGGCCACCCTCAAGGCCGTGACCATCGTGCTCACCACCCTGCCCATCCTCCTGGTCTACCCGTTCGTCCAGCGGTACTTCGTCCGCGGCGTGATGCTCGGCGCCGTCAAGGGGTAGCCGCGCCCACCTCTCCCACCACCACACCAAGAAAGGAACCCCCATGTTCCGCAGATCGTGGCGCCACGTGGCGACGGCCGCTGCCGCCCTGCTCGCGGCCACCACCATCGCCGCCTGTAGCGACGACCCGTCCGAGGGCCAGGACCTGTCGGACAACCGGGTCGGCGCGATGGCCGACTACGCCGTCGGGAGCCAGTTCAAGGCCACCGAGCCGCTGTCCTTCTCCGTCCTCTACAACAACCACCCGAACTACCCGCTCAAGAACGACTGGCTGTTCTGGTCGGAGCTGAAGTCGCGGACCAACGTGACGCTCGAACCGGTCGCCGTGCCGCTGAGCGACTACGAGCAGAAGCGCAGCCTGCTGATCGGCGCGGGCGACGCCCCGTTCATCATCCCCAAGACCTACCCCAACCAGGAGGACGCGTACGTCTCCTCCGGTGCGATCCTGCCGGTCAGCGACTACCTCGACCTGATGCCGAACCTCAAGGACAAGATCTCGCGGTGGAAGCTCGAACCCGAGATCGACCAGCACCGCCAGGCGGACGGCAAGTTCTACCTGCTGCCCGGCGTGCACGAGAAGCCGTGGCACGACTACTCCCTGGCGGTGCGCACCGACATCCTCGAGGAGCTGGGCCTGGCCGTCCCGAAGACCTGGGACGAGCTGTACACCGTGCTCAAGGCGATGAAGGCGAAGTACCCGAACACCTTCCCGTTCTCCGACCGGTGGAGCAAGCCGAACCCCGCCGGCAACCTGCTCAACCTCCTGGCCTTCTCGTACGGGCTGCAGGGCGCCGGCTGGAACTTCCAGCACACCAGCTGGAACGCCGACACCAAGAAGTTCGACTACACCGGCGCCACGGACAAGTACAAGGAGATGCTGCAGTACCTCAACAAGCTCGTCAGTGAAGGGCTGCTCGACCCGGAGAGCTTCACCCAGACCGACGACCAGGCCCGGCAGAAGCTCGCCAACAGCAAATCCTTCGTGATCAGCGCCAACGCCCAGGCCGTGGTCAACGACTACCGGCCGGACCTGGCCAAGACCAACCCGAAGGCGAAGATCACCAAGATTCCGCTGCCGATCGGCCCGGCCGGTGAGATCAACCCGGCGGACCGCCTGGAGAACGGCGTGATGATCTCGTCGAAGGCCCGCGGCAGCAAGAACTTCGTGGCCATGATGCAGTTCATCGACTGGCTGTGGTACTCCGACGCCGGGCAGGAATTCGCCAAGTGGGGCGTCGAGGGCACCACCTTCGTACGGGACGCCTCCGGCAAGCCCGAGCTGGCCCCCGACGTCAACGTCATCGGCCTCAACCCGAACGCGCCCAAGCACCTGCAGAAGGACTTCGGCTTCTACAACGGCGTGTTCGCCTACGGCGGCAAGCCCGAGCTGGTGCAGGCGTTCTTCGCCGAGGAGGAGCAGCAGTTCCAGGCCGTGATGAACGCGCGTCCGGCGCGGGAGGTGCCGCCGCCGGCGCCGCTCGACGACGAGGAGCGGGAGCAGGCGTCGCTGTGGGAGACCCCGCTGCGTGACCACGTCTACCAGGCGACCCTCCAGTTCGCCCTCGGGCAGCGCGACTTCGCCCAGTGGGACGCCTACCTGGCCGAGCTGAAGGGCAAGAACATGGACGCGTACCTGGAGATGGTCAACAAGGCCTACGACCGCTACCAGAAGGAGAACGGCTGAGACCCGGGCCGGTCCGGTCGTGTCGGCGCGACCGGACCGGCCCCCTCGCCCGGCGGCAACCCATCCCAGCGACGAGCACGAGGACGACGATGCGGATAACCGTTGCGGAGCACCCGGCCGGCCGGCTGTCCGACGCGTGGCGCTTCGCCGTCGGCACCGGCCGGTTCGACCTGGCGCTGCGGCGCGACTACCAGGACTCGTTGGCCCTCGTCCAGCGCGAGATCGGGTTCCGGCACATCCGCGGGCACGGGCTGCTCAGCGACGGCACCGGCGTGCACCGGCCGTACGAGCACCGGGGCGGGCGCCACGTCCGGTACGCCTTCACGTACCTCGACCAGGTGGTCGACGCCTACCTGGACCTGGGCGTCCGCCCGTTCGTGGAGTTGGGCTTCATGCCCTCCGGGCTGGCCAGCGGCGAGCAGACCGTGTTCTGGTGGCGCGGCAACGTCACCCCGCCCCGCTCGTACACCGAGTGGGCGGACCTGGTCCGGGCCACCGTCGGCCACCTGGTCGACCGGTACGGCGTGGACGAGGTACGCGGCTGGCCCATCGAGGTGTGGAACGAGCCCGATCTGCCCGACTTCTGGCGGGACGCGGATGCGGACGCCTACCACCGCCTGTACGAGGTGACCGCGCACGCCGTGAAGGAGGTGGACGCCGGGCTCCAGGTCGGCGGCCCCGCGCTGTCCCCCGGAGCCGACGAGAAGTGGCTGCCCCGGTTCGCCGAGTTCGTCACCGCCCGGTCGGTGCCGATCGACTTCGTCAGCCGGCACGCGTACACCTCCGGTCCGGCCCGACACGTGCCGTTCGGCGTACACCAGACCCTCGCACCGGCGGAGAAGCTGCTCGAACAGTTCGCGAGCCCGCGCCGGCAGCTGGCCGGGACCCCACTTGCGGACCTGCCGGTGCACGTCACGGAGTTCAACTCCTCCTACCGGCCGGACAACCCGATCCACGACACCGCCTTCCACGCCGCCTACCTCGCCCCGGTGCTGGCCGCCGGGGGCGACCTCGTCGACTCCTTCGCGTACTGGACGTTCTGCGACGTGTTCGAGGAGGTCGGGATACCGACGACGCTGATGCACGGCGGCTTCGGCCTGCTCACCCACCGGCAGGTCCGCAAACCCACCTACCACCTGTACGCGTTCCTGAACCGGATGGGCGCGCACGTCCTCGCCCGCGGCCCGGACCACCTGGTCACCCGCGACGACACCGGCCGGGTGACGGTGCTGGCCTGGGCACCGGTCGACGTGACCGGCCGCGAGCCGGTCGACGGGCACACCGTGCGCCTGTCGCTGCCGGTGTCGCCGCCCGCGCGGACCGCCTTCCTGCTGCGCTCCTCGGTTAGCGAGGAGGCGGGCAACGCGTGGCGGGCCTGGTGCGAGCTGGGCCGTCCCGCCTCGCCGACCGCCCGCCAGCTGGACGCCCTGCACCGCGCCGCCGAGCCGGCCCGGCGGCACGCGTCGCTGCCGGTCACGGCCGGTCGCGTCGAGCTGGACCTGCACCTGTCCCGGCACGAGGTGACCCTGGCCGAGGTCAGCCCGGTGACCGACGAGACGCCGCCCTGGTGGGACGAGCGCCGGCTGCTCGGCGCCGAGCCGGAGGAGCGGCGGTGACCGCCACCGCCCGGCGGGAGTTCGGCGCCGGCCCGCTGTCGCGGGTGGCCGCGCTTGTCTACACGCTGCTCGTCGTGGAGGTGCTGCTGCTGCTCTGCGCGGCGCCCGGCCTGCTCGCGCTGCTCGCGCTGGAGCGGCACGTCAGCAACCTGCCGCTCGTCGCGGTCTGCGCGGTGCCGCTCGGCCCGGCGCTGTCCGCCGCCGTGTACGCGCTGCACCACCAGCGCCTCGACCTGACCGAACTGCACCCGGCGCGGCTGTTCCGGCGCGGCTACCGTGTGAACCTGCGGGGTGCGCTGCTGGTCTGGGTGCCGCTGCTGCTGTGGCTGACCGTCATCGCGGTCAACCTGGTCAACCTGCCGGTGGCCGGGGTCCCCGGCTGGTGGGCCGTGCCGCTGGTGCTGGTCGGCGCGGGGGCGGCCGTGGTCGGGACCAACGCGCTCGTCATCACCTCGCTGTTCGCGTTCCGGCCGCGCGACGTGGCGCGGCTGGCCGGGTACTTCGTGCTGCGTACCCCGGTGGTGGCGGCCGGCACGGCGGGCCTGCTGGTCGCTGCGGCGCTGCTGACGCTCGTCGCGTCGGAGGCGGCGCTCGCCGCCCTCGGGTCGGTGCTGGTGCTGGCGCTGGTCCGCGGCGCCGAGCCGATGATCACCGCGATCCGGACGGAGTTCACCTCGTGAGCCAAGCCCGCAGCGAGCAACTTCGGGGAAGATGTCGCCTCCGCTGCGGGTCGAGGCAGCACTTTCCCCGAAGTTGCTGTCCGGCGGCGGCACATCCCATTCAGCCGGCACACGGGGTTGTGGTGCCGCGGGAGGACCGGTGAGCGGCGGGGACGGGCGTTGGCACGCCGCCTGGCTGCCGCCGGAGGCTTTCGGTGCGGTCGGCGCGCGGCGCGTCCTGGTGCACGGCGACGGCCTGCTCGTCGACACGGTGTTCGCCGAGGTGGCCGGGGCCTGCGCCGACCATGGTGGCCACGTGCTGCGCAGCGGCCTGGCCGATGCCGGCGAGGCGGGTGCCGTCGGCGTCGACCTGGTGCTCGCGCTGACCGGCGCGGCACCCCTGCCGGCACCCGCCGAGGCGGCCCGGGCGGACGCCGGGACGCTTGGCGACGAGGGATTCCTGATGGCGCGTGCGGGCGAGGTCACGGTGGTCCTCGCCGACGCGCCGCCCGGCCTGCTCTACGGGCTGTTCCACCTGGTCCGGCTGGGTGCGGCGGCGTTCGAGCCCGGCCTCCCGGCGCAGCCGCACCGGCCCGCGCTGCGCCGGCGGATGCTGAACCACTGGGACAACGTCGCCGTGCACCCGGTGATGGGGCAGGTGGAGCGGGGCTACGCCGGCGGCTCGATCTTCTGGCGGGACGGCCGGCCGCGCCGCGACCTGGACCGGCTGCGGGCGTACGGGCGGCTGCTGGCCGCCACCGGGATCAACGCGATCTCGGTGAACAACGTCAACGTGCACGCCACCGAGGCGCGGCTGCTGACCGACCGGCTCGGCGACGTGGCCGAGATCGCCGACGTGCTGCGCCCGTACGGCGTCCGGGTGCACCTGTCGGTCAGCTTCGCCGCCCCCGTGGTCGTCGGCGGCCTGACCACCGCCGATCCGCTGGACGAGAAGGTGCGGGAGTGGTGGGCGATCACCACCCGGGCGGTGTACGAGCGGATCCCGGACTTCGGCGGCTACCTCGTCAAGGCGGACTCGGAGGGGCAGCCCGGCCCGTTCACGTACGGGCGCGACCACGCCGACGGGGCGAACCTGCTGGCCGCCGCGCTCGCCCCGCACGGGGGAGTGGTGCACTGGCGGGCGTTCGTCTACAACCACCGGCAGGACTGGCGGGACCGCTCCACCGATCGCGCCCGGGCGGCGTACGACCACTTCGCGCCGCTCGACGGGCGGTTCCGCGACAACGTGGTCCTCCAGGTCAAGTACGGGCCGATGGACTTCCAGGCCCGCGAGCCGGTCTCGCCGGTCATCGCGGCCATGCCGGCCACCCGGCTGGCGGTGGAGCTGCAGGTGACGCAGGAGTACACCGGCCAGCAGCGGCACGCCTGCTACCTCGGCCCCTGCTGGAGCGAGGTGCTCGACTTCCGGCCGTGGGGCCCGGGCGGGCCGAGCGTCGCCGAGGTGGCCGCCGGCCGCGCCGGGCCGGACGGCCGCGACGGTGGCCTGGCCGGGGTGTCCAACGTGGGCGGGGACTGGTACTGGACCGGTCACCCCCTCGCGCAGGCCAACCTGTACGCGTTCGGCCGGCTGGCCTGGGACCCGCGCCTGGATACCGGGGCGATCCTCGACGAGTGGATCGACCTGACCTTCCCGCCGTCGACGACCGGCGACCCGGCGCTGGTGCGGCAGACGCTGCACGCCGTGCTGGACGACTCCTGGCGCACCTACGAGCGGTACACCGCCCCGCTGGGCGTCGGCTTCATGGTCCGACCGGGGAGCCACTACGGGCCGGACGTGGACGGCTACGAGTACAGCCCGTGGGGCACGTACCACTTCGCCGACCGGGACGGCGTCGGCGTGGACCGCACCCGCGCGACCGGCACCGGCTTCACCGGCCAGTACCCGGAGCCCTGGTCGAGTGTGTACGAGTCACTCGACCGGTGCCCGGACGAGCTGCTGCTCTTCTTCCACCACGTCCCGTACGGGCACGTCCCGCACAGCGGAACCACCGTCGTGCAGCACATCTACGACACCCACTTCGCCGGGGTGGAGCAGGTGCGGTGGATGCGGCAGCGGTGGGACCGTCTCGCCGGGGTGCTCGACCGGGCCCTGCACGACCGGGTGGCCGGCCTGCTCGACGAGCAGCTACGCAGCGCCACCGAGTGGCGCGACCAGATCAACACCTATTTCTTCCGGAAGTCCGGCGTGCCCGACGCGCACGGGCGGCGCATCCACTGAACCGGGGCGACTCAGGGCCGGATGACCGTCATTCCGCCGGCAGCCGGCCGGTCCATCGCGGCGAGCGCCTCGGGTACGTCGTCGAGGCCGATGGTGCGGGTGATCAGCTCGGCGGGGCGCAGCACGCCGGCGGTGACCAGCCGGAGCAGCTCCGGGTACGCGTGCGCGGCCATGCCGTGACTGCCCAGCACCGCCAGCTCGTACGCGATCACCAGCTCCATCGGCAGGGCCGGGCGGCCCTGAGCCGGCGGGAGTAGCCCGACCTGGACGTGCCGGCCGCGCCGGCGCAGTCCCGCGATGGAGGCGACGCAGGTGGCGTGGCTGCCCAGGGCGTCCAGGGACAGGTGGGCGCCGCCGCCGGTCGCCTCCCGGACGGCCGCCGCGACCGCGTCCGGACCGGCGAGGGCGGCGCCGTCGAGGCAGACGGCCGCTCCGCAGGCGCGGGCCAGCTCCAGCGCGCCGGGGGAGACGTCGACGGCCACCACCCGTGCGCCGCACGCGGCGGCGATCATCACCGCCGACAGGCCGACCCCGCCGCAGCCGTGCACCGCCACCCACTCGCCCGCGGCGACCCGGCCCTGGTGCACCACCGCGCGGAACGCCGTGGCGAAACGGCAGCCCAACGCCGCCGCGGTCGGGTGGTCGAGGTCGTCGGGGAGCCGTACCAGGTTGACCTCGGCGTGGTGCACGACCACGTACTCGGCGAACGAGCCCCAGTGGGTGAAACCTGGCTGCGTCTGCCGCTCGCAGACCTGCTGGTCGCCGGCGAGGCAGGCCGGGCACCGCCCGCACGCGCAGACGAAGGGCGCGGTGACCCGGTCGCCGGCCCGCCAGCCCCGTACGCCCGCACCGACCGCCGTGATCACGCCCGCGAACTCGTGTCCCGGCACGTGTGGCGGGCGGATGTCCGGGTCGTGTCCCTGCCAGCCGTGCCAGTCGCTGCGGCACAGCCCGGTCGCCTCGACCCGGACTACCACCCCCTCGGCCGGAGGCGCTGGGTCCGCCACCTCCCGTACCTCGGGTCGGGCACCGAACTCGTCGAAGATCACGGCACGCATGCGCCGCATCCTCACATGTCCCGGCGCGGCGGCCCGGCGCGGGTCCGGCTGCTCAGGGCGTGGGGGACGAGCTGGGGGTGGGCGGCGGCGGGTCGACGGCGATGCCGATGGACGCCGGTGCGGAGAAGTTGCCCGAGCTGTCGAAGGCCCGGACCTGGAACAGGTACGTGCCGTACCCGCGGGAGACGCCGTAGGCGAAGGTGTCGCCGACCAGGGTGACGCCGGACGCGGTGCCGGTCTGCCGCACCTCGTACCCGGCGACGAAGACGTTGTCCCGCGAGGGCTCCCAGGTGAGCCGGTAGTGGCCGTCCTGCGGGCCGGTGAGCCGCAGGCCGGTCGGCACGGCGGGTGGTTCGGCGTCCGGGATCGAGCCGAGCTTGATGATGGCGAACGGGGAGGAGTTGCCGGCGGCGTCCAGGGCCCGGATGCCGAACGTGAAGATCATCGGCGGCGGGATCGGCATCGTGTGGCTGGTCCCGGTGGTGGTGGCGATCCGGGTGCCGTTGGAGAAGATCTCGTACGCGGTCACGCCCCGGTCGTCGGTGGCGGCGTCCCACAGCAGGGTGAGGGTCTGGCTTCCGGTGCTGGTGCGCGGGTTGGCCGGGACGGTGGGCGGGCTGACGTCCGGGCCGCCGCCGCCGGCGCAGGGTGCGCCGTTGACCCGGCAGTCGACCGGGGTGCCGGTGCCGGCGGCGACCCAGCCGAAGCTTGTCGACGCGCCCGGGGCGAGCGTGCCGTTCCGCGCCAGGTTGGTGAAGACGTGCCGGGTCCCCGTGCGGGTCAGGGCGGCGTTCCAGTGGTTGGCGACGCTGGTGCCGGCGGGCAGGTCGAACTCGACCCGCCACCCGGTCATCGGGACCGCCTCGTCGTTGCGGACGGTCACCTTGCCCACGTAGCCGGTCGACCACGTGCCTTCCGCGACGAAGTCCGCGGCGGCCGCGCGGGCGGGCGCGGACGGGAGAACGACGGCCGCGACGGCGAGGAACGCCGCCGCGGCCAGAGCCACCACCCGCACACTGCGGGGTGTCACGTCCGTCATGGCTTATTACATTAATCAGCCTCTATGTCACGGGCAATCGGCTACCAGGTGGTGAGACCGAGGCTGATCGTCCTGGTCAGGGTCGCGTTGTCGTCGTCGCCGTCCAGCGACCAGACCATCGCTCCGCCGAGGCCGGCCCGCCGGATGTACAGCGTCTTCTGCAGCACGACCGCCGGATCGTCGTACGTCCAGAAGGTGGTGCCGTCGAACAGCCAGGCGTGCCCGGAGCGGAGGTCGCGGTGGACGTTGAAGCCCTTGCCCGGCAGGGTCTTCAGCTGCTTGTAATCCTCGTTCCCGGCGGCGAAGGTGCCGGGCGCGGGCCCGGTCGCGGGCTGGAACAGGCCGTTCCCGCCGCCGGTCACGCCGGTCCAGCCCTGGCCGTAGTACGGGATGCCGAGGACCAGCTTGTGGCGTGGCGCGCCGCGCGCGATCCAGCCGTCGATCGCCACCTCGACGGAGAAGTCGGGGTTGTCCGGCGCCCCTGCCGGCACACGCAACGCCGACTGCTGGTTGGTCCTCGCCTCCCAGGTGCCGTGGAAGTCGTAGCCCTGCACGGTGGCGAAGTCCAGGTACTTGAAGATCTTGCGGCCCTCGTACCCGGCGTCCATCGTGGCCGGGTTGGCCGGCAGGAACGCGGTCAGCTCGTAGTGCCGGCGGGTCTGCCGGCCGTACGCGTCGAGCTGCCGGCGGAACTCGGCGAGCAGCTTGGTGAAGTTCTCCCGGTCCTCCGGGCGGATGACGTTGCCGGGCTCGCCGGGCCAGTTCGGCCACTCCCAGTCGAGGTCGATGCCGTCGAAGACGCCGGCCGCCGCACCCGGCCCGCCGCTGCCGCCGTCGAGCACCGGGAGGTTGCCCTTCAGGTACAGGTCGATGCAGGAGGCGACGAAGGCCTTGCGGGAGGCGTCGGTGCGGGCGGCGTTGGAGAAGTACGTCGACCAGCTCCAGCCGCCCAGCGAGATCATCACCTTCAGTTCGGGGTGCTTGGCCTTGAGCTTGGCCAACTGGCCGAAGTTGCCGTTGAGCGGTTCGCCCCAGGCGTCGGCGACACCGTCGACGCTCTCCTCGGCGGGCACGGGACGCTGGTAGTCGGCCCACGCGTCGCCCTCGCCCGGTCCACCGTCCACAAAGCAGCGCCCGTCCTCGCTGACGTTGCCGAAGGCGTAGTTGACGTGGGTGAGTCGGCTCGCCGCACCGGAGGTGTCGAGCTTCTTGACCGGGAAGGCCCGGCCGTAGATGCCCCACTGGGTGAAGTAGCCGACCTTGTGGTAGCCGGCCCGGCGCTCCGATTGGCCGTGGGCGCCGGCGGCGGCCGGTGGCGCGGCGGTGACCAGCACCGCCGCGAGAGCGGCGAGGGCGGTGAGGCGGCGGGGACGGAACGGTCGCATCGGCACTCCCATGCGGGACGGAGCGAAACAGTTAAGAGACCTACCTGATCGATGAACCTAAGCCGGTCTCGCTCCAGCGGTCAAGAGCCCATCCGGTACGGTCCGGGCCCGCGGCCGACCGTACGGACGATTGTGAGGAGGTTTCTGGTTCGTGACGATGTCGTGCCATGGACTCAGCGCTGACCCTGATCGGACTGCCCGTCGCGCTCGGCATCATCATGCTCGGCCTGGGTCTCGGACTCACCGTCGACGACTTCCGCCGGGTGGCCCGGCACCCCAGGGCGGCCGTCATCGCGCTGACCTGCCAGGTGCTGCTGCTGCCGGCCCTCTGCTTCGGCCTGGTCCTCGCGTTCGACCTGCCGCCGGAACTGGCGGTCGGCATGATGCTGCTGGCCGCGTCGCCGGGCGGCACCACCGCCAACCTCTACAGCCACCTGTTCGGCGGGCACGTGGCCTTGAACATCACGCTGACCGCCATCAACTCGGTGCTCGCCGTGTTCACCCTGCCCATCGTGGTGAACCTGTCGGCGGGGTACTTCCTGACCGACGGGCGGAGCATCGGTCTCCAGTTCGACAAGGTGCTGCAGGTGTTCGCCATCGTCCTCGTCCCGGTCGCGATCGGCATGCTGGTACGCGCCCGGGTGCCGCGCGTCGCCGAACGCCTGGACCGTCCCGTCCGTGCCCTGTCGGTCGTGGTGCTCGTCGCGGTGATCGCCGGCGCCGTGCTCGGCGAGCGGGAGAACATCGCCGACTACTTCGTCTCGGTCGGCCTGGCCGTGCTGGCGTTCAACATCCTCAGCCTCGCGATCGGCTACGGAGTGCCGCGGCTGGCCGGGATCGACCGGCGCGCGGCGACGGCGTCCGGGTTCGAGATCGGCATCCACAACAGCACCCTCGCCATCACGATCGCGCTCAGCCCGGCGCTGCTCGACAACACCCGCATGGCGGTCCCCGCGGCGGTGTACGGCATCGTCATGTTCTTCACCGCCGCGGCCTTCGGCTTCCTGGTGACCCGCCGGGGCGTCGGCGCGGTGGAGCCGGTCAGCCGCGAGGCGTAGCCCAGCCGAGGAAACGGGCGGCCAGGTCGGCGGGCGGTACGCCGCCGTCCAGCTCGGCGAGCTGCTCGGCGGCCTCGACCTGCAGCGTCGCCAGGTAGACCGTCAACGCGACCCGGTCGTTCCGGTACTCGGCCAACAGGCGCAGCTTTGCCGGCGAACACGGCCAGGCGATGCCGCACGCCCGGCACCGCCAGGTGGGCCGGGAGGGGACATGTTCGACGCGGCGCCGGCTCATACGACCCGCACCGGTTCGACAAGCGTCACGGCGTCGAGCCGCACGGCGGCGTACCGCTCGCGGGGCGCGACCGACCAGTCCGGGCGGATCTCGCGGCCCTTTAACTGGACCCAGACCTTCCCGTCGACCACGTCGCTGCCGACGACCTCGGTGATGGTCAACGTCAGCGTGCCGGTGCCGTACCGGTAGGCGTCGTCGGGGACGCGGATCGTGACGTTCGGTGCGAGGTTCATGGCTGGGCCTCCCTCCGGTTGGAAGGGGGCCGCCCCGGCCGGGCGGCCCCGCGACTGGCACGGGCCGCCGGGCCTCCGGGTCGCCTCCACCGACCATGCCGTCTACAAAGCACCCTGCCGAGAGTTGTGGGTCGATTACACCGCGTAGGACAATTTCCCATCGACGTTCAGGACGTTCCGGGGAAGCTATGGGAAGGGCTGAGGATGAATCAGGCAGTCGTCGCGGCGATGGCCGAGGTTGGTGAGACCGCCGACAGTCTCGCAGCTCAGGTAGGCGTTGATCCAAAGACGGCGGCGAAGTGGGCGAGCCAGGGACGGATTCCACAGACACGGCACCGCGCTCAGGTTGCTGCGATCCTCGGACGGGAGGTCGCGGAACTTTGGCCGGACGTCCTGAAGCGCCGAGAACCGGCATGGTTTCGCCCCTGGGCCGACATCGAGCGCGAGGCGGTGTCACTGCGCTGGTTCGAGTTGGCATGGGTCCCGGGCCTGCTCCAGACGGAGGCGTACGCACGCGCGACCCTGGCTGGTGAAAAGCTGACGGCCGTTGAGGTCGACCATCTCGTCTCGGCGCGCCTTCAGCGTCAGGCAGTACTCCGTCGCGACAACGCCCCGATGCTGATCGCGGTGATAGACGAACTGGTCCTCCGCCGGACCGCGTACGGTGACCGGGAACTGATGCGCGAGCAGTGCGCGCACATGGCCGCCTGTGCGGAGCTACCGACGGTCTCCGTTCATATCGTCCCGGCAGCGGCGGGCATGTATTCCGGACTGGGCGGGCCGTTCATCCTCGCCGAACAGGAGAACGGGGCGACGGTCGCCCATGTGGACGGTCAGGCCCAAGCGCAAATAATCGAGGGCGCGGCCGAAATTGCTACGCTGAGTCGACGGTGGGAACGCATCCGCGGGGAAGCTCTCTCGCGGTCGCAGTCCCTAGACCTGCTGAGGGAAGCGGCAAGCTCATGGACCTGACCGGCGCCCAGTGGCGCAAGAGCACGAAGAGCGGCAACAACGGCGGGGCGTGTGTCGAGGTCGCCGGGAACCTGCCTGGCGTTGTGGGCGTGCGGGACTCCAAGGACCCGACCGGGCCGGCGCTGGTCTTCTCTCCGGCCGCCTGGCGGGCGTTCGTCACCCAGGTCGCCGAGCGCGGCTGAACGCGTACCCGAAGCGCCCGTCCCCGGAGGGACGGGCGCTTCTTGTTGGCGGGCATACCGGCCGTCCTCGGGCTTGCGGAGCGGTGATCGTCTCGAATGCCGGCGGCATCGCGGTGTCCGGGGCGAGTTGATCGCCTGACGCCGCCGACACGGAGGACGTCCTGTCGGGGCTGCCCTTCCTCCGCTTTGGCGTGAGCGCTAGATCTCCAGCCGCAGTCCGGCCCACCGGTCGAGCCATCCCTTGACCTCCACGCGGCGCTGTACCTTCGCGCGGCCAACCGCGTTGTTGAAGGCTGGAGAGGGACGGACAACCATCCCCACAAGGTCAGCCAGCCCATGGGAGGACACGAGGCGAACAGAGTCACCCCGCAGAGTAACCGCGACGCACGTTGCCGTTTCGGGCCAGCGCGATATCGCGTCTAGAGCGGACGTGTAGGGCTCATCGCCATTGCACAGATGCATCCGTGCTTGATTACGAATCTCCCACGGCACCCCAGGCAGGGCCACCATGGCTTTGGCTTCGGCGCGTGCGTCCTCGCTCGGGTCCAGCTTCTCCGGGTCGAAGTAGGCGACATCCACGTCGCGCTCCGGCGAGGCCGGGAGATTGCTGATCGCGTCCCAGATGCGGTTGCGTACGAAGCCGGCACCGATCCACCAGTCTGGTAATCCAAGGTCAGCCGTAGCCCGAAGGACTCTCATTGCTCCCGGGTCTGACTCGATTACGCCCACAACGTCCTGCGCGCTCATGACCACCTCAGGGACCGTATACCAGCGGACGTAGGCACCGCTTGCGGATAACCGCCAGCCTGCATCGGTACGGTCCGGCGGGAGGCATACGTCTTCTCAAGCCGCCGATCAGTTGGGTCGCCGGCCCACCACGCCACCCAGGGGCGGTCCGCGTGAGCAGGACGACGACAGGTATCGGAAGAGTGCCGCTGTCATGCGGAGCGCCCCAGGGTGAATCAGCTGGGCCTCGCAGCCAGGTCCATCATGGTCCTGGAGGCCGGCTCGAGATCGAACCAGAAGATACCTCCGAGGAGCCAGCAGCAAGAAGACAACGAGTAGTCCACTGCCTGGGACGGGAGTAGAGGAGCCCGGGTGTAGCAGCACGCACTGCGGCTGGAAGTCGCCCGACCGGTCTGCGCTCCTGCTCGGCGGGCGCCTTCACCCGGTTCAGCCACCGGCCTCGAGTACGGCGAGGTCGCGTACCGCATAACGGTGATGCTCGGCCTCTTCCTTGAGCACCACCTTGAGGCAGCGGCGCACGACGTACTCCCGGTCGGGATATGGGTCCGCCGGCTTGCGACCACACACCCGATCGAGCTCGGCCTCGGTGAGCCCGTCGACGACACGCCGCATCGTGGCCATGCGAGCGAGCCGCGGTGCGAGTACCTCGTCGAGCGTCGGGGTGGCTTCGAGGGTGAGCCCGAGCTTCGCCGCTGCGTCGGGCGGCATCCCGCCGTGAGGAAGGCCCAACGGGTGGTACGGCGCATCCTCCTCGAGCACGGCATTACCAAGCCAGGCATCGCCGGCCATCAGCAGGTGCCGTTGGGTCTCGACGAACGACCACTCGCCGTTGACCTGCTCGTGCAGCTTGGCCTCGGGCAGGTGCCTGGCGCGGTCGAGCGTCGCCTCCCATTGCGTCTCGATGGCATCCCAAGCAGCCCGGTAGTCGACGGAGGACGCGGCGTCACGCGCCAACACCCGCGTGGGATGCTGCCGGTCGAGCTCGGCCTCGACGTAGGCAGTCACGTCGACGTCGTTAACAACCAGACGCTCGAAGTCGCCACCGAGGTAGACGTCGCCCCCATAGCAGTCCACGATCTTCAGGCCGCCGACCTCGCAATCGCGAATCTCAAGGCCGGCAAGGTCGCATAGGTGGATGCGGGCACCACGGAACTGGTCACTCTGGACGTACTCAGCAGGCATCGAGACAGTTTCCCTCATCCGTCCCGGCCTGCGCCAGGTCATCCTCCGCGTCGCCGCGGCGTTCCGGCGCCGCTGCCCCGACAGCGAGATCCAGGCCCGGGAGGTCCAGTTCGACGAGGCACTGGCCAAGCTGCGCGCCGACGAGATACAGGTGCTGCTCATCATCCTGCCGATCGAGGAGCCCGACCTGGTCACCGGCCCGATGCTGTTCACCGAACCCCGCCTGCCACGTGCCTGCTCAAGAGCCCTTGATCACGATGAAAAAGGCTCAACGAATTCTGCGTCGCCTGATCCTCGGGCTTCCTCGATTCAACAATCCCTGAAATCGCTTGCCGGACCGGAGATTGTCGGATTCCGCACCCGGATCTCGCGATGGCGAACTACACCGGTTGACTGCGAAGCCGGCATGTGCGGCGCTCAGTCGAGGCAGAACTCGTTGCCTTCGATGTCCTGCAGCGTGTAGCACGACTCGTTTTCCTCATCGGCATGCTGCAGCAGCACAGGTGTCGCGCCGAGCGCGATCAGCCGTGCGCCTTCGGCCTCAAGTACGGCCAGACGCTCGGCGCCCACGAGCCCGGCGCCGGTCCGCACATCGAGATGCAGCCGATTTTTTACGACTTTGCCTTCTGGGACGCGCTGAAAGAACAGTCGCGGGCCGACGCCGGTGGGGTCGATGCAGGCCGACCATGCGTCCCGCTGCTCGGACGGCAGGGCGAGGTTGTAGTCCTCCCAGCTGGCAAACCCCTTCGGTGGTGGCGACAAGACGTACCCCAACACCTCGCACCAGAATCGCGCGACGCGCCCAGGCTCCTTGCAGTCGAAAGTGACCTGGAACTTCTTGATCGACTTCATGGCTTCACCCTAAAGCAGGCTCTTCCGCCGCCATAGGCCGCTCCGAGACCAAGACCGCTCGGTACTTGGTTTCCGAAGGCTGCCCTGACCAAATCGGGCAAGATGTACTTTTCTTTCCATGTGCCCCCGAGGGCAAGTCCGCCAAGAATCGGATGCATGTTGACGTCCGGGTGGCGGGCCCGGGCCCCTCAGGCATGGCCGAGCGCGCACGACTGATCCGGCAGAAGGTGCCCGAGTTGGTGGACGCCGGCGCGACGGCTTTGATGTGGTCTACCAGGAGGACACTTCCATCCAGGTCGTCATGCCGGCGTGCTACGGACCGGGATGCCCGGGTGGGGTAGTGCCGGAAACCGCGTGCAGGAGTGCGCCGAGCACCTCGCGGGTGTGCGGTTCGTCGAGCACCTCGCCGATCCACGCCGCGGCGCCGGCCCGATCCGGGTTACGCACATTCGGCTCCAGCCAGTCCGTGGCGGCGATCTCGGCGATGTGGCCCAGTTGCGCGATGAGCATCGAGAAATCGCCGCGGCGGGCGACCGTCGCCGGACCGCTGCCCGCCGCGTACGCCGACATCAGCGCGCGTGCCCGGCCTGGATCTGACCGGCCGAACTCGAACAACACACAGGCGAGTTCCTGACCCGGGTCGGCCGGTCCGCTGTTCTCCCAGTCGATCACGCACACCCCGCCCTGGGCCGTCCGCAGGATGTTGTCGGCCCACAGGTCGCGGTGACACGTCCGCAACGTCACCGGCTGCTCCAGCCACGACTCCAACGCGACCAGTTCGTCGCGTAGTGCCGCCAGCCGGCCGGCGAACGGCGCCCCGGCCTCGCGCAGCCGCTCGACCAGCCTGTCCCAGGCGGGGGCGCCCACCGGTGCGGTGTACCACGGGTCCACTTGACCACCGGCAGGGACCAACACCCGGTGGATCGCGGCCACCGCGGCGCCCACCAGGACCGGGTCCATACCCGGATCGGGTGCTTCGAGATCGACCCACTCGTACACCCGCACCTGCCGGCCACCAACGCGGGCCAGGATACGCCCGTCGGTGGCGCGTCGCACCGCCGGTGCCGGTACGCCAGCGGCGCACGCCGCCTCCTGGAACTGGGTCGACGCCCGCACTCGGTCCTCGCCAGACTCGTGGAACGGCACCTTCACCGCCCACCGGCCGTCCACCGTCTCAAGCCGCCACACCTCGCCCTGCCGGCCCTGAGCGACCGGCCCGTCGGACAGCTCCCGGGCCCGGCCGAGCCCGAACCGGTCGGCCAACTCCGCAGCATCCACGACGCCCACTACAACACAACCGGCACGACCCCGCGACGACGCATGCCCATAAGACCGCATCCCGAGCGCGAAACGCCGAACTGCATGGCCAGATGCGCTGATCTGGATCGCCAACCGGCCGAGCGACCCCCAAAGATCAACACGCATCCCGCTGGCCGCGCTCGGTCAGCACCTGTTCGCCGCCGCCCGGTAGACGGCGGGTGACCGGATCCGAGGTGGGTGCCAGCTCGCCGGGCTCGTGGCCGAATCAACCGCGACAACCCAGCCCGGTCCACCGTGCGCGATCCACCGTTACTGAAATTGAAAACGCTTGCCAACTGATGGTATACCTCTCTCGCTGAGATCGGATGTGGGCGAGGAGTCGTCAGGTGACGGGTGTGAACACGAGGGTCGGCGCGGCGGCGGTGGCCGCGGCGCTGCTGCTGGCCGGGTGTGGCGACAGCGGCGGCGACGCGGCCGACGGGGCCGGTTCCGGGACGGTGCGGGTGGTGACCAGCGCCCTGGCCGCGAGCGTGGATCCGATGGCGGAGCTGAGCGCGTCGTACCTGCGTTCGGTCGGGGCCGCGGAGGGGCTGATGCGGATCCAGGCCGACGGCAGCGTGGCGCCTGAGCTGGCCGAGAAGGTCGAGGCCACCTCGCCGACGGTGTGGACGGCGAGGCTGCGACCGGACGTGACGTTCTGGAAGGGCGGCGCGGTGAACGCCGCGGCGGTGGTGGCCTCGATGGAGCGGGCCCGCGCCGAGAACACCCTCGCCGCCGGGCTGCTCAAAGACGTGACGGTGGCCGCGAGTGACGAGCGGACGGTCACGTTCACCACGAAGGAACCCGCCTACAGCCTGCCGTACGCGCTGGCCCACTACCAGCTGGTCGTCCACAACGCTGCCAGCTACCCGGCAGGCTCTTCCGGCACCGACCTCGCGACAGCGGACCTGACCGGCCCGTACCGGATCACCGGGTTCGAGTCGGACCGGCAGATGGTCCTCGAACGCAACGACCGCTGGTGGGGCGGCACCCCGGGTCTGGCGAAGGTAGCGGTGCGCAAGGTAGCCGACCCGCAGGCCCGGGCGCAGATCGCGCTGTCCGGCCAGGCCGAGATCGTGCAGGACCTGCCCACCGACCGCGCCAAGGAGCTGGCGGCGGCACCCGACATGTCGCTGGTGGCGAAGCCGGCGGCCAACACCGTCACCGTCTACCTCAACCCGTCCTCGGCCGCCGCGCCGGCACTGGCCGACCAGCGGGTACGCCGAGCGTTGGCGTGGGGCGTGGACCGGCAAGAGGTGGTCAACCTGGCCACCAACGGGTTGAGCGTGCCGGCGCCGAGCTGGCTGGCGTCCAACCCTGCGTTCCCGGACGCCGCGAACCAGGGGTACACGCGGTTCGACAAGGCGACCGCCGAGCGGCTCCTCGACGAGGCCGGCTGGACCCTCGGCGCGGACGGAAAACGGGCCAAGAGTGGCAAACCGCTGACCGTGCGGCTGCTCACGTTCGGCGCCGAGGCGGCCACCGGTGAGGTGTTGCAGGCGCAGTGGGGCCGGCTCGGCATCGACGTACAGGTCCGCAATGTGGAGAGTTCGCTGATCAACCAGTCGATCGAGACCGGGGACTGGGACGCGGTGACCCAAGCGTGGACCACGCTCGGTGACACGCCGAAGTTGATCGCCGCGCAGATCGGACCGGATGGCGCGGCCAACCACGGCCGGTACACCGACGCGCGGATCCCGGGCCTGCTGGCGCAGGCGGCCGGGGCCGCCGATGAAGCACAGCGGACGGCTGCGGTGTACGAACTGAACAAGCTCGTGGCGGAGTTGGCACCGTCGATTCCGGTGCACCCGCGGGTGCTGGCGACCGGCATCGCCGACACCGTTACCGGATTCGTGGCGCATCCGCTGCAGTACGAGAACATCGTCCAGCCGAAGATGACTCTTGGCTGACCAGCAGACGGTGGCGAAGGTCTTGCCCCCGCCGGTGGCGGAGCTGGCTGGCGACCGGCCGGGCGCGGGGGGCGGTTGGGCTCGGGTGGCGGTGGTCTTCGCGCGCGGCGGCGTCACCGCGGCCGGACTGCTGCTGGTCGCCTCGGTGCTGGTGTTCGCTCTGGTCCGGGCGGCGCCCGGCGACGCGGTCGACGTCGAGTTCGGCGAGTCCGGGGCCAGCGCGCTGCTCACACCCGAGGAGGAGGCTGCCGCGCGGGCCCGGCGCGCCGAGGAGCTGGGCCTGAACCGCAGCGTGCCCGAACAGTACGTGCGCTGGTTGGACCGGGTGGTGCGGCTGGACCTGGGTACGTCGTACCGCACCGGGCGGCCGGTCGCCGACGAGCTGGTCGAGCGGCTACCGGCCAGCGCCGCGCTCGGCGGCGCCGGGTTCCTGGTCGCGCTCGCCGGCGCCTGGGGGGTCGGCCTACTGTCCGCCCGCCGCCCGGGTGGCCTCGCCGATCATCTGCTGCGGCTGCTGTCGCTGGCCGCGACGGCGGTGCCGACGTTCCTGCTGGGCAGTCTGGCGCTGCGCTATGCCGCCGACTGGTTCGGCTACCCGGTCGCCGGCGAGGCGACCTGGCGGCGGCTGTGGCTGCCGGCGGTGGTGCTCGGGGTGGGCGCGATGCCGCTGCTGGCCCGGCTGCTGCGCGCGTCGCTGATCAGCGAGCACGGACAGCCGTACGCGCTTGCCGCCATGGCGCGCGGCGCCTCACCGGCCCGGGTGACGTTTCGGCATGTGATGCGGCCGGCGTTCACCCCGCTGCTGACCCTGGCTGGGCTGACCCTGTCGAGCCTGGTGGCGGGAACGGTCATCACCGAGGTGATCTTCTCCTGGCCCGGCGTGTCCGGCTATGCGGTGGCGGCCATCGCGGCCAAGGACTATCCGGTCGTGCAGGCGTACCTGCTGCTGGTGGTCGTCGTCGTGGTGCTGGTCAACCGGGCGGTCGATGTGCTGCAGCATGCGTTGGACCCGCGGGTCGAGCAGCGGGCGGAGGCGACGGAATGACCGCGGCGACGGGGTTCAGCCGGAGCCTGCGGCGGCTGTCGCGGTGGGGAACCGGATACGGCCTGTTCACCATTGGGGTGGTGCTGGTCGGCGTCATGGTGCTGCTCGCCGCGGCGGCCCCGCTGATCTCCCGGTACGACCCCGCAGCGCAGGGCGTCGGTCCGGCTCTGGCCGGTCCGAGTGCCGAGCACTGGTTGGGCACGGACCGATTCGGCCGTGACCTGGCTGCCCGGGTACTGCACGGTGGCCGGATCACGCTGCTGGCGACGGCCGCGGCACTCGCGCTCGTCGTATCGGTGGGCACGATGTTGGGGGCCCTCGCCGCATCGCTCGGCTACCTTGTGGACCGGGCGGCGCGGCACGTGTTCGACCTGCTTGTCGCGTTCCCCGTGATGGTGGTGGCGTTGGCGCTGGTCGGGCTGTGGGGGCCGTCACTGGTCACCGCCATCGCCGGGGTGCTGATCGTGCTGTGGGCACCCTTTGCCCGGCTGTCCCGATCGTTGGTGCGCGCCGCACTGGCAGAGCCGTCGGCGGTGACCGCGCGGGCGCTGGGCGCCGGCCGGTGGCGGCTGCTGCGCTACGAGGTGTGGCCGCGGCTGCGCGGGCCGGTGCTGGTGCTGGCCGCGGTGGAGGCGGCGCAGTTGATCGGAGTGGTGGCCGGGTTGAGTTTCCTCGGGCTGGGCGCGCAGCCGCCCAGCGCGGAGTGGGGAGCGATGTTGCAGGAGGGTCGGGCCGCGCTGTGGTCGGCGCCGCACCTGGTGCTCGTGCCCGGCGCGGCGGTGCTGGTCACCGTTCTTGGACTGACCTGCGTGGGGGAGGGGCTGCGGGACGTGCTGGACCGCGCCGGTCAGACGGTGGCCGAATGACGGCCTCCGCGATGTCGGTCCGCGGGCTCACCGTGATCTACGGCCAGCAGGTGGTGCTGGACGGGATCGACCTGGATCTGCCCACCGGGCGAGTGCACGTGGTGCTGGGGGCGAGCGGCTCGGGCAAGACCACGCTGTTGCACGCCCTGATCGGCATGGTGCCGGCGCCGGGGCTGGTGTCGGCGCGCCGGCTCATGCTGGGCGCTGGGGAGCGTGCGATCGACCTGTCCGCCCCCGGCGCGTGGCGGCGGGTACGCGGCCGGCACGTCGGCCTGATCGCGCAGGATCCGGCGCAGGCGCTCACGCCGCTGCGTCGGGTCGCGTCCTTGGTTCGGGAGGCGGACCGGCTCACCGGTGGCGACGCCTCCCCGAGGCGGGTTGATGGGATGCTGCGTCGGGCCGGCTTCGCCGATTCGGCGACGGTGGCGTCCCGGTACTGTTTCCAGCTGTCCGGTGGGATGGCGCAGCGCCTCGGCGTCGGGCTGGCGGTCGCCCCGCGTCCAGCGGTCCTGCTGGCGGACGAGCCGAGCACCGCCCTGGACGGCGTCGCCCGCGCCGCGCTCGCGGCGACACTGCGCCAGGTGGCCGACGGCGGGACGGCGGTTGTCCTGGTGACCCACGACGTGGCGCTGGCCGCCGGACTCGCCGACGACGTCACCGTGCTGCACGACGGGCGGGTGGTGGAGACGGGCCCCGCCCTCGAAGTCCTCGTGCAGCCCTGCCATGAGGTGACCCGCAGCCTGGTCGACGGCCGGCGCCCGCGCTCGGCAGCGCCGCCGGCGCCGCGCGACGATTCGAGCGCGGCGGTGCTGTCCGTGCGCGGGCTGCGCAAGCGGTACCGCGGCACCGGAGCCGTGCTGGACGGTGTCGACCTTGACGTGACCGACGGCGAGGTGGTGGGGATCGCCGGCCGCAGCGGCGCCGGCAAGACGACCCTGCTGCGCTGCCTCGTCGGCCTGGAGCGGCCCGACGGCGGTGACCTGCGCATCAACGGGCGGACCCCCGCGGAGGCGGGCTGGCGGGCGCTGCGCCGCTCGGTGCAGGTCGTACCGCAGGATCCGCGCGGCTCGCTGAACCCGTGGCGTACCGCGCGGGAACTGGTCGCCGACCCGCTCGACGCCCACCGGGTCGGCAGCCGCGCGCAGCGGCGGGCGCGCGCGGACGAGCTGTTGAACCGCGTTGGCGTGGCCGGGCTCGGAAGTCGCCGGCCCGGACAGCTCAGCACCGGGCAGTGCCAGCGGGTGGCGATCGCCCGCGCGCTGGCGCTGCGCCCGCGGCTGCTGGTCGCGGACGAGCCGGTCACCGCGCTCGACGCTCCGCTGCGCCAAGGCGTCCTCGACCTGCTCGGCGACCTGGTCCGCGAACACGACATGGCTGCCCTGGTCATCTCGCATGACCTGCACGTGCTGGAGGCGCTCTGCCACCGCATCGCGGTGCTCGACGCCGGTCGGATCGTCGAGGACCTACCCGCACCGACCCTGCGCGAGCAGGCCGCGCACCCACTGACCCGAGCGCTGATCGACTGCCACCCGACCGGAGGTTCGCATGACGACTGACACGACCATCAACCGGTACGTCATCCGGCGTGCGACAACGCCGGAGGACCTGCGAGCGGCCCGCGCCGTGGTGCTCGACGTCGCCGAGCGCGACCTCGGGTACGGCTACACCCCGCAGTGGCACTGGGATCTGGACCGGATGTCGGAAACGTACGTCGACAGCGATCGACAAGCCATGTTCGTCGCCGCCACACCGCCCAACCCCGACGCCGGCCCCGGGACGGTGGTGGCCACCGCGGCGATCCGCATCGGCGGGCCGAACAGCCCTCCGCACGCGGAGTGGCTGGCCGCCCGATACGCCGACCGTCCCCGGGTCGCCCAGCTGCTGCGGGTGGCGACGCTGCCCGGGCACCGTCGCCGCGGCCTGGCCCGCCGCCTCGTCGCGGCAGCCCTGGACTTTGTCCGCCGAGACGGCGGTTACCGCACCATCTACCTGCACACCAACGCGCGCGTTCCCGGTGCGGAGGCGTTCTGGCGGTCGATGCCGGTCGTCGAGGTTCACGACGCCCGGGGCGACGTCGACGAGCAGGACTCTCGCTTCGAGACCATCCACTTCGAACTTCCGCTCGACTCTGGGTTGTAGCGATCTTGCCGAGCGCGACGTCATGGCGGCGTCCACCGCGAGCGGCGTCAGCGCCGCGAGCTTTTTGCGCTCGTCGCTGGCCAGGCCCTCGCGCTGAAGCCAACCGTGATCGGATACCTTCCGATCACGCTCTCGCTCGGGGGACAGCGGTGCGACCCACCCAGCCGCTAGCATCGCGCTGATTCCCGCCCCCCATTACGGAGACCTCCATGCGCGCACTTGCCGCCGCCGCCCTCGCGGGCGTGCTCGTGGCCGCCCTTCCGGCAACGGCCGCCCTGGCCGCCGACCCCAAGCCGGATATCGCGGTGACCTCCGCCGCCGACAAGGCCAACTACGCCGAGGGTGAGACCTTCACCATCACGGTCACAGTGAAGAACAAGAGTTCCGTCGACGCCAAACGCGTGCACTACACCGGCGGCGACAGCGAGGGCGTCGACGACGTCGTCTACGGTGAGCTGTCGACCGGCTTCGACCTCGCCGCCGGCGCCACGAAGACCGTTCAGCTCACCGGCAAGACCAACCACGTGGCGTGGCAGCGCGGCTACGGATACGTCGCCTTCGAGCTTGCCGCCGACAACGGCGAGGCCAACGACGCCGACAACATCACCAGCGTGCGGCTGATGGTGGCGGGCGCCTTCGACGATCTTGGCGGTTACGTCTTCCAGGGTGAGTCCTATGACGCCGGGTGGACGCCCCAGACTCCCGGCGTCGAGGGTGTCAAGGTCGTCGCCACCAGTGCCGACGGCAAGACGAAGTACGCCGAGGCCACCACGGACGCCCGGGGCCTGTTCCGTCTCGCCCAGCTCCCAGCCGGCGAGGTCCTGCTGACCTTCACCGCCCCGGCAGGCTGGAAGATCCTGGCCGGCGAGAACGGCGAGTACGACCACACTCCGGCGCTGGTCATCGCCGACGACAGCGACGAGCCGCAGATCTACGTACCGGCGAAGAAGGTCCCCGTGAGCTCGCCGAGCGCCTCACCGAGCGCCTCACCGTCGGCGAGCAGCGTTGCGCCGTCGGCGTCGCCGAGCGCCGGCCCGGGCCTGCCGGTCACCGGTGACAACACCATGCTGTTCGCCGTCGCGGGTGCGGTCGCCGTCGCGGCCGGCATCGCGCTGGCGCTCGTCGCACGGCGCCGCCGCGTACACCTGCAGGCCTGATCGACCTGGATCGCTCCAGCGGCTGAACACCCGCAGGCTGTAGCGTTCCCGCTGAGTCGAGCAAGGCGAAGGGCGCCGAGGCCCCAGCACCCCGCTGGAGCCTCGGCGCCGCGACTCCGGCCGCGTTACGGTCCGTGCTGTTGCTCGGGCACTTCGTCGAAGGTGACGTCCGGGCCGGCATCGAGGCCGGCGGCGATCTGAGCCGGCAGCGGGTAAGCATGTTCGACGGGCAGGTGAGCCGCTGCCGCCTGTTCGTCGCCGACGCGCAGTAGGTCCCTCACGCGCTGAACGGTGGCGAGGCCAACCTGCAGCGACCGGTACGGCAGCGCCTTCAGCTGCAGCGATCGTTCCGGATCCCACTGCACTCGGACCGGGCTGCTTTTGAGTTGCCGTGACCAGGTCGCTTTGTCGCCGTGCAGGTCTCGGTCGTAGTGACTCAGGCAGGCTCGCGCCAGCGCCCACTCGAATCCGTCCCGCGTGATGTCGATGGACACTTGGCTGCGCCGCGCCTACGCGGCCGGCCTCGACGAGCAGGCGGTCAACGCGCTTTTCGCCTCCGTGCACCAGCAGACGAGGAATGAGGACGTGGCGTGACAGCGACCGAGTTCGCGCTGCCCACCGACGGTGTGGGCAAGCGTTACCGGAAGGGCTGGGTACACGCGTTCACTGTCGGGCATCGGCCTCGCTGCGCCCGGCAGCGGATCGCGGCAACGACCGGCGGCTACGTCGCAACGGCCTACGGTTTGCGGGCAAGTAGTCCGACGAAGGTGTGGTAGGTGTCGGTCTGCTTCGGCGCGGGCATGCCCGGATCCGGACGCCACTCGGCCAGCGGCACCAGCCCCGGCTCCAGCAGCGTCAGCCCATCGGCGAAGGAGAGGATCTCGTCGTCGGTACGCCAGCGGCCGGTGCCCAGCGACTCGTTGAAGACCCGCTCGACCTCACGGGCCTTACGGGAGCCTTCCGGGTCCCGGTCACCCGGATCACGGAAGTGCGAGATCGCCACGTAACTGCCCGACGGCAGCGCGTCGATCAGCTCTGCCGACACCGCTCGTGGCCCCTCGTCGTCGCCGAGGTGGTGCAGGATCGCGAAGAGCAACAACCCGATCGGCCGGTCGAAGTCGAGGAATCGACGGACATCCGGATCGCCGAGGATCTCCTGCGGTCGCCGGATGTCGGCCTGGATCACCGTCGCCGTGCCCTCCGTGGAGAGCAGGGCTCGTCCGTGCGTCAGGACGATCGGGTCGTTGTCCACGTACACCACCCGAGCGCTCGGGTTGTGCTCGGAGGCGACCTCGTGCACGTTGCCCTGTGTGGGCAGTCCTGACCCGACGTCGAGGAACTGATCGATGTCGGCCTCGGTCACGAGGTAACGGATCACCCGGCGCAGGAAGGCCCGGTTCGCCTGGCCGGCGGCCGGCCCGTCCGGAGTGATCCGCAGGGCCTGCTCGGCGACCTTCCGGTCGACCTCGAAGTTGTCCTTACCGCCCAGGAAGTAGTCGTAGACCCGGGCCACGCTGGGAACGGTGGGGTCGATTCCGGGGGGTGCGGCCTTGTCGCGGGTCAATGGCATCTCCATCCGATTCTGATTCAGCGCATCGGGTTTCGTGTGCGGTTCCGAACCTTGTCCGGGAGTGTAGCGATCGAACGGTCTAGATTGTCGCCCCGTTGGTACCGCTCCCACCGGATCGGCCCCGCGACCAGGAAGCTCATGACCGCTGAACGGCACGACGAGTCTGTCGCCGTCTCTTGTAGGTCCGCTCATGCCGCGCTCCGTCTGCAACTCGTGCCAGGCGACGAGTTCATCCAAATGCCCGACTCGGAACTCACGACCGGCTACCCAGCCGTCCAGACCACTGTCCGCGCGTTGGTCCCTGCCCGCGCAGTGCGCTGTCGTGCCGATGAGCGAGCGAGCCTGGCGCTGCAAGCAATCCCATTGCGCCCGTCAGGAGCCTCAGCAACGCTCGACCCATGGAGTTCTTCTGCTACCACCGCGATCGCCCCGGTTCGACGACGCTGCGGAGCCAGATGGTGGAGCAGCATTGGTCGTACATGGATCAGTTCGCCGCGACGATGATCGCCCGCGGCCCCACCTTCACCAGCGACGGAACTCTGACCGGCAGCGTACACATTCTCGATCTGCCAGATTCCACCGCTGCCCGCGCCTTTGCCTTCGAGGAGCCCGGTTACCAGGCTGGCGCCTACCGCGACGTGCTGCTGCGACGGTGGCACAACTCCCTGGGTCGCACGATGTGGGACTTCAGTGGTGGCCGGCCTGACCACAACCGCTACCTCGTCCTCGGGTTCACCTTGGAACCAGCAGCGGACGCCACCGAACTACCGCTCCGCGACGAGCTGATTGCCAGTGGTCCGCTCCTGTCCGATGACGGTTCCTTGGTGCTCGGGGCCGCAGTTCTGCTGGAAGCGCCCGACGGAGACAGCGCGCGGGAGGTCCTCTCCGCTGATCGATACGCCGGAATTGAGGTGCATCAGTGGCGGTTCGGTGGGCGACCGAGCTGAGACGGGCGACCAAGATGGGCGCCGATCATGCCGCTGACCGCGCCCGATCAGCGTCCGGTCGTGCCGATGACAGCGGGCCCCCCGTAAGTTGGCGCCATGGCCACTTTTTGGACCTTGGGATGTGATGCCTACGATCCGCAGCGGATCGCTGCTTTCTGGGCGCTCGCCCTCGGCTATGTGAAGGAACCTGGCTTCGAGGAGCCCGACAGCGCGTCAATCGTCGACCCGGATGGCCGGGGCCCCGCCATCAGTTTCCTGAAGGTGCCTGAGGGCAAGTCCAGCAAGAACCGCCTGCATATCGATGTTCGGGTAGCCGGTCCAGGCCCCTGGGACATGGTCGAGCGCGCCCGCCTGATCCGGCAGAAAGTCCCCGAGTTGGTTGCCGCCGGCGCGACGGTCATCCGCGAGGAGTGGTACGGCGACGTGCTCGGTCACGTCGTCATGCAGGACCCCGAGGGCAACGAGTTCTGCGTCGCTTGACGCCACGGTGCCCGCGTCTCGACATCCGGTAGGTCGGGAACAGCGGCAAACGGTGTCACCGTTCGCGGTGGCCTTCCGTGCGTGGCGTGCCCGCTCAGATCGGTTGACGGCGCACGCGGTAGCGCAGGTGAAGCACCCGGTTGCTTTGAATCACCACGTCCGGATCCGCCAACAGGTGCTGCGCGTGGACCGACCCGAAGTAGCGCTTGCCGGACCCGAACACGACGGGTACGACGTCCATGCGCACCTCGTCGATCAGGCCTGCGGCAAGCACCTGGCCACCGACGTCGCCGGCGGCGACCTCTACTATGCGGTCACCCGCGAGCTCCTGCGCCTTGGCCACGGCTGCCTCGACGCCGTCGACGAAGTGGAACGGCGCCTCGGGATCCCAGCCTTCGGGCTTCGGCCGGTGCGTCACGACGACCACGTGGTCGATCCCGCCCGGAGGCTTCCCGTCCCAGCCGTCCGTCATGTCGAAGACGTGACGGCCGACGATTGTCGCCCCGATCTGGTCCCAGTACGCCCGGGTGTAGTCGTAGGACGCCTGCGACACCTTCAGTCCGCCGCTCTCGTCCAACGGGACGTCACCGCTGGACAACCAGTCGAACAGCGGTCCGGGCTGGTCATTCTCGTCCGCGATGAAGCCGTCCACCGACACCGAGCTGTACATGACCACCTTGCCCATCGGGCTCTCCTCTGCTTTGGGATGCCCCCATACTGGCCTGTCGTGAGCTGTCGCTCTTGTAAGAAATCAATCGGCCGGCAGCGGCCAGCTGTCCAGCACATGGCCGGGGTGTTCGCGTAGGAACTGCCGCCGGACTTCTACGTACCGGGTCGGGGTGAGCCCGGTGAACGCCCGGAACTCGTGGCCGAAGTGGGCCTGGTCGAAGTAGCCTGCGCGACCGGCGAGGTCGCCCCAGTCGATCGGCCCGGCGGGGTTGATCGAGAACACGGTGGCGGCGAAGCGGTAGGTGCGGGCCAGCCGCTTCGGCGTGACGCCGATGACCTTCTTGAACCGCTGTGTCAGATGAGTGCTGCTGACACCGGCTGCCACCCTCAGGTCGCCGATCGCCACCGCCCCGCTGGCCGCCGCGATGACCCTGCTCGTATGGCGGACCAGCCCCAAGCCGGTGGTCTCGCACAGCCGTCGTGTCAGCACATCCTCGAGCAGCGTCAGCATCTCGTGCGGTCCGTCCGCCGTGGCCAGCCGGTCTCGTAGCTCAGCAACGGCGGGCCGGCCCCACACCTGCTCCACCGTCACCGGCCGGTCACACAGCTCGGTTGCGGGCATCGGCAGGAAGGGCGCCAGCCCCCACGGCTTGAAGTGCACGCCGACGGACCGGGTCCGGAGTGGGTAGCCGAACTCCAACGCGCGGGTGGGCGTGGTGACCACGCAGCCGTCGGCGTACTCGGCTGGCTCGATGTCGGTGCCGGCGCGGATGCGGAACGGCGCCCCGAGGTTGACGATGAGCAACGCCGCCGGCATCGGCGGCAACGTCAACCGGGCGTACGGCGACGCACCCTCCAGGTAGTAAAGGTCGTCGATCAACTCGTCCAGCGGCGGCCGCGGCACTCTGGACACGTACTCCACGCCCCAAAGTATCGCCGACGCCCCGCCGGCATCGCGCAGTCGCTTCGGGACGCGCCGACGACCGGTCAATACCATCAGCGGGGAACCATCGGGCAGGTCCAGGGCCCTTACTCAGGTATGGGCTTGCTTCGCAGAGCGGAACTCGACGGCTCAGTGTCAGCAGTGAAACACCGACCAGCAGATGTCGTTGCGCAGCCTCTGGTCATCAAGTACGAGCTCGCGGATCGCCGCCGGGAGCTGATCGCGCTGCCACTGGCACTCGATTCGCCCTGCGGCCTCGCTCAGACCTTCCGGTGCCGCCGCCCGTGCCGCCTTGATCGCGTAGGCGGCGGCGCCGAGCTCGTGTGCGGCGACGTGGGCGACGACCGCGGCCTGGCCGGCGGCGTACGCGGCGTAGCGTGCTGCACCACGCAGGTCTCGGGCCGCTCCCATCGCATGACCGCCCGCGGCGCGAGCCTGCATCATCTTGACCTCGCCACGGACCCAGGCCCGGGCATGCTCGATCGCGTGACGTGGTCGTAGGTCCCCGGGCCTGGCCGACTCGAAGAGGTCAAGGACGTGCTCGGCACACGAGGCAGCCCATAGCGCAAGGAGACGGTGGTCGGCGTCGGTGAGAGTCCCCCCGCGGCGGATCGTGACGAAGCGAGGGTCCCGGACCTTCGGGAGGATCATGAGATGAACTTCCGCCGGTCAGCCGCCTGTCGCAGGGCACGGTCCAGCGTGCTCATCAGCTGGGCGACACGATTGCCGCCGCTTGCGGCGAGCGGGTAGCGGCGTAGAACGTCGACGAGTTCCGGAGTCGCGCGCTGCAGCGACCGTTCCACGATGGCGTCCCCGACCGCGGGGTCACCGCCCGCCTCGATCTCGGCGATGCGCGCAGCGCATGCGGGTGCCCGCAGGATGTGGCCGACCTGGCTGGCCCTGGCAATGGGATGCAGGTATGCGGCCGACGCGGCGTCGCCGGCGGATCGGGCGGCCAGCCGTGCGGCCTCGGAGGGGGCGGACCGGGCGGCTCGATGGGCATCGAGGGAGACGACGCGCTGCAGTCGGGTCCTACTGGCGCCGTTGATGAACACCCAGGCGGCGTCGATGGCCGCGCGGGGGCGCGGATCATCGGGAACGGCCCGCTCGAAGACCGGCAGGACGTCCTCCGCGTGCCGGACCACGTAGCGGGCCACGACGCGCAACTCGTCCATCGTCAGGTCGAAGTCTCCGGAGACGGTGCGCGTGCGCTGTGCCATGTCCATGAATCGTATCGTTGAACTCTCGGTTGAGGCTTTGCGACGTCATTTCAGCTCGCGGCGTCGCGAGACCTTCAATCGCAGGTCACTGCTCGCCGACGGGGGCCACGCACCGTACGGGCCGGGCTCAGCTGGGCGAGCCGAGGGCTTGGCTCAGGCTCCGATCCGCAGGCTCAGCTGAGCGCCGAGCTGACGAAATCCCAGCGCCCGCGCCACTCGGCGCGACGGCTCAGGTCGAGCCCGCCACTGCGGCAGAAGATGGTTCACCAAGCTGTCGGCGACTGCCGCCGACGCAACGGCACGCGCCAGCCCGCGCCCACGTTGGTTTGGCGTGGTAAGTACGCACATGTGGGCCGCATCCCCCGGCCAGCGTCGATAACCAGCCGCCGCGACGACGTGATTCCCGCGCCGCAACACGAACGCGTGGGAGGTGATGTCCGCCAACCCGCATTCGTCGGCGTCCTTCGCTGGGACAGAGGCCAGGAGCGTCGCGAGATCGGCATGTTCTCCAGGGAGCACATCCACAGATGCGAGCCCGGTCGGCTGGAAGTCGCAACCATCGAGGTAGGCCAGGTTCGCCGGACCCAGCACCTCGGAGACCGGCAGGACGGCGCGCAGCCGGTCAGAGTCGGTCAAAGCCTCGACGGGTAGTCCGTGCAGCGCTTCGCGCACGATCCTGGCCTGCGTGTCCGTCGGTGCCGTGACGATGGCGGCGTCGTTCAGCGCGACGATCCCGACCCAGCCTGGTGGACAGAGTAGCGATCTGGTTGAGGCCGCCACATCAACGCCGCCGCCGGCGGGGAAGGCCATCGCAACGCCAGCCAGCTCGAGCCAGACTTCCCGAGCCCGAGCGAGCAACGGATCGTGGGCCATGGACGCATCCTCCCGCCTGGTCCGGTGTTCACGCCACCAGGTTCGGAGCCGTCAGGGCCGGCGGTCCCTCCCGTCATCGAGTGGGCGGCGCGCCGTGACCTGCCGGTCAGCGTGCTGTTGTCCCGCGGGTCGCGGTCGCTTGGTTCATCGCACCTCGCAGCCCCTACCCCCGCTGCGGACTCGGTGGCTGGCGGCATTTGCCGATCAGCTGGTCAGCTTCGCGAAGAGTTCGTTCGTCGTGTCGTAGTACCTCGTGGTCCGGCCGAGGTGCGTCATGCCGAGCCGCCGGCAGACGGCCTGGGAGGCATGGTTGTCCGGACTCGTGACCGCGATGACCCTCGGCAGACCTCGGCTGAACGCGTCGTCCAGGACCGCCGCCGCTGCTTCGGTGGCGTAGCCGTGCCCCCAGGCGTCCGGGTGCAGGTGCCAGCCGATCTCGACCTCGGCCGGCCCGCCGGTCGGTTCCCCGGCCGACAGGGGAATCGGCTTGAGCAGGAGGTTTCCCACCAGCCGGCCGTCTGCCGCTGTGGTGATGGCCCAGATTCCGTGGATCGGATCGTCGATGGCGCATCGGCGTGCGATCGAGGCGAGGGCGTCCTCGCGGTTGTTCATGGTCCTCGGCCGCGCGCCCAGGAATCGTACGACCTCCCAGCGTGACTCGAGATCCAGAAGGAAATCGGCGTCGTCGGCACGCCAGGGGCGCAGCAGGAGGCGGGCGCTCGCGACGGTGCGCATGCGGCTCAATCTAGCCTGCGCCCGATCTTGGCTCGGCCGGGCAGCCACTGGCATCGTCGGTATGGCTTCGCGGCGCCACGTCTCGGCGAGCAGGGCGTACGTGTAGCCGTCGACCCAGCCCAGTTCGGCGTGCCAGGAGTCGCCGACGCCGTGCTGCTCACGGCGCATGCCGATCTTCTCGAGAAGCCGCACCGAGGCGCGGTTGTCGGCGAAGCAGCCGGCGACGATCCGCCGGATGCCCAGCCGGTCGACCGCGTACGCCACCATCGCGGTGACCGCCTCCGTCGCGTAGCCCTTGCCGCCGTACGCCGGGTCGAAGACGTAGCCGAGGTGGGCCTCCGTCCGCGGCGGCATGCCGGGCTGGCCCATCCCGTCGACCACATCGAGCGAGACGGTCCCGATCACCACGCCGTCGAGGACCACCGCCACGCTGTGGTCGTCGGGGTCCTCCGCCGCGCGCCGCCAGGCCGCCCGGAAGGACGCCGGCTCGACCTCGGTACGCAGCAGCCAGCGGGTGACTTCCGGCAGGTTGCGGTACTCCAGGATCCGGTCGACGTCCTCGTCCCGCACCGGGCGCAGCTCGAGGCGTTCGGTGCGTAGGTGGAAGCTCCCCATGAGCGGGGACGCTAGCCGACGCTTCCCGGGGACACCTCCGGTTATCCGGCCCTACCGGCCGGCGACCGGGCGGCGTGGTGCGGGAGGACGTCCGGCGTCGGTCGGGCGTACCGTAGGCCTCGGGTGAGCAGCAGTGTCGTAACCAGTGACAGGCCGGCCATCAGCGCCACCGCCCGGTGCGTCGGCAGCACGTCGGCGATCCCTCCGGCCAGCGCCGCGAAGACCGCCTGCCCGGTCAGCATCCCGTTCTGGTGCAGACCGAGCGCCTGACCGTGCGCTTCGGGCGGGGAACGGTCGATGAGCCACTCCTGCAACGGCAGTGCGACCGCGAAGCCGACTGACGCGACCAGCGCGAGCACCATCGCCAGCGGAAGGTCCGGGCGCAGCAGGAAGGCGAGGTACGGCAGGGGGAGCAGGAGCCGCAGCGGAAGGACGCACCGTCGGCGCGCGGCCGGCGACAGGAACCGCCCCACCACCACGTCGCCGACGAGCATGCCGAGCGCGCCGGCGGCGAAGAGGAAACCGGCCCGGTCGCCCGCGTACGGCAGGAACAGCGCCTCGCAGCCGACGACCAGCCCGTTGGGCAGCCACAGGTTGAGGAAGAGCGCACGGCGTCCGCGGTCCGCCCACAGCTCCCGGTTGACTCGTAGGGTCCGGGCCGCCGAGGCCCGCGCGCCGGTGCGGGCGGGCCGCTCCCGCAGGCCGAACCAGGTCATCGCCACCACCAGCGCCCGCAGCACGGTCGCGACCAGAAACACCTGGTACGGAGTGAGCCAGACCAGCAGCAGCCCACCCGCTCCGAAGCCGGCGATCTGCATCACGCCGACGCTGGCGTTCATCGTCGACCGGGCCAGCACGTACGCGCCGGCGGGCAGGATGTCGTTGAGCAGCGCCCAGCGCGCGCCGCCGGTGATCGACCCGACGTACGCGACGAGCAGGATGACGGCGAACCGGACTCCGATCGGCAGCCCCGGGACCACCTGGACCGCCGTGCCGGCCAGCGCGACAAGCGCGGCGAGGGTCAACGCCCGGCGCGGCGGCAGGCTGTCCGCGGCGGAGAGCAGGGTCAGGCTGCCGAGCACGCCGGCCAGCGGTGCCCCGAACATGCTCAGCGCGGTCAGCACCGCCGAACCGGTCACGGCGTACGTCAGCGAGCCGAGGGCCAACGCTGAGCTGGTGTGCGCGGCGATGCCCGCGCAGTTGGCCAGGAAGAGGTTGCGGAACTCGCGGACGTTGAACAGATCGGAGTACGTTCGCACCCCACGATCCTCAGATCCCGCGGCTCGGGCGCGTAGAGTTACGGCTGGAGGCGAAACATGTCCGTCTGGCAGGTGCCGGTGGATCTGCTCGCCCGCAGTCGCTTCACGATCTCGCCGATGACCGAGACGGTCGCCGCGCTGAAGGCGCTACGCAGGCCGAGCAGCCCGTGGCAGCACGCCTGGCGGCAGGCGCACGGCGACGCGTACCGCGCGATGCTCGCGCGGCGCCCGGTCGTGCGGGCGCTGTTGGCCGCCGCGTTCGGGCGCCGGTGGATCGCCGACTTCCTCACCCTGGCCCCCGCGTCGGCCGCCCCGACGTTCCCCGAGGAGCTGGCGGTCGTCGCCGCGTGCACCGACGAGCAGATCCGCGCCGACCTGCGGGCGACCAAGCCGGGACCGCTCGAGGACGTGTTGTCCTCCGACGGGCTGGCACAGGAGGTGGCGTACCTGCTCGACTGGGTGTGGACGCACACCGTCCGGCCCGAGTGGCCGGCGCGGGAGCAGCGGCTACGCGCCGATGTCGTGGCACGCACCTCCCGGCTCAGCGCCGAGGGCTGGTCGGGCGTCTTCCCGGATCTGGCGGGCACCATGCAGTGGCTCGGTGACGGTCGCCTCCAGGTCGACGACTTCCCCGCCCCGCCGCGTCCGCTCGACGGGGCGGAGCAACTGGTGTTCGTCCCGGCGCATTGTGTGCGTGGCTGGGTGTTGTGGGCCAGACCCACGCGCTTCGGCATGGTCTATCCGGCCCGCGGCATCCTCGCCGACGCCCCCGTGCCGGCGCCGGACGGGCTCGACCGGCTGATCGGCCCGAACCGGGCGGCCATCCTCCGTCGGCTGGGCAGCCCGCTGAGCACGTCGCACCTGGCCGCGCTCACCGGGCTGTCCCTGGGGTCGGTCGGCGACCACCTCCGGGTGCTCCTCGACGCGGGGGTGGCGACGAAGCGGCGGTCGGGGCGGGAGGTGCTCTACTGGCGTACACCGCTCGGCGCCGCCCTGACCGACGGTTCGACCGATCCGCCGGCCCGGCCGGATTCTGGCAGCGGCACCTCCGACGGCTCCCGGTAGGACGGCACCGCAGAACTAGGGGCGGGTCGCCTGCACGAAGGTGACCCGGCCGAACCTGTGGTCGGTGTGCGCGACCTCCCGGGCGTCGCCGAACCCGGCGTCGGTCAGGAGCGTGACGATGCCGTTGCCGTGGTTGCGGGCCACCACCGGGTTGTGCGCCACCCGGGAGCGCATGAGTCGCGTCAGGTGCCGCAGTGCCTGGAGGGCACTGTGGCCATGGCGGTGGGTGGGATGTCCGGCCTGCTCGGCGGTGGATGCCGGGCCGCCGAAGTCGACGATCGTGACCCGGCCTCCCGGCCGCAGAGCGCGCAGCGCGTCGCGTGCGAACGCCGTCCGACCGTCGTCGTCGACGTGGTGCAGGGCCAGCGACGAGACCACATGGTCGAGCGCGGCGTCCTCGGCGGGGATCCGGTCGGCGTACCCCTGCACGAGGGTGAGCGGGACGTTGCGGCGGCGCGCCTTGCGCGCTGCCCTGCGCAGGGCGTCCCGGTCGGGGTCCAGCCCGGTCACCCGCGCGCTCGGCTGGGCTGCGAGCACGGCGAACGACAGGTTTCCCGTGCCACAACCGACGTCGACAACCGTCTGGCCGGGCTCGATGCCGGCGAGCCCGACCGCACGTTCGTGCAGCGCGCGGACACCGGCCACCCGGGTGAAGGCGTCGTAGAACGGGAGCAGCCAGCGCTTTCCCGCCCCCGGCAGGAACGGGCGGTCCCGATCCTCCGGAGTGCGCTGGTCGAGGATGCGTACCGGGGTCGACGCTGCCATGGATGCTCCTGTGGGCGTGGTGGCGGGTCTTGCACCGGTGACCCGGACGGACCGGTCTCGCACCTCCTAGTCTTGGATATTCTGCGGATTCAACGCAGGATTTAATGTGGGGACCATGGCACATTCTTCGGGCAGTGACCTGCCGGGAGTGCCGTCGAGGCTGCGTACCGTCCGGCCCGACGGGACACCGGTCTACCGTTACCGGGAGCGCCCCGGATCGCCTGCCGTCTCGGTGACCCGCTTCGACGCCGAAGCCGACCACCCCGACCTCCCGCCGGAGCATCGGCACGCCCACGACTTCCTCGTCCTGGTCTACGTCGAGGAGGGGATGGGCTCGTTCACCGTCGACGGCGCCGAACGGGCGCTGTGCGCCGGCGAGGTCCACGCCGTGTCGCCCGGGCAGGTCATCGGCGTAGCCGGCGCGGCCGAACTCGCCCGCGGCCGCGCCTGGTCGGTCGCGTTCACACCGGACGCCGTCCCCGCCCTGTCCGCGGTCTCCCCGCTGGCCTGGGCGCACCATCCCCTCCTCGCCCTGTTCGCCGCCAGCACCGGGCACGGCCGGGTCGCCGAGCCCGACCAGGCGAACTGGTCGGCGTGGCTGGCGGACCTGGCCGAGGAACTCGTCGACCCGGGCCGTCTCGGCGCCCACGAGGCCGTCACCGCACTGCTCACCCGGATTCTGGTCGCGGCCGCGCGACTGGCACCGACCGCCCCGGCCACGCCGGACCCGCTCGTCGAGCGGGCCTTCGCCGAGATCGAGGCGACGTTCCGCGAACCGGTCTCCGCCGCCGATGTCGCCCGCACGCTCGGCTACACCCCGGGACACCTCACGACCGTGCTCCGGCGGCGTACCGGCCGCACCCTGCTCGAATGGATCACCGAACGGCGCATGATCGAGGTCCGGCGACTGCTGCGCGAAACCGACCTGCCGCTCGACGCCGTCGCCGCCCGGACCGGCCTGCGCGACGCCACCTACCTCGTCCGCCGCTTCCGCGAGCGCTACGGCATCACCCCGCAGCGCTGGCGCCGCACCCAGCGAGCATGGTCATGACACCGACTCATCCGCACCTGCCGTGGGGATCCGGCCAGGCCCGGGGAGCGGCCTTCGTCGTACGCCCGATCCCCGAACCCGCGCCGTCGTCAGGATGTCGTCATCGCCGGCCAGCCTGGCGGAGCACCGCGTCGACCTCCGGGTCGGGCATCAGCTCCCGGACCTCCTGCGCGCAGCGGCACGAGCCGGCGATCTT
Source organism: Micromonospora sp. NPDC126480 (assembly GCF_040302465.1). NCBI lineage: Bacteria > Bacillati > Actinomycetota > Actinomycetes > Micromonosporales > Micromonosporaceae > Micromonospora > Micromonospora sp. NPDC126480. The sequence continues at coordinate 132,604 of NZ_JBEORU010000005.1, forward strand.
GGCGGCCCACATCAGCGCCTCCTCGCGTGCGGCCACGTCGACGACCACGAACCCGCCGATGACCTCCTTGGTCTCCGGGTAAGGCCCGTCGGTGACCATCCCGTCCGTGGCCACGACGCTCGCCTGCTGGCGTTGGAGTCCAGCGCCGAACACGAACACCCCGGCGTCCACGGCCTCCTGGAGCACCGCGTGCGCGGCCTTGGCCACCTCGGGCAGATCCCCGTCGGGGATGTGGTCCATCGCGCCGTCGTTGAACGAAATTAGGTACCGCGCCATGTCACGACTCCCTTGTCCCGGCGACCCCGTGCGGCCGCCTCTCGCCTTCTCCACGAACGACTCGCCCCGGATCCGACGCGCTGCCGGCAGAATTTCCGGCGCGCGGGGTCCCGTCGCCGGTGCCGCCCTGTCCCAGCTCGTCGCGACGGCGGGCCAGGTACGCGGTCTCGGCGGTGTTGCCCGCCAGCTCGATGGCTCTGCCGTACGCCGAGTGTGCCAGCTGGTCGCAGCCGATCCGGCGGAGCAGCTCGGCGCGGGTCGCGTGGTAGGCGTGATAGTCGGCCAACGCGTCCGCGAGACGGTCGACGGCTGCCAGTGCCACCTCGGGGCCGTCGAGCTCGGCCAGCGCGATGGCCCGGTTGAGGGCGACGACCGGCGAGGGGTCGAGCCGGATGAGCTGGTCGTACAGGGCGACGATCTGCGACCAGTCGGTGTCGCGTACGTCGCGGGCGAAGGTGTGCACGGCGTTGATCGCTGCCAGGATCTGGTAGCGACCCGGGGCCACCCCGGCGGCCAGGCGCTCGCGCACCAGCCGATGGCCCTCGGCGATCAGCGTCGCGTCCCAGGCCCCGCGGTCCTGCTCGGCGAGGGGGACCAGCTGGCCGCTTGCCGAGACCCGGGCGGTACGGCGAGCCTCGGTGAGCAGCATCAGCGCCAGCAGCCCGGTCACCTCACCGTCGTCGGGCAGGAGGGCGCGGAGCAGGCGGGTGAGCCGGATCGCCTCGGTGGTCAGGTCCTGACGTAGGGGAGGGGTGTCGGGGCCGGTCGCCAGATAGCCCTCGTTGAAGACGAGGAACAGGACGGCGAGGACGCCGCGGACGCGTCCCGGGAGATCCTCCGCCGACGGCACCCGGTAGGGGATGCGAGCAGCCTTGATCTTGGCTTTCGCGCGGGTGATCCGCTGCTCCATGGCGGTCGCCCGGAGCAGGAAGGCACGAGCGATCTCGGGCACGGTCAGGCCGCCGACCATGCGCAGGGTCAGCGCCACGCGGGCCTGGATCGCCAGCGCCGGGTGGCAGCAGGTGAAGATCAGTCGGAGCCGATCGTCCTCGACGGCGCCGAGAGGCTCGGACGGGTCGACGGTCAACAGCTGGGCTTGCCGCTGCTTGTCGTCGCGCTTGTTCTCGCGCCGTACCCGGTCGATGGCCTTGCGGTTGGCGGTGGTGGCCAGCCAGGCCCCCGGGTTGGGGGGAACGCCGTCGGCCGGCCACCGCTCGACGGCGGTGACGAACGCCTCGGCCGCCGCCTCCTCGGCGATGTCGAGGTCGCCGAAGCGCCTGGTGAGGGCGGCGACCAGCCGTGCCCACTGCTCGTGGTGGGCGCGGGCGATCGCCGCCCGGACCTCACGGGTGCCCTGTTCCATGTCCCCCCGTCCCGGTCTGTCGAAGGTCGCCGTGTCGGGCCGACGCTATACGGGTCGGCCCGTCCACGCGGCGCAGGCGATTCGCTACCGGGCAAGCAGGGAGCGCAGGACCTTGATGATCTCGTCCGGCGCTTCCTCGGCCATGAAGTGCCCGACCGACGTGGTGCGGTGGTCCAGATCAGCAGCCCAGGTGTGCCACAGCGCGGCGGCGTCGTAGCCGAGTGCGGCTCCCCAGTCCTGCTGGACGACGGTCACCGGCATGGGCAGCCGATTTCCGGAGGCACGGTCGGCCCGGTCGTGTTCGACGTCGATGCCGGCCGAGGCGCGGTAGTCGGCGACGATGGAGGGGACCGCCTCGCGGGAGGCCTTCAGGTACTCCGCCCGCAGCTCCGCGGGAATGGCCTCGGGGTTCTTCGCCCACAGATCCAGGAAGTAGCCGAAGAAGGCGTCCGCGCTGGCGCTGATCATCTGCTCGGGCAGGCCGGGTGGCTGAGCCATCAGGTACAGGTGGAAGGCAACAGCGGCGGAGGACCCGTGCAGGATGTCCCACATGTCCAGCGTCGGTAGGACGTCGAGGATGGCGAGGTGGGTGATCGTAGCGGGATGGTCGAGACCGGCGCGGATGGCGACGAGGGCACCGCGGTCGTGTCCGGCCAGGGCGAAGCGCTCGTGGCCGAGCCGGCTGGCGACGGTGACGATGTCGGCGGCCATTGTCCGCTTGGAGTACGTGTCGGCGTCGCGCGCGGCGGGCTTGTCGCTGGCGCCGTAACCGCGCAGGTCGGGACAGATCACGGTGTGATCGGCGGCCAGGTCGCCGGCGACGTGCCGCCACATGACGTGGGTCTGCGGGAAGCCGTGCAACAGCACGATCGGGCTGCCCGTACCTCCCACCGCCACGTTCAATGTCACATCATCGTCGACCGAGACGCGCTGGTAGTCGAATCCGGGAATGGCAATTGTCATGATCGTCCTTTTCTCGTTGCGGTGGACGACCTCAGCCTGCCGGTCGCGGATGAGCAAACGATGAGCGCGATACGTTAAGCGCAGGTGTGGAAGGGCGGTTCGATCAGTGCAGGTCAGCGTCGGTGTTCTGGGGCCGGTTGTCGCCTGGGACGCCCTCGGCGCGCCGATCGACCTGAAGGGGCCGAAACACCGCGCGGTGCTGGCGCGACTCGTTGTCGCGCGCGGTCGGGTCGTCCCGGTCAACCGCCTCGTCGACGACCTGTGGCAGGAGCCCGCACCCAGCGCGGTGGGCAGCGTACGCACGTTCGTGGCGGCGTTGCGGCGCGCGCTGGAGCCACAACGCCCACCGCGCGAGCCGACACGGTTGCTTGTCACCGAGGGGCCGGGTTACGCACTCAGGCTGGCGCCGGACGCGGTCGACGCCTGGCGGTTCGAGGACGAGGTCGCCGTCGCGTCCACGGCGGCTCCTCACGCCGCACTTGAGAGGCTCGATCGTGCCCTGAACTGGTGGCGGGGGCCGGCGTTCGCCGGCGTCGGTGACGAGCCGTGGTCGCGCGTCGAGCGATCCCGCCTCGAACAGCTCCGGCTCAACGCGATCGAGCAGCGGGCCGAGACGCGATTGAAACTCGGGCGCGCCTCCGACGTCGTACCCGATCTCGACGCGCATGTTGCCGAGCATCCGTGGCGGGAGGAGGCGTGGCGGCTGCTGGCGCTCGCCCTGTACCGCACGGGACGCCAGGGCGATGCGCTCGCGGTGCTGCGCCGAGCCCGCAGCCTGCTGCTGGAGCAGCTTGGCGTCGATCCGAGCCCGCGACTGCGCCGCCTGGAGACCGACATCCTCCGGCAAGCGGATCTGCTCAGCGACGGCCTGGATCCGCCGGGACCGGAACGGGTCTGGGCGGAAACCGCAGCGGCCTACGACCGTACGGTGGCCTCCGGCTCGGGCTCTCGACTGGAGTCGACGGTCGGTCTGCTGCGAAGTCTCGCCGTGACCGGGGCGAGCGGACTTGCGGCAGCGCGGAACCAGCGGATCGCGGCCATCGCCGCCGCCGAGCAGTTGGGTGATCCTGACCTCACCGCCCGGGTGATCGGCGGCTACGACGTGCCCGCGATCTGGACGCGCCCGGATGAGCCGGCGCAGGCGGCGCAGATCGTGACGGCGGCCGAGCGGGCCCTGACCGCCTTGGGTCCCGACTCGTCCGAGGCCACCCGAGCCCGGTTGCTGGCCACGATCGCAGTGGAGTCACGCGGTACGCGCGCGGGGCGTGGGCCCGAGGCCGCCAAGGAGGCGGAGCGGATCGCGCGCGGCCTGGGCGACCCCGCCCTGCTGGCGTTCGCTCTGAACGGCGTGTTCATGCAGACCTTTCACCGCGCGGGCCTGGCTCCTCAGCGGGACCAGATCGGTGCCGAGCTCGTCGCACTCTCCGCCCAGCACGGCCTGGGGACGTTCGAGATCCTCGGTCACCTGGTCCGACTGCAGGCCCGAAGCGCGCTCGCGGACTTTGCCACCGCCGACAAGCACGCTGCCGCGGCGGACCGGCTCGCCGAGCGGTACGACCGCCCACTGGTCGCCGTGTTCACGCAGTGGTACCGCGCCCTGCGACTGGCCGCGACCGAGCCGTCGCCGCAGGCCGCGGAAGCGGCCTACCGCAACGGGGCGGGGCAGCTCGCCGACGCCGGCATGCCCGGCGTCGAGCGGGGCCTCCTGCCGCTGGCCCTGCTGTGCCTGCGCGTGTCGCTCGGGGAACCGGTCCGCTTCGACGTCGAGACCGACTGGGGCCCCTACACCCCCTGGGTACGCCCACTCGTCCTACTGGGACGGGACCGCCCGACCCACGCCGCCGCGGCGCTGCGTCAGGTCCCGGATCCGCCGCGCGACCTGCTGTTCGAAGCCCTGTGGTGCCTCACCGCACAGGCTGCCATCGCCTTGGACAACCGGACGGTGATGGAACGCGCCCGGATCGAACTCGCGCCGGCGGCCGACGAGCTGGCCGGAGCCGGTAGCGGCATGCTCACCGTCGGCCCCGTCTCACGTCATCTCGATGACCTCGACGTGGCCCTCGGCCGCTGACGCGCCGCGCGTGGTCCCGTGGCGGATCGTCAACCGGTCCGGGCGCGGAGGCTCCGCGCCAGGGTGGGGATCATCACCGCCGAGGGGACGAGGTGCAGCCCGAGGAGGGTGACGGTGGTGGCGGTGTCCGCCCCGAAGAGGACGGGCGGGACCATCGAGATCGCGGTCAGCGACACCGCCGTCCACAGGAATCGTTCGGCGGGGCGAGCGCTCCAGAGAAGAAGAGCACCGGCGATGACGATACCCACGACCGCGAAGAAGCCGGTCACCACGGCGAACCCGCCCAACGGGATCGACTCGCCGCTGTCGAGCGTGAAGTCGACGCCGACCGCCCGGGCCAGGGCAGCGGCGAGGGTGGTGGCCGCCACCGCCGCGAGCGTGGCGAGGGCACCGGTGCCGGCGAGCCGGCCGAGCCGGTGGGTGCGGCTGGTCCGGCCCGATGCCGGGCCGGCGCCGGCCCGGGTGTCATCCGTGCTGTTCATGCCGTTCCCTCCACCGGCAGTCGTTCCGGCAGCCCGAGCCGCGGGAACTGGTCGTCGTGGAAGGTGACGACCTCGGTGATCGCCCCGCCGGTGACGCGCAGGACGTCGATCGTCAGCGGCAGGTACGCGCCCTCCCGCTCCCGCCAGTGGTAGAAGGCGACGGCGGGCTGCCGGTTCACGGCGGTGGGAATGCCGCGCAGACCCGTCATGCCCTCGAAGCCGTCCTCGATCCAGTTGTTCACCACCGCGTCGAGGCCGACGTACAGGCCCGGGGTCGGCGGCATCGAGCAGCGGACGTCGTCGCGTAGCATCCCGGCGAGCGTGTCGATGTCGGTTGCCACGCTGGCTTCGGTGAAGCGGCGTACCAGCTCGCGGGTCGCGGCGTCCTCCTCGCCGCCGGTCCAGTCCTGCCGTTCGGCGGGCAGGTGCTCCCGCATGCCGGCGCGGGCCCGCTGCAGCGCGCTGTTGACGGAGTTGACCGAGTCACCGAGGAGTTCCGCGACGTCCTTCGCCGGCCAGCCGAGCACGTCGCGCAGGATCAGCACGGCCCGCGGGCGCGGCGCGAGGTGCTGGACCGCGACCAGGTACGCCAGCTCGATCGTCTCCCGCGCGACGGCCACGGTCTCCGGCTCGTCCGCGTCGCCCGCCGGCAGCTCGTCGAGCAGCCGGTCCGGGTACGGCTGCAGCCACCGCACCTCGCCCCCGGTCGCCGGTTCCGGGCGGACCTTGGCGAGCAGGTCCAGGCAGGCGTTTGTGGCGATCCGGTACAGCCAGGCCCGGAACGTCGACCGCCCCTCGAAGGTCTCCCGCCGCCGCCAGGCACGCAGGAACGTCTCCTGCACGGTGTCCTCGGCGTCCTCGAACGACCCGAGCATCCGGTAGCAGTGCACGTGCAGCTCCCGCCGGTGCCGCTCCGTCAGCCCCGAGAACGCCCGCTCGTCGACCTCGCCCAGACCGCTCACGCTCAGCTCCTTCAGCCGCGTGTCCGCACCCATCAGGTCATCCTTCCGCCTCGTGGTGTCTCGTCACAGGTGTGACGGGTGCGGGCACGACAACTCATCACCAGGGCCGGTCGGACGCGCCGTGCGTGACTCCTCGGCACCAACAAATGGGTGGCCCGGCCAGCCCGCCCCGCCTTACCGTGCGATCGGATCCTCCGACCCACTCACGAGAGGACTTCGTCCCGCGTGACGCCGCCTGCTCTCTAGACCTGACATCGCCGTGCATCGGTCGCCGACGTCGCCGTCGGCTCTCTTCCCATGCCTTCCGTCACGTCCTGAGAGAGATCATGTCTACGCGTCCTCACATCGTGCTGTCCTGGGCCGTTCGGCGTACGCGCCTTCCCCTGCTCGCGATCCGCTGCGTCCACTGTCACCCCGCCATCGCCGGCGACGGGAAGTTCCGCGTCGATGCCAACGACCGACTCGACGGCTGGCTTCTGGTCGCCCGGCGCGACCGGTTCGCCCTGGAGCGGGACTCCGGCTGGCCCTGCGCCGTACCGCGGGATTCACCCGGGCGTCCTGCCCCGAGCCGCCGCGGACCCGAGCCGGCGCGAGCGGCACGGTGGCCGCGCCCCCGTCCGCATCCCGCGGCGGTCCGTGCCCGGTCGTACCTGGCCGGGCTGGAACGCAGGTCGGGGCCGGCCCGACGCGTCCTGCGCTGAGGGCGGGTCAGGCCGACGCCTCGGTGCCGAAGCCGTCGAGCGATTCGCGTTCCTCCAGCGTCCGCAGCTCCTGAAAGACGGTGATGTGCAGGTCCGCGGGCGCGTCGAGTCGGGCGTTTACCGACTGCCACGGCGTGGTGGTCGGCGGTGCCACCGGCACCGCGCCGCCGGCCACCAGACGACCGGTGGTGGCGACGGCGTCGTCCACCTCGAACGCCACCCGGATCCGCGGGGCAACCTGATGTCCCACCTCGACCTCGTCGATCATCTGCTTCTGCGCCGGGCTGGCGATCTCCAGCGTGGCCCGCCCCGCGTCCAGGATCACCACGCGGGCGTCGCCGCCTCTGGAGTACGCGGCCTGCTCAGGCAGCCCGAGCACGTCCCGGTAGAACCGGACCGCCGCGTCGTAGTCCTCCGCCTCGACGACCAGCCGCAACTGGCGTACGACGGGTGGCTGGGCGGCTTCGGGGGAACGCGGCGCGTTGACGTCGGTCATAGCCGGCACGGTAGCGGCTGCGGCCGCAGCGTTCAGCTCCGGCCGGTGGTCCCGGACTCGGCTGCCGGAGCCGGCGCGGCCGTCCTGGCGGCGCCGGCCACCGCCTCGCGCAGCGGATGGAGAAACGGCGCTGTCGGCCACGAGTCAGGTCCGTAGCGGGCGTAGGCGAACATCACGGCGTGGCACCAGACGGACGGCCCGGACAGCCGCAACGGTTCCACCTCAGCGAAGGTCAGGACCGAGTTCGGACCGTCAAGGAAGTACTCCATGGTCGCGTGGTGGTCGAATGCCAGCCATCGGCTGAACGGAGCGTCCAATGCACGATGCCCGGCCCGATGAATCCGGGTGCGACCACCGTCGGCGGGGGCTCGCCTCTGAGTAGTCGCTGATAGAGGTGGATCGCCGCGGCCCAACCCTGTTGCAGCGCCATCTCGGCGGGCGGCAGCCGGCGTGCACGCGGTCGGTGGGCCGGCAGCAGCCGGCCCAGCCCGTAGGCGGGAGCGTACGCGATCAGCGCCCACGGCGCGGTGAGTCCGACCACGACGACACACACCCACCGGCCGTACGCGAAGCGGCGTCGCCGACGGCCGTCGACGAGCCCGAGGACGACGCCCACGACGACGCTCGCCACGACCGCGGCGGCGCAGACCAGCACGAGGAGGCTCGTCCACTCGGCGACCTCGGCACATGGTCCGGGCACACCGCCGACCCGCCGGGTCGACGTCGGCCCGTACCGGTCGACGCAAGCCTCGTTGCGCCGGCTCAGCCGGACGGTCAGCACTCCCAGGGCCAGGAGGGCGGGCATGCCGACCGCCGCGACCACCCAGTGCCGCCCCTCGCGGCGAGAGGTCGCTGAGCGCAGTTGGACGGAGCCAGGATTCGGACCCACCCGGTCGTCTCCTCAGCCTTTGTGTGGTGGGAACTGTACTCAGCGTGGAACCACTGTCAACGGCTGGCGGATCTGCCGTACCCACGTGATGGGCTCATTCGCGGCGTACGCGGCGCCGGCCGCGTCACGGATCCGACAGTTGTCCGGCCCGTGGCTGACGCGGCGCCTGTCCGGGCAGCGTGCGGCACCTGTGCAACGATCGACGGGCGTATGCGGACCGGTCGTGCCGGTCCGCCCCGCGCAGGCCCATGACAGGCATGGGAGCAGGCACCTCGTACCCCTTGGAGAGCTTGATGTCCCTCTCCCCGGCCCGGGTCTTCGCGGCGTTGAACGCGGAGCGGCCCGCCGACCAGGCGTCCCCGATCCTCGGTAAGGCCATCGTGCTGGGCGGCAGCGTCGCCGGGCTGCTGGCCGCCCGCGTGCTCTCCGCGTACGCGGAGAGCGTCGTCGTGCTCGACCGGGACGACCTGCACGTGCCCGGCGAACGACCCGGCGTGCCACAGGGGACCCAGCTGCACGCACTGCTGCCCGGCGGCCTGCACCAGTTGGAGAACCTGTTCCCGGGGTTCCGCGAACGGGCCCTGGCCCACGGGGCGGTCGGTGCGCCGCCCGCCGCCCGGCGCAACTACCTGGACGGGCGCTTGAAGGTCGTGGTGCCCGACGACGCCGACAGTCTCGCCGGCACCCGGCCCCTGCTCGAGGGGCTGATCCGGGAGCAGGTGCTGCGGCTGCCCAACGTGAAGACGATGCGTGCCCGCGCCACCGGCCTCGTGTTCGACGGCGCGGTCACCACCGGGGTTCGCTACGACATCGGCGGGGCACCCGGCGTCGAGGGCGGCGACCTCGTGGTCGACGCCATGGGGCGGTCGAGCCGGCTGTCCGAGTGGCTGGAGCAGGCCGGCTGGGACCGGCCCGTGGCGCGGCGGATGACGGTGAACCTGAACTACGCGACGGCCCTGTTCCGGCGCCGCGCGCCGGACCCGGAGTTCACCGTCGTCCTGGCGTTGAACAGCCCCGGGACGCCGGCGGCGGTGGCCGGCGCCGCGTTCTTCGCCGTCGAGGACGGCCGGTGGATGGCCATGATGGCCGGGTACGGGGACGATCGTCCGGGGCGTACCGGGGAGGACTTCGTCCGTCGGCTGCGGGAGGCGTTCCCGCCGGAGTTCGCGGAGGTCGCCGGGAGCGAGATGCTGGGCGACGTGCGGACCTACCGCCACGCGGACAGCCGGCGGCGGGACTTCGCGGCGCTGAGGCGGTTCCCGGCCGGACTGGTGAGCGTCGGCGACGCGGTGGCGTCGTTCAACCCCGTCTACGGGCAGGGGATGACGGCGGCGGCGTTGCACGCGGCCTGCCTGTCGGCGTACCTGCGGTCGGGCCCGAACCTCGGCGCGCCGGCGCGCCGGTTCTTCGAGTTGCAGAAGGTCGTCGTCGACGCGGCCTGGTCGATGTCGACCTCCGCCGACCTTGCCCTGCCGCACGTGACCGGCCCCTACCCGCGCGGCTACCGTCTCTCCAGCTGGGTCAGCCGGCAGATCGTCGCGGCGACCGTGACGGACGTGGCGATCGCCCGACGGTTCAACGACGTGGTCTCGATGCGTGCGCATCCGAGTTCGCTGGCCACACCCGGCGTGGTCCTGGGCGCCCTGCGGGCCAACCGGCGCGCGCGCTGACCGGCCCGGGCGGTCCTGCTCCGGAGGCGGTCACGCCGGCCGCCACCCGACGAGGATTTCCCGGAGGGGTTGTCGGATCCGGCGGTGCGCCGGTCGTCTGGTAGGTGGCGGGTCCTTCCGCCCACCCGCACCGCCGATCGAGCCGAGAGGAGCAACCGATGAAGTACGTGCTGATGTTCGCCGACACCGAACAGTTCGCCGCCGACCTGGCCGCCATGGACGAAGCCGAGATGGAGCGTGCCTACGCCCGGGTACAGGGGTGGTTCGCCGAGCACCGGGACAAGATCACTCACCATGCCCACCTGATGCCGCCGGACACCGCCACCACCGTGCGGCTGGATCGCGGGGAACCGTTGATCTCCGACGGGCCGTACGTGGAGGGCAAGGAGATCGTCAGCGGTTACGCCGAGATCGACGTCGCCGACCTCGACGAGGCACTCCGCATCGCGACGTCCTGGCCGGCCTGTCCGGTGGTCGAGATCCGGCCCGTGGCGGGTTGACGCGGCCCGGATGCCGCCCCCGCCGACCCATCGCGAGCTCGCCCGCGTGGTCCGCGACCACGCGGGCCGGCTGGCCGCGTCCCTCGTGCATCTCGTCGGTGACTTCACCACCGCCGAGGACCTCGTCGCCGACGCCGTCGAAGCGGCGCTGACGCACTGGCCGGTCGACGGCATCCCGGACCGTCCGGACGCCTGGTTGTACACCGTCGCGCGACGCCGCGGCCTGGACCACCTGCGTCGGGCGCACCGCCACCGGCGACGACTCGCCCTCGCCCCGGTCCCGCCGGAGCCCGCTCCGGACGACCGGCTCCGCCTGATCTTCACCTGCTGCCATCCGGCCCTGCCGCGAACCGCCCAGGTCGCCCTCACCCTGCGGGTGGTGTGCGGGCTCACCACCGCACAAATCGCGAAGGCTTTCCTCGTCCCGGAGAGCACCGTCGGGCAACGCGTCACCCGGGCCAAACGCAAGATCAACCAGGCGGGTATCCCGTACCGGATCCCGGCCGCCGACGAGCTCGGCGACCGCCTCACCGAGGTCCTCGCCGTGGTCTACCTCCTGTTCAACGAGGGCTACCTGGCCACCGACGGCTCCCGCGTCTGGTCCCGCGACCTCACCGACGACGCCGAGTTCCTCGCCGCCCTGCTGCACAACCTCATGCCCACCGAACCCGAGGCGGCCGGCTTGCTGGCCCTGATCCGCCTGCACCGGGCCAGAGCCGCCGCCCGGTTCGGCGCGGACGGCGAGCTCATCCAGTTGCCGCACCAGGACCGGTCCCGGTGGGACCGGGCGGCCATCGCCGACGCGGGCCGGCTCATCGCCCGTGCCGCCGCGCGCGGGCGGCCCGGGCCGTACCAGCTCCAGGCGGCGATCGTCGCCTGCCACGCCGAGGCCGCCCGGTGGGAGGACACGGACTGGCCGCAGATCCTAGTGCTCTACGACATGCTGGTGCGGCTGGCGCCCTCGCCGGTCACCCGGCTGCACCGGGCGGTCGCCCTGCGGTACGTCGCCGGACCGGCGGCCGCGCTCGGCGAAGTCGACGCTCTCGCCGCCGAGTTGGACGGCTACCACCTCCTGCACGCCACGCGGGCTGAGCTGTTGCGCGACCTCGGCGACGCGGACGCGGCGCGGGCCGCCGACGAACGGGCGCTGGCCCGTACCGCCAACCCGGCCGAACGGTCCCTGCTGCGGCGACGGCTCGCCTGGACCTGAACCGCCGGACGGCGACATTTGGCCCGCGCCGGCGTCCGCGCCGACCGGCTCATCGGCCCTGCAGTGCCCGGACGTTGTCGCCGAAGGTCCAGCCCTTCGACCCGTCCCAGTTCAGGGACCAGGTCATCAGACCCTTCAGGCCGCCGCGGTAGGTGTTCCACGCCTGCGCCACGGCGGTCGGCGCGAGGTAGCCGCCGCCCGCGCCGACCTGGGCCGGCAGGCCGGGAACCTGCTTGTCGTACGGGACGCGGATCGTGGTGCCCTGGACGACCAGCCCGGCGTTGAGGCAGTCGGTCTGCGCGACGAACCCCTGGACGGTGCCGGCCGGGTAGGAGTCGCCGGAGCAGCCGTACATGCTGCCGTTGTAGTACTGCATGTTCAGCCACCAGAGTCGGCCGTTGTCGGCGTAGCGCTTGATGATCGGCAGGTACGCGCCCCAGATCGACCCGTAGACGACGCTGCCGCCGGTGACGTACGCGGTCTCCGGTGCCATGGTGAGGCCGAAGGCCGGCGGCATCTGTGCGAGCACCCCGTCGATGATCCGGATCAGGTTGGCCTGCGACGTGGAGAGCTGGGAGATGTTCCCGCTGCCGGTGAGCCCGGTCTCGATGTCGATGTCGATGCCGTCGAAGTTGTACCGCTTGAGGATCGGCACGATTGTCGCGACGAACCGGTCGGCCACCGCGGCGGAGCTGAGATCGATCCCGGCGGTGGCGCCGCCGATCGACATCAGGATGGTCAGCCCGGCGGCCTTGGCCCGGCACATCTCGGCGGGGGTCGGCACCCGGACGGTGGCGTCCATGCCGTCCTCCCACAGCACGGTGCCGTCGGAGCGGATCACCGGGAACGCCGCGTTGATCACGTTGTACCCGTGCGCCGGGATGCGCGGGTCGGTGACCGGGATCCAGCCCAGCGGCGGATGGACGCCGTTCGCCGCGCCGTCCCAGTTCTCCCAGTATCCCTGGAGGACCTTGCCCGCCGGCTTCGGCTTGCCGGCGCACGTGTCCGGCCCGGGCGATGTGGGCGTCGGTGTCGGCGTGGGCGTGCCGCTGGACGTCGGCGTGGGGGAGGGCGACGGGGTGGCGGAGGGTGTGGGCGTCGGAGTGCCGTCGCAGGCCCCGAGGTCGCTCCAGAGCGCGGGGGTGGCGGCCGGGTTCCAGCCCGCGCCGGCCGGCGGGGTGTGTGTCACGAGCGCCTGGTAGAGGCGGCCGGCGTAGGTGACCCGGGTGCCGGCGGGGTAGGTCGTGCCCTCCGCCCAGGGCGGTGCGGTGCAGGCGACCGCCGGGACGGCCGCGCCGCCGGTGGTCGCGGCGGCGCCGACCGCCGTCGGTACGGCGACGGCGGCCACCAGCGTGGCGCTGGCCAGCAGGGCAGGCATCGTCCGTCGAAGTCGCATGGCGGTCCTCCTCATCGATTGATGGGAGGCTATCAGTTAACTTTATTAATAGTAAGGGTCAGTGCTCCCGGGGCCGCCCGACCGGCCGGACCGGCGGCCGAGCCGCCACCGGCCGCTCCTCAGCGGACCTCGTGACCAGGCCCTCGGTCTCCTGGACCAGGTAGTGCGGCCGGCGCTTGGTCTCGTAGTAGATCCGTCCGATGTACTCGCCGATCACGCCGAGGATCATCATCTGGATGCCGCCCAGACCGATCACGCTGACGATGATCGTGGTGTAGCCGGGGACGTCGATGCCCTTGCTGACCGCGTCCGCGACCACCCAGGCCATGTACGCGACCGCGATCAGCGTGAGGAACCCCCCGCCGTAGATGGCCAACCGCAGCGGCCGGTTGTTGAACGACAGCAGCCCGTCGAACGCGTAGTTGAACAGCTTGCCGACGGTCCACCGGCTCCGGCCCGCCTGCCGGGTCTCGTTGCGGTGCGCGATCACCACCGTCCGGAAACCGATCCAGGAGAAGAGCCCCTTGGAGAACCGGTTGTACTCCGGCATCGCCAGCACCGCGTCCACGGCGAGCCGGGACAGCAGCCGGAAGTCCCCGGCGCCGTCGAGCAGCCGCACGTCGATCCACCAGTTGACCAGCCGGTAGAAGGACCGGGACGCCAGCATCCGCAGGAACCGGTCGCCGCGCCGGTCGCGGCGGGCGATCACCTGGTCGAAGCCCTGCCGGTACAGCGCCACCATCTCCGGCAGCAGTCGCGGTGGGTGCTGCAGGTCCGCGTCCATGATGACGACGGCGTCCCCGGTGGCCCGCTCCAGGCCGGCCAGCATCGCCGCCTCCTTGCCGAAGTTGCGGCTGAGCGACAGGTACCGCACGGACGCGTCGGCGGCGGCGAGCCGGCGCAGCGCCGCGAGGGTGCCGTCCTCGCTGCCGTCGTCGACGTACACCACCTCGACCTCGACGTCGGACAGCTCCGCGACCGCGGCGGTCACCGCGGCGTGCAGAAGCTCGACCGACTCCTCCTCGTTGAAGCAGGGGACCACGAGCGACAGGCGCACGGCGGATCACCCCACCCGGTCAGAGGCGGTAGACCAGCACACCATCGACATCCTCCCGGGTGATGCCCAGCCCGTCGATCGGCCGGGCGGCGATGTCCTCCCACGGCGTCCCGCCGGCCCAGCCCGGCAGGGCCACCACCGACCGCACCCCGATGCCACGCAGGTAGGCCACGCTGCCCGCGTCGGGGAAGGTGGCCGTCACGGCCCGGGTCTGGGCCTGGGTGGCCGGCTCGAACCCGGCAAGACCGTTGGTGACCCGGGGGAATCCGTCGGTCGTCCACAGCATGTAGATGAGGTCGATCCCGCCGCCGGCGGGCAGCACCAGCATCGGCTCGGCCGCCGTACGTAACGCGGCCGGTGGCGGCGGCACCTCCGGGTGCGGTGTGCGGTTGACCGCCTCCAGACCGACCAGGACCAGCGGGACCAGCAGGACCGCCGGGGCCAGGCGCCGGCGCCAGCCGTCGGCCGACCACCGCCGCACCGCGGTGGCGAACGCCGTCAGCGTGCCCGCCGCCAACACCGCCAGCAGCAGGCTCGTCCAGTGCATCATCCGGCCCGGCGTACGCAGCGCGTCCCAGCCCGGCAGGTGCTTCGACAGCGTCAGGTAGCCCGGGTCGCCGTCACCGCCCAACGTGGCACCGAGGCCCAGCAGCACCGTGCCGAGCACGCCGAGCCCCAGCGCGATCCGGTGCCGGGCCCGGTACACCGGGACGAAGAGTCCCGCCGCGGCCAGCCACAGCAGGGTCATGCCGGGCAGCAACGCCATCTCCGGCGGCCAGGACAGCTGGTCCCGGGCCGCGGCGTGCCGGTCACCCCACAACCACGAGTCCGCCGGGGCGGTGGCGAAGCCGATCAGCGGCGGCGAGAACATCTCCGTCCAGTCCAGCGACCGCTCGGCCTGCGGGTTGAGGTCGACCACCCGCAGGTAGACCAGACCGAGCAGTAGCGTCACCGCGCCGAACACCGCGCCGCCGGCCAGATCCGCGACCAGCAGCCGCCGGCCGAACGGCGGCCGTTCCCGGCGCCGCCACCAGGACCAGCCGTAGCCGGCAGCGCCGACGAGCACCGCCGCCAGCAGGAAGTACACAAGCGGCAGCCCAATGGCGAAGCCGAGGCTGACCTGCCAGGCGGCGACGAGCCAGCCGGCCAGCGCCCAGCCCGGCCGCCGCCGCTCCGGCCGGTAGCCGTGCCGCAGCGACCAGCCGTGGCCGCGGGCCAGCATCGCCAGGCACAACGCGATCCCGCCGCTGGACAGGATGTTGAGGTGACCGGCGTGCGCCAGCCGCCACGGCGCGAACGCCCAGGCGACCCCGGCGACCGCCCCGCCCAGCCGCCCCGCCCCGAGCTGCCGGACCAGCGCGTACGCGCCGACGAACGCCAGCGCGTGCACGAGCACGTACATGACGTTGTACCGGACCAGGGCCGCCTCGAAACCCGAGCCGAGCATGCCGATCGGGGCGTAGCCGAGCAGGGTGTCGCTGTAGGCGTACGTGTAGCGCTCGGGGAAGAACGTGTTCGAGTGCCAGAGGTTCAGCGGGTCGCTGAGCACGGCGTGCCCGGCCCAGGCCAGCTGCCACGCCTGGAGGGTCGGGTCGGCGATGTCGTTCGGGATCGTGCTCGCCGGATGGCGCATCGTCGGCCAGGTCAGCACCACGGCGAGCAGCAGCCCGCCCAGCACCGCCAGCGTCCATTCGTGCCGCAGCCAGCGCCACCGACCCCACCGGTCGCGGCTCCCGTTGGCGGAAACCCGGTCGTGGTCGGTGCTCTCGGCGGACGGTCGGGCGTCCGTGGACCCGGTGGTCATAAGGACAGATATTCAACTATCGAGATTGCCCTGTCGATCCCGGTCCGGGATGTGGGCGGTCCAGTGGTGCCGGATTGGCCGCTCCGGGCGCCTGCGTTCGGCGGTACGGTGCGGCCGTGGACCGCTGCGACGAGTGCGGATTCGTCTACACCGACATCTCCGGGGCGGCGGTGCCGCCGCTCCTTCGGGAACTGGGCGGGCGGTACGCGTCGACCCTGGCCGAGGTCCCGTACCCGCGCCGCCGGCCGGCCGAGACGGTGTGGTCGCCGCTGGAGTACACCTGCCACGTCCGGGACGTGCTGCGGGTGCAGGCCGAGCGGCTCGCGTGGGCGCTGCGCGTCGAGGAACCGGAGTTCGTGCCGATGGGGCGCGACGAGCGGGCCGTCGCGGACGCTTACAACGAGCAGGATCCGCAGGTGGTGCTCGACGAGTTGACCGCGGCCGGCGTGGACCTCGCGGCGCGGTTCGGCGCGCTCGGTCCGGCGGAGCTGGCCCGCACCGGCGTCTATCCCTGGCCGCAGCGGCAGGTGCGGACGCTGCTGTGGCTCGGCCGGCACACGGTCCACGAGGGCGAACACCACCTGTTCGACCTCCGGCGTGCCGGTCAGGCGCAGCGCAACGGGTGACCGGTCGCCGCCGGCCGGGAGGGGTCCGGCTCACCCGGGCCCCCGTTCCGGTGTGGCCGTCCCGGGTGAGCCGGACGTCAGTGGTTGGCGTGCGGGTCGAAGCCCTCCGGCGCGCGGTCCAGGAACGTGGTGACCGAGCTGATCCGGCCGTCCGGGTCGAACACCAGCAGATCGGTGCCG
Source organism: Micromonospora sp. NPDC126480 (assembly GCF_040302465.1). Classification (NCBI taxonomy): domain Bacteria; kingdom Bacillati; phylum Actinomycetota; class Actinomycetes; order Micromonosporales; family Micromonosporaceae; genus Micromonospora; species Micromonospora sp. NPDC126480. Next base: position 149,250 of record NZ_JBEORU010000005.1, read on the forward strand.
GCGGCGAACGGCCGGCCGCCGTCGAGTTCGATCTCCCACATCAGCCGGGCCCGGTCGTGGTGGAGCTGCGGCTCCGCACGCCGCTGGAAGACGGCGGCGCCCACGTTCTCGGTGAACTGCCCGTGGAAGTCGATGAGCGCCTGCGGTCCGGTGAGGACGCCGACCAGCGCGTGGTAGCTGACGTCGTCGGTGAAGGTCTCCGCCGCCAGCCGGCGCTGCTCCTCGGGCTGCCCGGTGTTCCAGAACCGGACGTACCGCTCGACGGTGTCCGCGTAGGTGCTGGACGTCATGTGTCGTTCCCCCTCCAGGTCGACAGGTCGGGTGCGGCGAGCCGCGTGGACACCGTGCGCCGGCGGCCCACGGCGTGTCGATTACCTCGTAGGTCATTGCCGGCCGGCGGTGGTCCGCGCGAGGCTGGGGCCATGACGAGGACGGAGCCGGTGGGAGTGCTGATTCGGCGCTGGCGCGAGCGGCGGGGCCGTTCCCAGCTCGACCTGTCGACCTCGACCGACGTGTCCACGCGCCATCTCAGCTTCGTCGAGACCGGCCGGGCCAACCCGAGCCGGGCGATGATCGAGCGGCTCTGCGAGGAACTCGACGTGCCGCTGCGCGAGCGCAACGCCCTGTACCTGGCCGCCGGCTTCGCGCCGGTGCACCGGGAGAGCGCGTTCGTCGACCTCGGTGCGGTGCGGGCCGCCGTGGCGGCGGTGCTCGCCGGCCACGAGCCGAACCCGGCGCTCGCCGTCGACGTGCGCTGGGAGCTGCTGGCCGCCAACGGCGCCATGGCCGCGTTTCTGAGCGGTGTGCCGGAGGCCCTGCGTACGCCGCCGGTAAACGTGCTGCGCGCGACCCTGCACCCGGACGGGCTGTCCGGGCGGATCCGGAACCTGGCGCAGTGGCGTGCGCACGTGCTGCGGCGCGTCCGCCGTCAACTCGACCGCACCGCGGCGGAGGGGCTGGCGGACCTGCTGGCCGAGCTGGAGAGCTACCCGGTGCCGGCGGGAACGGCCGCGGGCGCCGGCACCGGGCCGGGGGAGGACCTGGTGGTCCCCCTGCGCCTGGCCACCGAGTACGGCGAGTTGGCCCTGTTCTACGCGACGACGGTGTTCGGCTCGCCGCGGGACGTCACGCTCGACGAGATCTCCATCGAGACGTTCTTCCCGGCCGACGCCGCGACGGCGGACCTGCTGCGCGCCATGGCGTCGGCCGGCGCCCCGGCGTCGGCCGGCGCCCCGGCGTCGGCCACCCCGGAGCCGGCCGCGCCGCCGCCGGTCACGCCGCTCCGGCCAGGAACGCGGCGAGCGGCTCGACCAGCCGGGACGGCGCACGGTTGATGCCGTCGTGGCCGCAGCCCGGCACGGGGAGCACCCGCATCCGGCGCAGGACGGGCGCGAGGTCTCTCGCGATGGTGGCGTAGTACGGCGGACCGGCCTGTCCGTAGGCGAAGAGGATCTCGGTGTCGAGGCCGGCGTACTGCTCGGGCGGGCCGTCGTGCGCCGCCACCATGGCCGTCTCGTCGAGCGTGCGGTCGAGCAGTTCGCCCATCTCCCGGCCGACGCGGGTGCGCAGGAACAACCGGCAGATCGCGGTCTGCGCGGCGAGTGGCAGCCGTGACGCGGGCAGCTGCGGGTTGGCGGCGGCGCCGACGATCGCGAGCGCCCGGGCCGGGCGTCCGGCCCGGATCGCCTCCCGTGCGGCCGGGATGAACGATCCCGTCATGGCCCCGTTGACCGAGACGGCCGGGTCGTAGAGCGCGAGCCGTTCGATCGGCAGGCTCCGCGCCGCCCGCAGCGCGAAGAACCCGCCGGAGCTGTGCCCGATGACGCTCCGGGCCCCGGTGTGCGCGAGCACGGCGCCGAGGTCGTCGATCTCCTGCTCCACCGTGTACGGCTCGCGTCGGGGCGGGGCGTCAGCGCGGCCCCGCCGGTTGTACAGGTGCACGTTGAACCGGTCGGCGAGCGCGGCGGCCAGCCTCCGGTACGGCTCGACGGTGACACCGCCGCCGTGCACCACCACCACGTCCGGCCCGGTGCCGGACGAGTGCAGCACGATCGTGGCGCCGTCCCGTGCGGTCACGCGTCCAGTCATCGTTCGGCCCTCCCGGGTAACCAAAACTGCGAACGGTGTTTGCAGATTACAGTGATCCGGTGAGCGACGCATCCCCCCACAGCCAGCGGGACTCGATCTGGCGCCGGCCGGCACGCGGGACCCGGGGGCCGGCCCCCGCGCACACCCGGGACGAGATCGTGGCGGCGGCGATCGCCATCGCGGACGCGGACGGGCTGGCGGCGGTGTCGATGCGAGCGGTAGCCACCCGGCTGGGGACCGGAGCCGCCTCGCTCTACCGGTACCTCTCCTCCCGCGACGACCTGCTCGACCTGATGGCCGACCGGGTGGCCGCCGAACTGCGCCCGTACCCCGAGCCGGAGGGCGACTGGCTGAACGGCATGGTGCGGATAGCGCGCGCACAGCGGGCGGTGCACGAGCGCCACCCCTGGCTGTCCGAGCTGAGCCAGCGGGCGTCCGCCATCGGCCCCGAGGCGCTCGCGTTCTTCGACGCCTGCCTGCGGATCATGGCGCCGGTTCCCGCGACGCCGACCGCCAAGCTCGAGGCGGTCGCCGTCATGAACGGCATCTCCATCCTGTTCGCCCGCAAGCGGACGGCCGGCGAGGCGTTCACGTTCGCCGGCCTCGACATCACCCCGTACCCGCACCTGCTGGCGGCGCTCGCCCAGCCGCCGGCCGCGCCCCCGGCGGTGGACCTCTTCGAGCGCGCCCAGCGGAGCCTGCTGCGCGGCCTGCTCGCCCCCGATCCCGCCTGAATCCACGCCCGGGCATCGACGTCGGGCCCGCGAATACATAGACTCCGGTCTTTCTGGTGCCACGAGTCCAGGGAGGACCCACGTGTCGAGCGAAACCCGATCGCACGCCGGCCCCGCGCTGCTGTCCCGTCTCGCGGGCGTCGCGGTGGTCGCCGCCGGGCTGATCGTCGCCGGTGGCGCAGCCGCCGTCGCGGCTCCGGCCGCCGCCGCGCCCCCGCCCGCAACCGAGCCCACGCAGGGGCCGTGCGCGTACACGCCCACGCCGGACGAGCCGGCGGCCCGGCCGGTGCCGCTGCCGCCCGACCCCCGGCGTACGCCCGACCGGGGAACGGTCCGGGTCACTCTGCGCACCAACCAGGGCCCCATCGGGCTGACCCTCGACCGGGCGCAGGCGCCGTGCACCGTGCAGAGCTTCCTGCACCTGGTCCGGCACCGGTTCTACGACCGGACGAACTGCCACCGGCTCACCGCGTACCCGACGCTGAAGGTGCTGCAGTGCGGCGACCCGTCCGGCACCGGCTCCGGCGGGCCCGGCTACCGGTACGCCGACGAACTCCCCACCGACCTGCCGCCGGCGCCGACCGACCCGACCGGGGTCCGCCGCCTCTACGCCCGGGGCACCCTGGCGATGGCGAACGCCGGACCGGACACCAACGGCAGCCAGTTCTTCCTGGTCCAGTCCGACTCGGCGCTGCGCCCGAACTACACCGTCTTCGGCACGGTCGACGCGGCCGGGCTGGCCACCCTGGACCGGATCGCGGCCGGCGGGATCGCCGCCACCCCGGAGGACCCGGCGCCGGTCGACGGCGCGCCGGCCCGGCCGGTGGAGATCTGCCGGGCCAAGCGGGGCCGCTGACACCGACCCGGCGGGGCGGGAGGCCGCCCCGCCGGTTCCGGCGTCAGACCAGCCCGTCGACCGCCCGCACCGCCGCGTCGACGTCCGCCTCGCTGTTGGCGACGGTCGCGCCGAAGCGCAGGTACGACGGGTCGTACGGTGTGCTGCTGGCGATCACCCCGGCGGCGTGCAGCCCGCCCAGCGCGTCGCCGACCGGCAGGTCGCCCACCTCGCAGCAGACGATGCCGGCGGACAGTTCGGCCGGGCGCGGGGTCACCAGCCGTACGCCGCGGATCCCGGCCAGGCCGTCCTTGAGCCGGTCGGCAAGCTCACGGGTACGCGCCGCGACCCGGTCCGGGCCGATGCGCCGGTGGAAGTCGAACGCCTCGGCCAGCGCCCAGCGGTGCTCGAACGTGTGGTAGCCACCCGGCGTGTGCGCCCGGCCTCCGGGCGTCGACGGGCGACCGGCCCTCCGGGACAGCCAGTGGCCCATGCTGCGCCCGTCGAACGGCGGGATCACCGGCGTCATCCGGTCCCAGGCCCGGGTGCTGCCCCAGACGAGCCCGGTGCCCCGCGGCCCGAGCAGCCACTTGTGACAGCCGGAAACCAGCGCGTCGCAGCCGAGCTGCGCCGGGGTGGCCGCCTCGGCGCCGAAGCCGTGGACGCCGTCGACGCAGACCAGCGCCTCGGGAGCGCGGGCGCGTACCGCCTCGGCGAGCTGCCGGACCGGCAGCTTGACGCCAGTGCTCGAATGCACCCAGGTCAGCGCCACCACCCGGGTGCGCCCGGTGACCGCCGCGGCGAGGCTGCCGACGATCTCGTCCACCGTGGTCACCGCCGGGTCCCGGTAGAGGCGGACCCGGCGTACGGCCACCCCGTCCCGCTCGGCCCGCAGCCGCAGCGCCTCGTGGGTGGCGTAGAAATCGTGCTCGGTGGTGAGGATCTCGTCCCCGGGCCGCAGGCGTACCGCGGTGTAGAGCAGCCCGAGACCCATCGTGGTGGAGTCGGTCAGGGCGACCTGGTCGGGACGGGTGTCGAGGTGACCCGCGGCGGCGTCGAGCACGGCGGCGTCCAGCCGCTCCTCGTTGGCGGCCAGGTAGCCCATCGCGTCCCGGTCGAGCCCGTCCCGGTGCGCGGCGACGGCGGCGCGGACCGGCTCGGGGTGCGGCGCGAAGACGAAGGTGGCCAGGTGCGCGCGGTCGCGGTCGAGCGCGAACTGCGCCCGTACGCTGTCCCAGCTGGCCGGGTCGAAGGCGGGCGCGGCGCCGCCCGAGCCCCCGGACGACGGCTCGGCCCTCCGTGGCCCGCAGCCGGCGGCGAGGCCGGCCGCCCCGGCGACCGCGGTCGCACCGAGCAGGTCGCGTCGGGTGAGCTGCATGTCATCGATCGTTCCCGGTCGACGTCACGGACAGGTCACCGGCCCGGCACCGGACCGGTTCCGCTGCGCCGGCACCGCGCCGACGTGGGCAGCGTGGTAGACATTCGGCGTGGTTGAGGTGGCCGGCGAGCGTGGTGTCGAGGACGCGGTCCTGGACGCCGCCCGGGACTGCGTCCTCGCCTACGGTGTGCGCCGCACGACGTTGACCGACGTGGCCCGGCGCGCCGGGGTCTCGCGGATGACCGTCTACCGCCGGTGGCCGGACGTGCAGTCGCTGATCGGCGACCTGATGAGCCGCGAGTGGCATCTGGTGCTACTGGCCACCGCGACCGACGAGGGGGCCGGTCCGGCCCGGTCCCGCCTGGTCGCGCGTGTGGTCGCGGGCGCGCGGCTGCTACGGGAGCACCCGCTGCTGTGCAAGATCCGTGACGTCGACCCGGAGGTGCTGCTGCCGTACCTGCTGGACCGGCGCGGCAACGGCCAGGACGAGATGCTGCGCTTCCTGGCGGCGGCGCTCGCCGCCGGCCGGGCGGACGGCTCGGTGCGGCCCGGCGACACCGAGATGATGGCCCGCGCGGTCTACCTGACCACGCAGTCCTTCGTGCTGTCCGTCCGCACGGTCGCCGACGGGATGCCGGTCACCGACTTCGACCGGGAGCTGGCTCGGCTGGTCGACGGCTACCTGCGGCCGGACTAGGGTCTGGCGCGTGGATCAGGACGAGACCGCCGCCCGGCTCGGGGTTCCCGTCGAGGAGGTCGAGCGCGTGCACCGGCTCGCCGGTGACCGGCCGTCGGCGCCGCTGCCCGCCAGGGCCGACGCGCCCGCGATCCTCGACCGGCTCGGGGTGCCGCCGGACGACGCCGCCGAGATCATGGCGGGCTGGCCGGACCTCGACTCTCCCTTCTGGACCCCGGAGCTGCGCTGGCTGCTCGACCGCTCGATCGCCCTGGTCCGCGCCGATCTCGGGGGCCACGGGTGGCTGTCGCCCGGTCCGGCGCTCCCGCGCGAGCGGGGCCCCGCCTGGCGGCACCTCTACGTGTACGCGTACCTGGCCATGGTGGACGTCGTCACGGCGTACCACCGCGACCACGGCATCGCCGAGGCCGTGTCGTGGGCGACGCTCGCGGACCTGGGCCGCAACCTCGCGATCGACCGGCGGATGCGCGGCGAGGGGTGGCCGGTGATGCAGAGCTGGCTGACGCTGCACGCGCGCGGCGGCATCTACGAGCTGGGCCGGCTGCAGCACCATCGCGGCGGCACCGCCATCGACCTGCACATCCCCGACGCGGGTCCGTTGCGCCCGGAGGCGGTCGAGGCGTCGCTCGACGAGGCCCGCGCGTTCTTCCCGCGCCACTTTCCCGACGAGCGCTACACGGCGTTCGCCTGCGGCTCGTGGCTGCTCGACCCGCAGCTGCGGGAGTACCTGCCCGGTGACTCCAACATCGTCCGGTTCCAGCGGAGGTTCGAGCTGGAGCCCTATGAGGAGCCGGAAGGGCTGGACGCCGACGTCGAGGTGCTGCGGTTCGTGTTCCGTACCCTGACCACGCCGCTGGACCGGCTGCCGCGCCGCACGGTGCTCCAGCGCGCGGTCGTCGACCACTTGAGGGCCGGCCGCCACTGGCAGTGGCGCCGCGGCCGCTTCCCGATCTGACCGCACGCCGGTCCGGGGACGGACGCTAGGCCAGGGCGATGATCTCCAGGGCCCGCGGCCGGAGTTCGACGTGCACGTGGTCGCCCCGCCCGACGGGGTCGCCGTCGCCGTACACGGTCACCGGCCGGTCGGCCCGCACGGTGACCGTGCTGCCCCGGTAACAGGCGACCTGCGGGCGTTGCACGTGCCAGCCGGCGCGCATCTGGCGCAGCACCACGGGGAACAGCAGCTTGGTGGCGTGGCCGATCACCACCACGTCCAGCGCGCCGTCGTCGGGTCGCGCCGCCGGCGCGACGTGCAGCCCGCCGCCGTAGTACCCGCAGTTGGCGACCACCACCGTGTACGCGTCCACCTGCTCGGCGTGGCCGTCGACGGTGACCGTGTACCGGGTGCGCGGCCAGCGCAGCAGCGCCCGCAGCCCGGTCGTGGGGTACACCAGCGACGCGGGCAGGCGGGACCGGTTGGCCAGTTCGTTGGCGGCCGCGTCGACGCCGGTGTAGACGCTGCCGACGACCGTCTGCCCGGCGACCCGGAGCACGTCGACGCGGTGGGGCCGGCCGCGCAGCAGCAGGTCGGCCACGGCGGCGGGGGAGTGCGGCAACCGCAGCTGCCGGGCGAAGTCGTTGCCGCGGCCGGCGGGGACCACGCCGAGCAGGCCGCCGGCGTCGGCGACGGCACCGGCGAGCAGCCGGATGGTGCCGTCGCCGCCGGCGGCGAGGACCACCTCGCCGGCGCCGACCGCGGCGGTGGCGCGCCGACGGGCCTGCTCGGCGGTCTGCGTGTAGTCGACCCGGATCCGGGCCCCGGCGGCGCGCAGCTCGTGCGCCACCGGCATCAGGCGGGACAGTCCCCGGCGCGCGTCCGGCCCGAGGATCGCGGCGAAGGCGCGCACCTCACGGCACCAGGATGCCGGGGTTCAGGATGCCGGCCGGGTCCAGCTCGCGCTTGACCGCCCGGAGCAGGTCCACGGCGACCGCACCGATCTCGGTGGCGTACCAGGCCCGGTGGTCCGCGCCCACCCCGTGATGATGGGAGATGGTGGCGCCGGTGGCGGCGATCGCGTCGCTGGCCGCCGCCTTCGCGGCGCGCCACCGGCCGATCGGGTCGGTGCCGGGGGAGCAGATCACCGTGAAGTACAGCGAGGCGCCGGTCTCGTAGACGTGCGACACGTGGCCCAGCACCAGCGCCCCGTCCGGCAGCGCGTCGAGGACGGCGTGCCGGACCCGCTGGTGCACCTCCGGGATCCTCGACCAGTACGCCGCGGTCTCCAGGGTCTCCGCGAACGCGCCGGCGTCCAGCAGCGCGTCCCGCAGGTACGGCGCGTCGAAGCGGTGCCGGGCCCAGTGCTGTCCAGCCTCCTCGCCCAGCGGCACGCCGCCGTGCGCCGCCAGCACGCGCGCCGCCGCCTCGACGGTGGACCTGACGTCCGCGCCCTCGTACCCGGCGATCAGCAGGCAGCCGCCGTCGGAGCGGCCGGACCCGGTGGCCCCGATCATCGTCTCGACCTCGTCGGAGAGCCGCAGCACGGTGGGTCGCGGCCCGTCCTGCGCGAGCCGCCGCACCGCGGCCAGGCCGTCGTCGAACGACTCGTACCGCCAGCCCTCGTAGTGCGTCGCCGCCGGCAGTGGGCGTACCCGGACGGTCACGTCGGTGATGACGCCGAGGGTCCCCTCGCTGCCCAGGAAGAGCTGCCGCAGGTCGGGACCGGCGGCCGAGGCGGGGGCGCGGCCCACCCGGACGGTGCCGCGGGGTGTGGCGACCGTCAGCCCCGTCACCATGTCGTCGAAGCGGCCGTAGCCGGCGGACGCCTGGCCGGAGGACCGGGTGGCGGCGAAGCCGCCGATGGTGGCGTACTCGTAGGACTGCGGGACGTGGCCGAGGGTGAACCCGTGCTCGGCGAGCAGCCGAGCGGCCTCGGGGGCGCGCAGCCCGGCCTGCAGGGTCGCGGTCCGGGAGACCGGGTCGACGGCGACGAGACGGTCCAGCCGGCCCAGGTCGACGGCGACGTGCCGGCCGGCGGCGGGGGTCAGCCCGCCCACGACCGAGGTGCCGCCGCCGAAGGGTACGACCGCCACCCCCGCCCCGGAGCAGACGGCGAGGACGGCCAGCACCTCGGAGTGCCCGGCCGGCCGGACGACCGCCTCCGGGGCGCGGAGCACCCGGCCCTGCCGGTCGCGCACCAGGTCGGGCGTCGACATCCCGGACGCGTGCCGGGCCCGGACCGTGCCGGCGGTGAGCACGTGGTCGGCGCCGACGACGCCGCGCAGCGCGTCGAGGACCGCGGTGTCCAGTTCGCAGCCGGGCACCGTGACCTCGGGCAGCGGCACGACCGGCGGCGGGGGCGCCAGCTCGAGCACCTGGGCCAGCAGCTTCGTCGCGGACTCCGGCAGCACCGCGTTCCCCGCCGTCCCCCAGCGGGCCCATCCGGCGCTCGACGCTTCCCCTCGCACATCCATGTGTGACAGAGTGACATCAAATGTCACTCCATTGCAAGGAGGGGTCTGTGGACGCATCGCTCACCGCCGCGCGCCGGGACCGGGACCTCGCCGAGCTGGCCGACGGCCGGGTCGTCGACGTGCTCGTCGTCGGGTTGGGCGTGACCGGCGCCGGAGTGGCACTCGACGCCGCGAGCCGGGGGCTCTCCGTCGCCGCGATCGACGCGCACGACCTGGCGTACGGCACCTCCCGCTGGAGCTCCAAGCTGGTCCACGGCGGGCTGCGCTACCTCGCCCACGGGCAGGTCGGCATCGCCTACGAGAGCGCCGCCGAGCGCCACGTCCTGATGACCCGCACCGCACCGCACCTGACCCGGCCCCTGCCGATGCTGCTCCCCGCCACCGGGTACACCACCGGCTGGCAGGACCGGGCCGCCGCCGTCGGGCTCCGCGCCGGGGACCTGTTGCGCGCCTGCGCCGGAACCCCCCGCCGGGTCCTGCCCGGCACGCGCCGGCTGGGCCCGGCCGAGGCGAGCGCGATGGTTCCGGCGCTGCGGCCGGCCGGCCTGCGCGGGGCGCGGCTGTCCTGGGACGGCCAGCTCTGCGACGACGCCCGGCTGGTGGTCGGCCTGGCCCGCGCGGCCGCCGCCCGGTCCGCGCGGGTCCTACCCCGGTGCCGGGCGGTCGCCCTGCACCGCGACGGCGCCACCGTCGAGGACACCCGCACCGGTGCCCACCTGCACGTGGCCGCCCGCGCGGTGATCAACGCGACCGGAGTGTGGGCGAGCAGCCTGACCCCGCACGTCCGCCTGCGCCCGTCCCGCGGCACCCACGTCGTCCTGTCCGCCGCGCGCCTCGGCGGGCTCTGGGCCGGCCTGACCATCCCGGTGCCCGGCGAGTTCACCCGCTACGTCCTCGCCCTGCCGCAGACCGACGGCCTGGTCTACGCCGGACTGACCGACGAGCCGGTGGACGGACCGGTCCCCGACGTGCCGCAGCCGACCGAGGCCGACATCGCGTTCCTGCTCGACGTGCTCAACAGCGTTCTCGACCGGCCACTGGGGACGGCCGACGTCCTCGGCGCGTACGCCGGACTGCGGCCGCTGCTCGCCGACGCCGAGGCCCGGACCGCCGACCTCTCCCGGCGGCACGCCGTCATCGACGACCCGGACGGGATCATCAGCGTCGTCGGCGGCAAGCTCACCACGTACCGCCGGATGGCGCAGGACGCGGTGGACGCCGCCGTGCGCGGCCGGGGCCTGACCGCCGGCCCCTGCCGCACCCGTCGCCTCCCGTTACCCGGGGCGGCGGGCCGCGCCCGGCTGGCCCGGGTCCCGGCGCCCCGCCGGCTCGTCCAGCGGTACGGAACCGAAGCCGTCGACGTCCTGGCCGAGGCGCCGGCCGGCCTGCGCCGGCCGATCGCCACGGACGTCCCGGTGACCGGCGCCGAGTTGCTCTGGGCCGCCCGGCACGAACTCGCGCTCACCGTCGACGACCTGCTCGACCGGCGTACCCGGGTCGGTCTCGTCCCGGCCCATCGCGAGGCCGCGCTGCCGGTGGCCCGCGAGGTCCTCGAACTGGCCGCGGCCGGGCGCTGACGCGCGCCGGGACGTGGCGAAAACCTTCGGTTCGCGGCAGCCGACCCGGCAACTATCGACATAGACGTATGTCGAGCTGTATCGTGCGTGCACCCACGGTGGGCCGCACGGCCACGGGCCCGCCACGCCCCGCGTTCCCGACGCCCCGGAGGACCCTCCATGAGACTCTCCGTAACCCTGCGTGCCCTGGTCGCGGCGCTCGCCGCGGTCACCCTCGTGCTGCTCGCCCCACCCGGCCCCGCCTCCGCCGCCACGGTCACCGTGGACAACGCGACCGCCGGCCGCTTCACCGCCAGCGCCAACTGGGGTACGTCGTCCTGGTCCGGCCAGCGGTACGGCGCGGACTACCGGTTCGCCACCCCGTACTCCGGGGCGAGCGACGCCGCCTGGTTCTCGGCGTCCATCGCGGCGACCGGACCGCACCTGGTCGAGGTCTGGTACCCGGCGGACGCGGGGTACAACAACGCCACGCCGTTCATCATCGCCACGACGAGCGGCAATCAGTCCGTGACCGTCAACCAGCGGACCAACGGCGGACGCTGGGTGGCCCTCGGCACGTTCAACCTGGCCGCCGGCGACCGCAACGTCGTCGGGGTGAGCCGCTGGACCAGCGGCACCGGCTACGTCGTCGCCGACGCCGTGCGCATCACCTCCGGCGGCGGTGGCAGCGCGTTCGCCCTGCCGCTGCCCAAGAGCGCGCTGCCGCGCAGCGAGTACGACGACCCGCACCACGACTACCCGGCCATCGACCTGCCGGTCGGCACCGGGACGCCCGCGTACGCCGTACGCGCCGGGACCGTCACCGTCATCAACGACAGCTCCTGCGGCCGGGGCATCAACCTCACCGGCACCGACGGCGCGGTCTACACCTACTGCCACTTCTCCTCGTGGTCGGTCAGCAACGGCGTGACCGTCTCGCCCGGACAGCAGATCGGCCTGACCGGCAACACCGGCAACTCCACCGGCCCGCACCTGCACTTCGGCATCCGCACCGGCAGCACCCGCCGCTGCCCGCAGAACTTCCTGCTCGCGATCTACGACGGGGTCACCCCGCCCGCCGCGACAAGCCTGCCCACCACCGGCTGCTACTACGTGAGCCGCAGCACCGAGCCCGTGGTGCCGCTCGGCTGACGGGATCACCGACCGCGTGGCTGGACCGCACCCCGCACGGGGCGCGGTCCAGCCGGCTCCGTCGCCGGCCGTCAGAGCGGCCCGTCGGTCTTCCCGGTGATCGTGAGCGTGACCAGGAAACTCGCGTGATCCGTCGTGCCGGCCATGTCGATCGAGCGGCGCGGGCCGATCGCCAGGTCGGTCGTCGCCACGACCTGCTGCACCGCGCCGTCGCCCACCCGCAGGTAGCCGGGCGGCAGGCAGGCCCGCACATCCGGTGCGCCTCCGGGCCGGAGGTTGAGGTCGCCGCTGAGCACCGTGGGCCGGTAGCCCGCCTGCCGGTGCAGCGCCGGAATCGCCGTCCTGAGCAGGTGGGTGCACTGGTCGAGGGCGAGGAACGCGCTTGTGTACGCCAGGTGCGTGGTGCAGGCGTGGAAGGCGCCGACGGCGTCGACGCAGAGCCAGGCGCGGTGCTCCGGATCGACCGGGTCCTGCATCGGGTAGATGCCGCTGTGCACCGTGTGCCCCCGGTACGGCGCCGGCACCGACGCCAGCAGCCCGATCCCGTACTGCTGGCCGTTGCGGCACCGGTAGGGCTCGCCGGTCCGGCCGTGTCGGGCGGCCGCGAACGCCGACACCACGGTGCCGCCGGGACGGACCTCGGTCAACGCCCGCTCCAACCTGGAAACGTCGTCCCGGCAGACCTCGTTGAGGGTGACCAGGTCGGGCGCCTCGGCGCGGATCACCTCGCCGGCTTGGGCCACCGACCGGCCGGTGTAGCAGCCGGCCTGGCCACTGTTGCACAGGTTCATCTGGAGCACCCGCAGCGTCGGCGGCCCGGTCGTGCCGGTCGCCGACGACCCGGCCACCACCGCGACGGCACCGATCAGGACCGCCACCGCCAGCACGCGGCGCGGTCCGCGGTACGACCGAGCAGCCATCCACCCGCCCCGAATCCGGCTGCGGCGAGTGTATCCGCACCGGGATCCGGCGACGGTGGTCGGCTACGGGACGCCCGGCGGGCGTAGGTACCGCCCGCTCAGGTGCGCGGAGTGGGGACGCCGAACAGGTCGACGATGCCGGCGGGGAGCTGGGCCAGCAGTTTGGCCCGCTGGTCGTCGTCGAGCCCCTCGGCGACCGTGCGCAGCACCGCCTGCGCGTGCTGGCGCACCTGGTCCGCGTCGGCGCACTCCTCGCGTACGCCGACGATCCGCAGGAACTCGCCGACGTCCCAGGACCGTCCCCGGGGGTTGCGGGTGACCGACAGGTCCAGCCGGTCAGGGAGTTGCTCCGCGAGATGGTCGGCCTGCCGTCCGGCGAGCCGTTCGCTCAGCGTCGACAGGACCGCCCGGACGGCCCGGTCGGCCTCCTCGTCGCCCAGTCCCGTGCGCCGCCGCACCGTGGAGATCAACTGTTCGTACTCCATGCCCCGCTCCTTTCGCCCGGCGGTCAGTCCCGGCGGTCCTCGTCCGGCGTCGGGATCTCCTGGTTCTGCTCCAGCGCGTCCGCCGGGCTGACGTCGCCGCGTACCGCGCCGGCGAGGCCGGCCCGGTCGCTCGGCGGGACCAGGACGCCCTGCTCCGCCAGGTCCGCCTCGGTCGCCTCCGGCACGGCGTCCGACACCGTGTCAGCCGGACCCACGACGGTCTCGTCCTGGCGTTGCTCCTGGGCGTCGGCCTCCGGCGGCCGGCGCAACGGGTCGTCCGGATCGATCGTCATCGGCAACTCTCCGGTCAGGCCTGCCGCCGGACGAACGGCGCGGTCTGGTCCGCGACGTCGCCGAACTCGGCCGGCAACTGGGTCACCACCTGTTCGTAGCCGCTCGGTCCGAGGGCGTCCCGGAGGACGTCGAAGACCGCGGTGACGCCGTCCCGCGCGCGGTCCACGTCGACGTCCGCGCGTCCACTGACCCGCTGGACGAAGATGTCGAGCCCGAAGCGTTCGGCCGTCTCGCTGCCGCCGAAGGCGTACGCCCGCAGCCCGGCGGGAAGCTGCCCGGCCAGGTCGCGCGCCTCGCCGCCGTCGATCCGCTCGGCCAGCGTGGTCAGGGTGGCCCGTGTGACGGCGGTGGCCTGCTCCGACGACATCCCGGTACGCGTCGCCACCAGCGCGAGGAACTCGTTGTCGTTCAACATGCGGCCTTCCTCTTGACGGGCCGGGTGGGTTCCCGGACCGAGGGGCCGCAAACGGTCCCGGCGCGGATCCGGCTCGCGGAGGCCGGTCGTACCCGACGGGCGCCCGCCGCCTGCGCGCCGGACGCCCGTCGGGCACCTCACGGCGTGGTCGCCGCGGGTGGGACGGCTCCGGGGCGGCTGGCGACGCCGTTGTCCGAGACCGCGGGGGCGACGGCGACGCCCAGCGCCTGCCCGACCGCGATGACGATCAGCAGCCACTCGTTGGCGTCCACCCCGCCGAGGATCACCGTCGCGAGGACCTGCAGGCCGGCGAGGAGCGCGGCGACGGCGGTCTTGGTCCAGCGGTACCGCGGGGCCAGGGGGACCAGGTAGACGCCGACGGCGCTGACGCCGGCTATCGCGATGGCGACCCACTCGTCGGGGTCGACGCGGTTGTCGCCGGAGGAGACCGCGTACAGGGCGGTGAGGGCCGCGAACGCGGTCGCGGCGATCGCCTTGCCGTACCGGTGGAAGAAGGGTTCCATGCCGCACCTCCATCGGGGGTTCGGACGTGTTCCAGGTGAGCGGCCCGGGAGACCCGACGTTGGGTGACATTTCGACTATAGGCCCGCTGCGGCGTGGTATGACCAGCTCAGGGCACATCTGGTCGATGTGGAGCGTTCGCCGCGGTGGACGCTGTCGTTGATCCGACGCCAGGGCGGGCCAGCGGGCCGGCCCGCCCTGGACCCGTGGCCGCTCAGCCGCGTCGCCACCGCTGGTTCGCGGTGCCGGCGCAGTCCCAGAGCTGGAGCCGCGCGCCGTCGGCGCCGTTCCAGTCCTTGATGTCGACGCACCGGCCGGCCTGCAGGTTCACCAGGTCGCCGGCCGCCGTGAGGTTGAACTGCTGGGCGCCGGTGCCGTTGCAGGCGTAGAGCTGGACGACCGCGCCGTTGCCGGTCGCGCCACCGTCGACGTCCATACATTTGTTGTTCTGGCTCCGCACGGCGGTGCCGGTGAACGTCCACTGCTGCGCGTTGGTGCCGTTGCAGCCCCACATCTGCAGCGGAACCCGGTCGCTGAAGTTGGCGGCGGGCACGTCGATGCACTTGTTGTTCCAGTTGCTCACCAGCGCCGACCCGCCGCCCGGGTTGCCGGGGCCGCCGGAGCCGAACGGGCTGAGGATCAGACCGGCCGACCGGGGGTCACCGTCGTGGACCAGCGACTCGAAGGCGCCGACGTCGTCGAAGGCGAAGGCGTACGCCTTGCCGTCGACCATGTTGGCGTGGATGACCCGGGCGTAGTGGTTGGTCGGGTTGTTGCGGTAGAACTCGGCGGCGTTGGTGCTGGGCTGGGTGTCGATGGTGCCGAGGGTGCCCCGGTTCAGCGCGGCGCAGAGCGTACGGGAGATCGGGCCGACCACCTGGTCGTTCGGTGCGGGAAGGTCGCCGTCGCAGCCCCAGACACTGGCCGACGACGGCCGGTTGAACGACGCGACCACCTGGCCGGCGCCGTTGGTGAAGGTCATGACGTTGCCGTTGGTCCGGCCGAAGTAGCGGACGGACGGCTGGTGGGCGAACGGCACGACGGTGAGCGTCCGGGTGGTGTACGCGTTCCAGGCCGAGGCGATGTACGGGTCCAGGTAGGTGGGGCTGAGCAGGCCCGCGCCGGCGGCCTTGCCCGGCGCCAGGACGCGCAGCACCGTCCCGTCGGACCGGGTGTGTACGGTGTTCGCCCAGCCGGCCTGTGACCGGATGCCGTCGATGATCGCGTTGCGGCCGTTGGCGACCACGTCCCCGGTGCGCTTCGTGACGCCGTCGGCCCCGGTGACGCTGACCGCGTGCGGCACCGCGAACATGTCGACCTGCGAGCTGTTGAGCCACAGCCCGGCGTCGTTGTAGGTGAACTCGCTCCAGTCGAACAGGATGTCGCGGTTGGCGTCGCCGGGTGCCCACGGCGCCGGCTGCACGAGCCCGTCGGGCGTCAGGAAGAACCGGAGCTTCTCCCCGAAGGAGAAGTAGACGCGGCCGGAGAAGCCGCGCGGGAAGCGGATCGTGGTGCTGCCGCCGGTGCCGGGGCCGGGGATCGACGCGTCCGGCGCCGGGGCCGGCGGGATCTGCCCGCCGGACCAGGGGACGAACGTGCCGGCCTGGTTGACGTAGCCGAGGCGGCCGGTGGCGAGCTGGGTGCCGATCACGTAGAGGTGCACGGCTTCGCCGCGGCCGGTGCTGTTGGTGACCGTGACGGGCAGCAGCGCGGGGCCGACCGCGTGGGCGGGGGACGCGGCCACCACGGCGAGCGGGGCGGCGGCGACCAGGGCGGAGAGGGCAGCCAGGAGTCTTCTTCGGATTACCACAGCAACTCCTCGGGATGTCGGGACGGGGACGAGAGAGCGCTCTCTCAGCGTCCCAACCGTTAACAACATGTGTCAATAGATGGATGGCGATGTGGTGTGTGGTTCCGCGGGGCGGGTAGTCGGGCGGCATGAAGGTCCGGAGTTCGCTGCGCGCGCTGACCAGGAAGATGAACTCAATCGTGGTCCGCCGCCGCGGCAAGGTCTACGTGATCAACAAGAAGGATCCCCGCCAGAAGGCGCGGCAGGGCTGAGCCGCCCACCGGCTTGTCGACGAAAAGCCCCGCCCGCGGGCGGGTGCGGGTCGTGCGGCATACCGGCCGGTCCCGGAGGGTAGAAGAACGTCACTGCACACCGGTCGCCGGGCAGTGCCGCCGGACGGCACCCGGAGTGCGGGCCGCCCGCGCCACCGCCGGCGCCGAGCGGACCGATCAGCCGGAGGAAGGAGGCCGATCACGATGACCACGATCACCCGTCCGGCGTCCGCCGCCGCGCCGATCCCGCGCACCTACGTGCTGTACCTGCGGGACCGGCTGCTGGAGGCCGAGGCCCACCTGACCGCCATGACCGGGAGGTACGAGCGGACCAAGGCCCGCTTCGACCGGTGCTACGCGCGGCGGGGGATCACGCCGGACACCGACATCGTCAACTACATCAACGCCAAGACGACCAACCCCGAGCTGAAGTTCTGGTACTCCAAGGTGGAGCACTTCCAGCGCGAGGTCGCCGCCTACGGCGCCGCGCTGACCGGGCTGGACGCCGCCAACCGGATGCTCGGGACCGACGACCAGCGCGCGTCGGCGGAGAACCAGCGGTCGCGGGCCGGCCGGCGGGGGTTCAGCCGGGCCAGCTAGTACCAGTAGGTGTTCAGCGCGGCCACCGCGGAAGCCGGTTCGCCGAGGTCGTAGCGGTCGACCGCGACGTAGTTCGGCTTCTTGCGGGCGGCCGGCTGGCAGAACCGCTGCGCCCGGTTGAGCAGGCGACCGTTGTCGGTCGCGGCGGTCACCGGCACCGGGGTGTCCCGGAAGTGGTTCATCACGAACAGCGGCCGGAACGCTTCCTCGCCGCCGTGGGCGAGCGGCCGGTCCGGCCACCGGCTCACGCACGTCCAGTCGCTCCCGCCGACCCCCGGCCCCATGGACCAGTGGTTCTCCACCGTCCACTCGCGCTGGTAGAGCACCCCGAAGGTGTCCCGGGTGAGCCCGCCGGCCTGGTCGTCCTCGCGACGGCGGTCCGTGAAGATCAGCAAGCGCCGGTCGCGGTCCCGCAGCTCGCGCAGCCGGGGCCAGCCGGTGGCGGGCACCCCGTCGAGGTCCGGCCGGTACAGCAGGTCGGTCAGCCCGTGGACGCCGGCCAGTTCGGCGCGGAGCACCGGGGCGCTGACGTAGTCCTCCAGGAAGACGGTGACCAACTCCCGCGGGTTGCGCCGCAGGAAGTCCACGATCCGTTGCAGGTCGACCCGGAGCGCCACCGGCCGGGACACCAGGAAGCAGCTGTTGTGGCACAGGATGGCGCCGTCCCGGGTCTGGTGGATGTCCAGTTGGAAGCCCCGGACGCCGTCGGCGAGCTGCCGTTCGATGCCGCGTACCTGGTTGGGGAACAGGTCGATGAAGGGCGGGGCGAAACCGCCGTCGACGCCGTTGGCGTAGGCGTTGTGCGCGGTCAGGAACGTCACCTGGTCGAGGCGGCGCTCGTCCTCGGGCGGCAGCGGACGGGTCACCGGCTCGACGGGAGTGAGATACCAGCTCGCGCCGGCCGGCTCCAGGGTCAGCTCGGCACGGCCGGGCACGGCGGTGAGCACGCGGCCGGTGCCGGGCTCGGCGAGGGCGTACCGCTCGGGGCCGGTGACGGTGACCACCCACCGGGCCGCCGGTTCGGCGCAGTCGACGGCGACCGCGGCGGCGTCCCGGTGCCCGAGGCACCGGCCGGGCGTGACCGTGTTCTCCAGCAGCCGCCCCTCGGGCGTGTCGCGCAGCCGCCACTGCTGCCGGTCCTCGTCGCCGCGTGGGGACCGCTGGAACACGACCCCGCCGTGCTCCGCCGCGTTCAGGCCGGTGCGGACGCTCTGCAGGTAGTACGTCCCGGCGGGGACGGCGGGGTCCGCGCCGGCGGCCGGTGCGCCCGTGCCGGCGAGGCAGGCCACGACCACCACGACCACGCCCAGTTCGCGACGTCCGAACACCGGAGCCTCCCGCCGCCCGCCACGCCGACCCGCACCGATCGGCTCGTGCCTATGCTAGGCGTGGGTTGTGAACAGATGTCGATCCCTTGTGGAGCGAGGACGGATGGGATGACCGGACCCCGCCTGCACTCCCGCTACCCCGCGCTCGCGCCCCGCCTGCCGTTCCTGCCGCTGGGCGCCGGCCCGACCCCGGTCCGCCGGATCGACCCGGACGACCTGTGGGTCAAGGATGACAGCCGGTACGGCCACCGGTACGGCGGCAACAAGGTCCGCAAGCTCGAGTGGAGCCTCGCGGACCTGCTGCGGCGGCGGTGCCGGGTGGTGGTGACCGGTGGCGGCACCGGAAGTCACCACGCCGTGGCGGTGGCCCGCTACGCGGCGGACGCCGGGATCCGGGCCCACGTCGTCGCCGTCGAGCAGCCGTACGACGAGCACGTCGAGGAACAGATGGCGGCCGTGCTGGCGGCCGGCGCCACGATGCACCGGGTTGACACGGTGAGCGGGGCGTACCTGACGGCGGGCCGGTTGCTCGTCGGCGCGGCCCTGCGCGGGCACCGGCCCGGCCTGCTGCCGGTCGGCGGGTCCAACGCGCACGGCTGCCTCGGTTTCGTCGAGGCGGCCCTCGAACTCGCCGAGCAGGTCGCCGCCGGAGAACTGCCCGCGCCCCGGCGCGTCGTCGTACCGGTCGGCTCGGGCGGCACGGCCGCCGGGCTGATCCTCGGGCTGGCGCTCGCCGGGCTGCCCACCGGGGTGGTGGGGATCCTCGTCAACGACCGGACCCGGGTGGGTCCGGTTCAGGTCCGTCGCCTGGCCACCGCGACCGCACGGCTGCTGCGCCGGCACGGCGCGCCGGTTCCGGCCGCGCTGGCGCTCGCGCCGTTCGACCTGCGTCGCGAGTGGCTGGGTCCGGGGTACGGGATGCCGTCCGGGCCGAGCGTCGAGGCGGCGGGCTGGCTGCGCGACCACGCGGGCGTGGTCGCCGATCCGGTCTACACGGCCAAGACGGCGGCGGCGATCCGGGATCTGTACGGCGGGCCGGACGTGTCTGGTCCCACCCTCTACTGGCACACCGCGCCCGGCGCCGCCGGGTGACCCGGGCGCCGTCGCGCGGCGCTGTCGGCGGCCCCGGCACCGCCCGGCCCGGTCCGGTGCGTGGCGACGGGGCGCGGATCGGGAGGATCCACGCCCCGCCGTCAGCGACGTGCGGGTTCAGAAATCAGGGATTGGTGATGCCCATCGTGTAGCTGCCGGAGCCGCTGTACGCGTGCACCTCGAACCGGTAGTAGCCGGCGGTGCCGTTGTAGCTGAGGCTCTCGTCCGGCCCGGGGCTGTACGAGCCGGCCACGTCGACCCACGTGGAGCCGTTCCACTTCTGCAGGTAGAGGTCGAAGTCGACGCCGGTCGGCCCGTCGAGGCAGCCACGGTGGGTGCCGGAGACGGAGGAGTAGTAGTAGCTGCCGTTCGGCTGGTAGCGGCTCTGCCCGGAGGAGATGCTGCCGGTGTAGGTCGCCTCGTAGCCGGAGCAGCCGGTCGGCGGCGGCGGGGGGTCACCGCCGCCGCTGGTGCGCAGCGTGAGGCCGTACACCGAGAGGATCTCGTTGACCGGCTGGAAGTAGGTGGTCCCGCCGGTGCTGCAGTTGCCGGAGCCGCCGGAGGTGACGCCCTGGGCCTGCTGGCCGGAGAGCCAGGACCCCCCGGAGTCGCCCGGCTCGGCGCAGGCGTTGGTGCGGGTCAGGCCGGTGACGGTGCCCTGCGGGTAGTTGACGGTCTGGTTCTTGGCCTGGATCGAGCCACAGCGCCAGCCGGTGGTCGAGCCGGAGCGGCACACCGCGGCGCCGACCGCCGCCTCGGTGGAGCCGGCGACGGTGACGTTGCCGCCGGAGTAGTTGTTCACCCACGGCTGCGGCGTCCAGTTCGAGTTCGTCTGGACCCAGGCGTAGTCGTTACCGGGGAACGACGACCCGCGGAAGGTGCCCTGGGACACCTGGTTGTAGCCCTGGGTGGCGGTGCCGGTGCTGCCGCAGTGCCCGGCGGTGACGAACCCGCCGTTCACCGAGAAGCCGACCGAGCAGCGCCCGCCGCCCATGTAGTAGGCGTCGCCGCCGCGGACGTCGTAGAGGGTCTGCGGCGCCTCGGTGGTGGCGACGACGCGGACCGCGGCCGCGTCGACCCGGCTCGCCCGGACGAACGCCGAGGCGGCGGCGCGGTCACCGCGGGCGAGCACCACGACCGTGTTGGTGGTGACGTCGACGTACCAACCCGCGATCGACTCGGCCGGCGCCTTCGCGGCGTGCCGGTCCAGGGTCGACTTGACCCGGTCGAGGTCGGCGCCGCTGCGGCCGACGATCCGGGCCTGCGCGCCGGAGGCACGCACCCGCTCGGCGGCCGCCTTGCCGGTGACGGCGACGACGAGGCCGTCGGCGGTCAGCCACCCGCCGGCGTACGCGGCGCCGAGCGACCTGCGCAGGCTGGCGTCCGTACGGCTGCCCTTCTCGTCCTTGGCGATGCGGGTGCGGGCCTGGTCGGCGGTCAGCCCGAGGTCGCGCTGCATCGCGGCGAACATCTCGGACGATGCCGCCTCCACCGGAGCGGCGGCGACGGTCGTGGTGGGTGAGGCCGTGGCGGTTGGTGCCGCGACGGCGATGGCGCCTACCGGTAGCAGCAGGATCGCTGCTGCGGCGGCGAGGCTTCGTCTCATGCGTGGCCTCCTGGTCGAGGGCCGCGGCGCGGGACGGGGGTGCGCCGCGGGCGATGACGGGTGGGACCGGCGCCGGGGGTGCGCCGTCCATCGGGGTCAGTGGACGGCGCGGTGACGCCGGTGACCGCCGGCCGGCTCGGTGCCCCGCCGCGCGTCCGCCGCGGCATACCGTCCGGCTCGGGCTGCCAGCGTCAACCTAACCCGCACCGATAGAAAAGGATCTATACCGATTCGCTCATACCGCCCGGGCCGGTGACCCGGACGCGAGCCATCCGTCCGGCCCGAGGTGAACTGTCCGGTTGGCGACTCACCGGTGATCGGTGGATCGAATAGTTTGGTGATCTCTGCCGCCGGAGGTGTCCGTACACATGGGTCAGACCGCTCCCGATCCCGGTGGCTCGGCCAGCGTCTACCAGTACTACCTGGCGCTGCTCGGCTGGCTGGGGCTCGGCCGGCCGGGCTGGGCTCCGTGGCTGTTCGGCGCGGCGTCGGTGGCGGTCATGCTGCTCTCCCTGACGCCGCTGCTGCGCGGTCTGGCCGGGGTGCTGCGGTACGCCAAGGGCTGGTGGGACCGGCGTCGGGATCCCCGCCGGGTCCGGCGCCGGGCGCTCTTCGCCGACCACGTGGAGAGCCAGCTGCGCCGCCTGGACGAGAAGGAGGAGTGGCGGGACCACCGCTTCGCCCGGCTGGAGGCGGAGGTGGAGACGGAGGGCGGCCGCGGCCGCCTGCTGCCCCGCTGGATCGGCCACCGGCGCGCGTCACTGCGCCGGGAGAAGTCCCTCTCCCGCGCGCTGCAGCGCAGCGACGAACGGCTGATCATCCTCCAGGGGGAGCCGGGGTCGGGCAAGAGCGTGGCCCTGCGCAACGCCGCCCGGGCGATGGCCAACCGGGTGCTGCGACGCCCCCGGCTGGACAGCCGGATCCCTCTCTACGTCAACCTGAAGGAGCTACGGCCGATCGACGGGCGGCTGGACGCCGAGACCGTCCGCACGTTCGTGTTGGAGCAGCTCAACCGGGCCAACAGCCGTGACGTGGAGCAGTTCCTGTCCGACGAGTTCGCGGCGGGTATGCGCGAGGGCACCTGGCTGTTCCTGTTCGACTCGTTCGACGAGATCCCGGAGGTGCTCACCGCCACCGAACTGGACGAGACGGTGGGCCGGTACGCCGACGCCCTCTACGATTTCCTGCACGGGATGAACGTGAGCCCCGGCGTCATCGCGTCCCGCGAGTTCAAGGGGCCACGGCGCTTCGGGTGGCCCCGGTTCACCGTTCAGCGCCTCACCGAGCGGCAGAAGCGGGAGCTGATCCGCAAGGCGGATCTCGAGCCGGCCGCCGAGGCGGAGGTGTACGCCGCGCTCACCAGCGCCGATCCGTTGGTGACGCAGCTCTCCGGCAACCCGATGCTGCTCGGTCTGCTCTGCGAACACGTCCGCACCACCGGCTCCTTCCCGGGGTCCTCGCACACCGTCTTCGAGACGTTCGTCCACAGTCGGCTCGAACGCGACCGGGAGCGGGTCCGGCGCCGCTTCGACGTGGACCCGGTCGAGCTCCGCCAGGTCGCGGAGGAGATCGCGTTCCGGCTGACGGCCGAGTCCGGGGTCGGGCTGAGCCCGACCCGGACGGAGGTGGGTCGGCTCCTGTCCGGCGTGGACGTCGCCGGTGGGCCGGTCGATTCCGCCCGCCTGGCGCGGCACCTCGACGCGCTGGAGTACGTCAAGCTCGCGCAGGCTCCCGAGGGCAGCGGTGCCGGGGACGAGCGCAGGTTCACGTTCGCCCACCGGCGGTTCCAGGAGTACTTCGCCACCTGCGTGGTGATCCGGGAGCCGAACCGGGTGCCCGCCGACCGCCTGCTGCTCGACGGCCGGTGGCGCGAGACCGCGGTCGCGATGCTGCAGACGCAGCGCGGCGACGCCGTGGCGGCGCTGGTGACCCGGGCCGCGCAGCTCCTGGCCGAGGGCGTGGCGGCGATGCCGCCGGCCGGCGCGCGGGCGGACGTCCCGACCGGCGCGACGGAGGCGGCGCCGCCCGACCACGGGTGGCCACCGCACAGCCTGCACCTGCTCGACCTGCTCGACACGGGTCTCGCCGGACGGCCGGAGGACGTCCCGGACGACCTGCGGGCCACCGTCACCACGCTGGTCCACGCCGCTTGGGCGTCCGGGCGGCGGCACCACCAGCTGTGGGCGGTGCAGGCGTCGCTCCTCGCCGAGCCCTCCGCCGCCGAGACGGTCCTCGAGGAATCGTTCACGTCGAAGAGCCTGCTGCTGCGCAGCGCCGCCCACCGGTACGCCGGGCGGATGCCGGCCCTTTCCCCGGAGCTGGGCCGGCACCTGCGGCTGGGGTTGATGGAGCAGGCGGCGCAGGGGCGGCTGCTGTTCGACTGGCCCCCCGTCCGGGCGCAACTGTCCCGGCTGGGCGATCCGCTCCCGCAGCTACGCGCCGCCCGGCTGCTGCGGTGGACGCCGCCGCTGACCGCTCTGCTTGTCACCCTCGTCTTCGTGGGCGGTGCGGGCGTGCAGGGCGGGGGTTCCCGGGTGGGCTGGGTCACCGGTTGGGCGCTGGCGTTCTCGTTCATCGCCGCGTTCTGGGGCCTCGACACCTGGCTGAACCTGATGCGGGCGCGGCGGGCGACCGCGGTCAGCTGGTCCTCGGACGCCGTCGTCCACACCGGCGTCCGGTTCGTGAGCCTGCTCGTCGGGATCGGCATAGCGGTCGATCCGGGCCGGCCGGCCTCGGGCCATGCCGCTTGGGGGCTGCTGTTCCTAACCGCGGTTCCGTACGCGGTGTTCTGGCCCGGTGCGGCGGTCGCGGCGGTGGCGTGGGGCCTCGACGTCCGGATCTCCCGGTGGGCGTTCCTGCCGTTCGCCGTCGTCCCGGCCGGCGCCCGGACGTTCCGGCGGATGAAGGCGGACCAGCGCGTCCGGGCGATGTCGCGGATGCTCGCCATCGTGGCGGTGCTGCCCCTGATGCTGGTCGTACAGGTGTGGCTCACCCGCAACTACCCGACCGTGGAAGACTACGTGACCTGGGCCGGCTACCTACTCGGCGGCGCGTTCTGTCTCCTGCTCGTGGTGAGCTACCTGAGGTGCGAGCGGGTCGACCGGCGTCGCCTGGCGTCGCTCTCCCCGCAGCGGGTTCTGGACGCCGCCGCGTTGGCGGAGCTGATCCGCCGCCTACGCTCCGACGACGGGCTGCGCCGGTTGGTCACCCAGATCCGGACGCAGCGCATCGACTGCGACCGCGACAGCCTGGCCGTCCTGAGCGAACTGGCCTCGCGGGTGCACCGGATCCGCACCGGGCGGGCCGCGCGGCCGTGGTGGCGGCGGATCACCGATCCGGTGTGGTGGAGCCTGTGGACGCCGCCGTCGGCCGGGAACGTCTCCGAGGGAACCCTCGACGAGGTGGCCCGCCTGATCGCCGAGCGTACCGAACTGCTGCCGGCGGCGGCCGGGCCGCAACCCGCGGCGCCCCGGCAACGGCCCGGCGACCCGGTCCCGGACGGCGCCGGCCCTGCTCGCCGTCGGTGACCGGCGGCCGGTCGCGGGACCTGGACGGCATCGCTCGCGCGCGCCGCGGACGCCCGCCGCGCCCGATGGGCGTCGGCGGGCGCCGTGCGTACGGTCAGGGCAGGCGCCGGACCTGGTTGGCGCCGCCGTGGCGGTCCCAGATCTGCAACCGGGTGCCGTCGGCGGAGCTGTTGCCGGTGGCGTCCAGGACCTTCCCCTTCAGAACCGGGACCACTTCTGGTTGCCGCCGCCGGTGCAGTCCCAGAGCTGGAGCTTGCCGCCGTTGCCGCTGACCCAGTCCCGGACGTCGACGCACCGGTTCGAGCTCAGGTTGACCAGGTCGCCGGAGCCGTTGAGCGTGAACCGTTGGGCCGGGTTGCCGTTGCAGCTGACCAGGTTGACCTCGGTGCCGTTGGCCGTGCCGGCCCAGGCCGGGTCCATGCACTTGCCCATCGCCCGCACCGTGCCGTCGGCGGCGAAGGTCCACGCCTGCGCGGCGGTGGTGTTGCAGTCCCAGATCTGCAGCTTCGCGCCCTCGACCGGGTTGGCGCTGGGGATGTCGATGCAGCGACCGCTGTGCTGGCCCCGGATCCGGGTGGTGCCGCCGCCGTCCGTGGTGTAGCGGTAGACCCGGACGTAGTCGACGAGCATCTGCTGCGGGAACTGCGTGGTCGCGTCGGGGTAGCCGGGCCAGTTTCCGCCGACCGCGACGTTGAGGATCATGAAGAACGGGTGGTCGAATACCCACCGGTTGCCGCCGAGCCGGCCGGGGTCGACGCGGTGGTACTCGACTCCGTCGAGGTACCAGACGATGGAGTTCGGTTCCCAGTCGACCCGGTAGGTGTGGAAGGCGTCGGCCAGTGGCTGGCCGATCGTGCGGCTGCCGGTGATGCCGCCACCGCCGGAGTAGCCGGGCCCGTGGATGGTGCCGTACACGGTGTTCGGCTCGCGGCCGATGTTCTCCATGATGTCGATCTCGCCGGCGGCGGGCCAGCCGACGCTGCCCATGTCGTTGCCGAGCATCCAGAACGCCGGCCAGATGCCCTGCCCACGCGGGACCTTGATGCGCGCCTCGAAGCGGCCGTACGCCTGGGTGAACGTCGCCGCCGTCAGCAGCCGGGCGGACGTGTACTCGCATCGCCCGTAGTGGCACTGGTAGTTCGCCGGATTCTCCCGGCGGGCGGTGATCACCAGGTTGCCCTGGCCGTCGTGCACCGCGTTGCTGGTGCTGCTGGTGTAGTACTGCCGCTCGTTGTTGCCCCAGCCGTGCCCGCCGATGTCGAACCGCCAGCGGCTCTGGTCGACGGGCGTGCCGGCGGGCGCGTTGAACTCGTCCTGCCAGGACAGTCCGCCGATCGCCGCGGCGGCCGGCTCGGTGTGCTGCGGCAGGGTGAGGCCCGCGACGGCGGTGACGGCTGCGGCGGCGACGGCGAGCAGTCGTCGTCGCACCGGGTTGGCTCTGCGCATGCGAATCCTCCGATCGGTGGTGGTCGTCGGTGTGTGCACGGGCCTCCGTCGCGGCGCGCCGTCACCGTCGGGAGGTGGCTAGGAGAGCGCTCTCCAACCGAAGCTTGTCGATGTCTGAAACATCTGTCAAGAGTGTTACCAGTAAGTCCGACGTTGTGCCGCCCAAGTGCGCGCCCGGATCGCCGCCCCGGACCGCCGCCCCGGACCTCCGACGGCGGCGGCGCGGTCGCCGGACCGGGGCCGCACCGCGCCGGTCGGCTTGTTTTCGCTAACAATCCGGCACTGCTAGCGACCCTCTCGATCACCCACACCTCTGTTACAGACCCGTTGCAGACGAGTGTCTTGACGGTGGTAGATGTGAGCGTTAACACTGGGCGCGTCGTCCTCGGAGGTGGACATGAGCAGAGTGGACGGTTCGGGCGAGCGGTACGTGGTCGGCGTGGACTTCGGGACCCTGTCCGGGCGGGCCCTGGTGGTCCGGATCCGCGACGGCGCCGAGGTCGGGACCGCGGTGCACGCGTACCGCCACGGCGTCATCGAGACCGCGCTCCCCGACGGTGGTCCGCCGCTACCCCCCGACTTCGCCCTGCAGCACCCGGAGGACTACCGGGACGTCCTGCGCCACGCCGTCCCCGCCGCCCTGGCCGACGCCGGGGTCGCCCCGTCCCAGGTCGTCGGGATCGGCACCGACTTCACCGCCTGCACGGTGCTGCCGACCCTCGCCGACGGCACCCCGCTGTGCGAGATCCCGGAACTGCGCCGCCGGCCCCACGCGTGGGTGAAGCTGTGGAAGCACCACGCCGCCCAGCCGCACGCCGACCGGATCAACGCGCTGGCCCACGAGCGGCGCGAGCCGTGGATCGGCCGCTACGGCGGCAAGATCTCCGCCGAGTGGCAGTTCGCCAAGGGTCTGCAGATCCTCGAGGAGGACCCGGAGATCTACCGGCGCGCGGAGCGTTTCATCGAGGCGGCCGACTGGATCGTGTGGCAGCTGTGCGGCGCGGAGACCCGCAACGTCTGCACCGCCGGCTACAAGGGAATCCGGCAGGACGGCCGGTACCCCTCGAGCGACTACCTGAGCGCGCTCAACCCCGGCTTCGCCGACTTCGTGACCAAGCTGGATGGTCCGCTGCTGCCGCTGGGTGCCCGGGCCGGCACACTCACCGCCCGGGCCGCCGACTGGACCGGGTTGCCGGAGGGCATCGCGGTCGCGGCCGGCAACGTCGACGCCCACGTCACCGCCGCCGCCGCCCAGGCTCTCGAGCCGGGCCGGCTGGTCGCCATCATGGGCACCTCCACCTGCCACGTGGTCAACGGCATCCACCCGGCCGAGGTGCCCGGCATGTGTGGCGTCGTCGACGGCGGCATCAGTCCGGGGGCGTGGGGCTACGAAGCCGGACAGAGCGGGGTCGGCGACATCTTCGGCTGGTTCGTCAACCACGCCGCCCCGGCGGGTCTGGACTCGCACGAACGGCTGACCGAACTGGCCGCCGCCCAGCCGGTCGGCGCCCACGGGCTGGTCGCCCTGGACTGGTGGAACGGCAACCGCTCGCTGCTGGTCAACCACGACCTCAGCGGCCTGGTCGTCGGCATGACGCTTGCCACCCGGCCGCAGGACGTCTACCGGGCGCTGCTCGAGTCCACCGCGTTCGGCACCCGGATGATCATCGAGGCGTTCGTCGACGCCGGGGTGCCGGTCAGCGACCTGGTGGTCGCCGGCGGCCTCACCTCGAACCGGCTGCTGATGCAGATCTACGCCGACGTCACCAACCGTCCGCTGAGCATCATCGGCTCCGCCCAGGGTCCGGCGCTCGGGTCGGCGATCCACGCCGCCGTCGCCGCCGGGGCCTACCCGACGATCCACGAGGCATCGGCGGCGATGGGCCGGGTGAACGCGGGCGCCTACCGGCCGGACCCGGACGACGCGCGGGCCTACGACGCCCTCTACGCCGAGTACCGCGCGCTGCACGACCACTTCGGGCGCGGCGGCAACGACGTCATGCTCCGCCTCCGCGCGATCAGGAACGCGGCCGTGGACGCCGCCGCGGGGCGGACCGACACGGTCCTGGAGGTGGTCGGATGAACCCCGACGTGGC
The DNA here is from genome assembly GCF_040302465.1 of Micromonospora sp. NPDC126480. Classification (NCBI taxonomy): domain Bacteria; kingdom Bacillati; phylum Actinomycetota; class Actinomycetes; order Micromonosporales; family Micromonosporaceae; genus Micromonospora; species Micromonospora sp. NPDC126480. The sequence continues at coordinate 177,493 of NZ_JBEORU010000005.1, forward strand.
CCGGCAGGTGCGTGCCCTGCGGGAGACCGTCGCCCGCCTGCACGGCGAACTGACCCGGTACGACCTGGTGGCGTGGACCGCCGGCAACGTCTCGGCGCGGGTCCCCGGTCAGGACCTGATGGTCATCAAACCCAGCGGCGTCGACTACGACGACCTGACGGCGGACGCCATCGTCGTCTGCGACCTCAACGGCACCGTCGTGGACGGGGCCGGCTCCCCGTCCAGCGACACCGCCGCCCACGCCTACGTCTACCGGGCGATGCCCGAGGTCGGCGGGGTCGTCCACACGCACAGCGGCTACGCCACCGCATGGGCGGCCCGGGGCGAGGCCATCCCGTGCTGGCTGACCGCCCAGGCGGACGAGTTCGGCGGGGAGATTCCGGTCGGGCCGTTCGCGTTGATCGGCGGGGACGACATCGGCAAGGGGATCGTCAGCACCCTGTCCGGGCACCGCTCGCCCGCGGTGCTCATGCGCAACCACGGGGTCTTCACGATCGGCAAGGACGCCCGCGCGGCGGTCAAGGCCGCGGTGATGTGCGAGGACGTCGCCCGGACCGCGCACCTCGCCCGCGCGCTCGGGCCGCCGGCGCCGATCGCCCAGGCCGACATCGACTCGCTGCACCACCGGTACCAGAACGTCTACGGCCAGCGCCCGACGGCTGGCTGACCGGCCCACACGAACCCTGCCCACACCCACCACCACACCGGGCCGCACCCCTCAGCAGGCGCGGCCGGGATCACCCAACCACGAGGAGAAACCGATGAGAACCAGGAGACCGGCACGCACCATCATCGCGGCACTCGCAGCCGTACTGCTCACGGGCGGCGTGGCGGCGTGCGGCAACAGCGACACCGGTGGCGGCGCCGGGGACGACAAGATCGTCCTGGGCTTCTCCCAGGTCGGCGCGGAGAGCGGCTGGCGTACCGCGAACACCAACTCGATCAAGGAGGCCGCCGCGGCGGCGGGGATCGAGCTGAAGTTCGACGACGCCCAGCAGAAGCAGGAGAACCAGATCAAGGCGATCCGGAACTTCATCCAGCAGAAGGTCGACGTGATCGCCTTCTCGCCGGTGGTGGAGTCCGGGTGGGACACCGTGCTCAAGGAGGCCAAGGACGCCGGGATCCCGGTCATCCTGACCGACCGGGCCGTCGACTCGGCCGACAAGACGCTCTACCGGACGTTCCTCGGCTCGGACTTCGTCAAGGAGGGCCGCCTGTCCGGGGAGTGGCTGGTCGAGCAGACCAAGTCCGCCACCGGGCCGGTGAACATCGTCGAGTTGCAGGGCACGACCGGATCGGCGCCGGCCAACGACCGCAAGAAGGGCTTCGCCGAGGCGATCGCGGCCAACCCGAACCTGAAGATCATCGCCTCGCAGTCCGGCGACTTCACCCGTGCCGGCGGCAAGCAGGTGATGGAGCAGTTCCTCAAGGCCAACCCGGACATCGACGTGCTGTTCGCGCACAACGACGACATGGGACTGGGCGCGCTGGAGGCGATCACCGCGGCCGGCAAGCAGCCCGGCAAGGACATCCTCATCATCACCGTCGACGCGGTGCGGGACGGGATGCAGGCCCTCGCGGACGGCAAGTTCAACTTCATCGCCGAGTGCAGCCCGCTGCTCGGGCCACAGCTGATGGATCTCACGAAGAAGGTGCACGCCGGCGAGGAGGTGCCCGCCCGCATCGAGACTGAGGAGACCACCTTCACCCAGGAGCAGGCCAAGGAGGCCCTGCCGAACCGCAAGTACTGACCGACGCCGGGGCCGCCGTCGACGTACGGCGGCCCCGACACGTCGCCTCGGTACCGGCACCAGCGAGAAGAGGTCTGATGGGATGACGGGTGGCCGTCCGGTCCTGACGATGACCGGGATCAGCAAGTCCTTCCCGGGGGTACGCGCGCTCCGCGACGTCGACTTCCGGCTCCTCCCCGGCGAGGTCCACGCCCTGATGGGCGAGAACGGCGCCGGCAAGTCGACCCTGATCAAGGTGTTGACGGGCGTGTACGACATCGACGCGGGCACGATCACCCTGGACGGTGAGCAGGTCGCCTTCAGCGGGCCGATGCAGGCCGCCGCGGCGGGCGTGAGCACCGTCTACCAGGAGGTCAACCTCTGCACGAACCTGTCGGTGGCGGAGAACATCTTCATCGGTCGCGAGCCCCGGCGCTTCGGCGCCGTCCGCTGGGGTGAGGTCCGGCGCCGGGCGCGAGAGCTCCTGGCCCGGCTGGACCTCGACCTCGACGTCGCCGCACCGCTGGGGACGTACTCGCTGGCCGTGCAGCAGATGGTCGCCATCGCCCGGGCGATCGACATCCGGGCGCGGGTGCTGATCCTCGACGAGCCGACGTCCAGCCTGGACGCCGGTGAGGTGGCCCAGCTGTTCCGGATCATGCGTCAGCTCCGCGACGAGGGCATCGCGATCCTGTTCGTCACCCACTTCCTGGACCAGGTCTACGGCATCGCCGACCGCATCACGGTGCTGCGCAACGGCAGTCTCGTGGGGGAGTACCGGACCGCGGAACTGCCCCAGTTCACCCTCGTCGAGAAGATGATCGGCAAGGAACTCGACGTGCTCGAACGGCTCGACGGGCAGCCCCGGCGGGACGTGGCCGCCGAGGCGGAAACCCCGCTCGTGGAGGCCGCGGAGCTGGGCCGCACCGGCGCGGTCGCGCCGTTCAGCCTGCGCATCCACGCCGGCGAGGTGGTCGGGCTGGCCGGCCTGCTCGGTTCCGGCCGCACCGAGGTGGCGCGGCTGCTGTTCGGCGCCGACCGCGCCGACCGCGGGCAGGTCGCCGTCGACGGCGACCGCACCGTCCTGCGTACCCCCGTCCAGGCCATCGACCGCGGCATCGGCTTCTGCTCGGAGAACCGCCGCGCGGAGGGCGTCGTCGCCGAACTCACGGTCCGCGAGAACATGATCCTGGCGATGCAGGCCGCGCGTGGCTGGCTCCGGCCGATCCCGCGCCGCCGTCAGGACGAGCTGGTCGAGAAGTACGTCCGGGCCCTGGACATCCGGCCGGCGAACCCCGACCTGCCGGTCCGCAACCTGTCCGGCGGCAACCAGCAGAAGGTGCTCCTCGCCCGGTGGCTGATCACCGAACCGCGGCTGCTGATCCTCGACGAGCCGACCCGCGGCATCGACATCGGCGCCAAGGCCGAGATCCAGAAGCTGGTGGTGCAGCTCGCCGACGGGGGTGTGGCGGTGCTGTTCATCTCCGCCGAACTGGAGGAGGTGCTGCGCCTGAGCCACCGCGTGGCGGTCATGCGCGACCGGTCGATGGTCGCCCAGCTCACAAACGACGACACCGTCGACGCGGACCGCGTCATGCGGACCATCGCCAGCGGAACCCGTACCGAGGAGGTGATCCGGTGAGCAGCGCCGCGGACCGCCTCCGGACCCTGTCCGGCCACCGCCTGTTCTGGCCCGCCCTCGTGCTCCTGATCCTGCTCGCCGCCAACACCGTTCACCGGCCCGGGTTCCTGGCCGTCGAGGTCAAGGACGGACATCTGTACGGCACGCCGATCGACATCCTGCGGCTCAGCGCACCCCTGATCCTCGTCGCTCTCGGCATGACCCTCGTCATCGCCACCGGCGGGATCGACCTGTCCGTCGGCTCGATCTGCGCCATCAGCGGCGCCATCGCCTGCCTGTACATCAGCGAGGCGTCCGATCAGGACAGCCTGCCCACCGTCCTGACGGCGCTCGCCATGGCCGTCGGCGCCGCGCTCGTGCTCGGCGCGTGGAACGGCGTGCTGGTGGCGGTCATCGGCATCCAGCCCATCATCGCCACGCTGATCCTGATGGTGGCCGGCCGGGGGCTCGCCCAGCTGATCACCGAGGGTCAGATCATCACGATCAACTCCGGTCCGTACCGGGCGATCGGGCTCGGGCATCTGCTGACCCTGCCGCTGGCCATCCTCATCGCGCTCGCGGCGGCCCTGCTCGTCGCCGCGTTCACCCGCCGCACCGCCCTCGGCATGATCGTCGAGTCGGTGGGCGGCAACGCCGAGGCCAGCCGGCTGGCCGGCATCCGCTCGGGCCGGGTCGTCTTCCTCGTCTACGTGGTCAGCGCCGTCTGCGCGGCGGTCGCCGGTTTCATGATGACCGCCAACGTGTCCAGCGCCGACGGCAACGCCGCCGGCCTCTGGGTGGAACTCGACGCGATCCTCGCGGTGGTCATCGGCGGCACGTCCCTCGCGGGCGGCCGGTTCTACCTCAGCGGCACCGTCCTCGGCGCGCTCATCATCCAGACCCTCACCACCACGGTGTACGCCATGAACATCTCGCCGCAGACGGCCCTGCTGTTCAAGGCGGTCGTCGTGATCGCCGTCTGCCTCATCCAGTCACCGGCGTTCCGCGCCCGGTTCTCGCGACGTCGTAGCCGGGCGGTCTCCGGGCCGACGTCGCCGCAGCGGGAGAAGGAGCAGGTGCCGGCATGAGCAGCACGTCGTTGACCACCGGGCGGTCCTGGCCCGCGGTGCCGCGGCGGCACGTCCCCGTCCTCGCCACCCTCGTCCTGCTGCTGGTGATGTACGGCATCGGCGTCTCCCAGTACCGGGCGTTCTCCAACGTCCAGGTCGTCTTCAACGTCTTCATCGACAACGGCTTCCTGCTGGTCGTCGCGGTCGGCATGACCTTCGTGATCCTCACCGGCGGCATCGACCTGTCGGTCGGCTCGGTGGTCGCCATGACGGCGATGGTGTCGGCCGCGTTGCTCGAGAAGGGACTGCCCGCGCTCGCCGTGCTCGTCGTCGCACTCCTGATCGGCCCCACGCTCGGCTTCCTGATGGGCTGCGCGATCCACTTCTTCGACATCCAGCCGTTCATCGTGACCCTCGCCGGCATGTTCTTCGCCCGGGGCATGTGCACGTTCATCAGCGACGCGTCCGTCCCGATCACCGACGGCTTCTGGACCGCCGTGTCGCAGGAACGCATCGGCGACCCACGCGGCAACTTCGTGTCCGTCAGCGTGCTGATCGCCTTCGCGGTCGTCCTCGTCGCCGCGTACGTGCTGGCGTACACCCGCTTCGGCCGCAACGTGTACGCCATCGGCGGCAACGCCCAGTCGGCGCTGCTGATGGGCCTGCCGGTGGGCCGCACCCGGATCGCCGTCTACACGGTCAGCGGACTGTGCTCGGCCATCGGCGGTCTCCTGCTGTCGTTCTACACGCTGTCCGGCGCGCCGTTGATCGCCGTCGGGATGGAACTGGACGTGATCGCGGCGGTCGTCATCGGCGGCACCGTGCTGACCGGCGGATCCGGCTACGTCTTCGGCACGGTGCTCGGGGTGCTGGTCCTCGGCGTCATCCAGACCCTGATCACGTTCGACGGCAGCCTCAACTCCTGGTGGACCAAGATCGTGATCGGGGGGCTCCTGTTCGCCTTCATCCTCCTCCAGCGCCTGATCGGCATCCGCTACAAGTGACCGCCCCTCTCGCGGAAGGCAACACCATGGCGACGCACTTCGAACCCGAGGTCTGGTTCCTCACCGGGAGCCAGGCCATGTACGGCGAGGACACCCTCCGGCAGGTCGCCGGCCAGTCCCGGCAGATCGCCGCGCAGCTCGACGACGCTCCGGACATCCCGGTCCGGGTGGTCTGGAAGCCGGTCCTGACCAGCAGCGCCGACATCCTCCACGTCTGTCGGGACGCCAGCGTGCAGGGAGCGGTCGGAGTGATCGCCTGGATGCACACCTTCTCGCCGGCGAAGATGTGGATCGCCGGACTGGACGCCCTGCGGACGCCGCTGCTGCATCTGCACACCCAGGCGAACGTCCGGCTGCCGTGGGACGAGATCGACATGGACTTCATGAACCTGAACCAGGCCGCTCACGGCGACCGGGAGTTCGGTTTCATCCAGACCCGCCTCGGCGTGGCCCGCAAGACCGTCGTCGGGCACGTCAGCGACAAGCGGGTGGTGGCCCGGGTCGGCGCCTGGGCCCGCGCGGCTCTCGGCTGGTCGGCGATGCGCTCGCTCCGGCTCGCCCGCTTCGGCGACAACATGCGCGACGTGGCCGTGACGGAGGGGGACAAGGTCGAGGCCGAGGTCCGCTTCGGGGTCTCGGTCAACACCTACGGCGTCAACGACCTCGTCGAGGTCGTCGACCGGGTGGCCGAGGCGCAGGTCGACGACCTGGTCAAGGAGTACGACGACACGTACCGGATGGACGCCCGGCTGCGGCCGGGCGGGCCGCGGCACGACTCCCTGCGCTACGCCGCGCGGATCGAGCTCGGCCTGCGCGGGTTCCTGCAGGACGGCGGGTTCCGGGCGTTCACCACCAACTTCGAGGATCTCGGGGGCCTGCGCCAGCTGCCCGGCATCGCCGTGCAGCGGCTCATGGCCGAGGGGTACGGCTTCGGCGGCGAGGGGGACTGGAAGACCTCCGTGCTGGTGCGGACGCTCAAGGCGATGTCGGTCGGCGTGGCGGGCGGGACGTCCTTCATGGAGGACTACACGTACGACCTCACGCCCGGCGAGGAACTGGTCCTGGGGGCGCACATGCTCGAGGTGTGCCCGACCATCGCGGCCGGCGTGCCGAACGTCGAGATCCACCCGCTGAGCATCGGTGGCCGGGAGGACCCGGTCCGCCTGGTGTTCGACGCCGAACCCGGCCCGGCGGTGGTGCTGGGCATGGCGGACCTGGGCGACCGGTTCCGGCTGGTGGCGAACGTGGTCGACGTCGTGCCGCCGCCGCAGCCGCTGCCGCGGCTGCCGGTCGCCCGGGCGGTCTGGCGGCCCCGGCCCGACCTGGCCGGGTCGGCGGAGGCGTGGATCGTGGCCGGCGCACCCCACCACACCGTGCTGTCGCAGGCGGTGGGCGTGGAGGAGCTGCACGACCTGGCCGAGATGTGCCGCACCGAACTGCTCGTCATCGACGCCGACACCGAGCCGCGCCGCTTCGCCGAGCAGATCCGGTGGAGCCAGGCCTACCACCGGCTCGCGAAGGGGTTCTAGAGACCGATCGGCTCTGCTCCCGGAAGGAGGATCATGGTTGACCTCGGTGGGCTCTCGCGGCGCGTGTCGCCGCGCCGCAGCCGGCTGACCCGGATCGTCGCCGCCGTGTCGGCGCTGGTGGTGGGTGGCGTGCTCGTGATGGTGGCGCCGGCGCCGGCTTCGGCGGCGACGGTGGACACCAATGCCTGGTACGTGTTGGTGAACCGGAACAGCGGCAAGGCGCTGGACGTGTACAACCTGGCGACGAATGACGGTGCGCGGATCACGCAGTGGTCGCGTAACGACGGCAACTGGCAGCAGTGGCAGTTCGTCGACTCCGGTGGTGGCTGGTACCGGCTCAAATCGCGTCACTCGGGCAAGGTGCTGGACGTGTACAACTGGTCGACCGCCAACGGGGCGTCGATCGTCCAGTGGGCCGATCACAACGGGGCGAACCAGCAGTTCCGGCTGGCCGATTCGGCCGGCGGCTACGTGCGGTTGATCAACCGGAACAGCAACCGGGCGGTGGAGGTGCAGAACGCCTCGACCGCCGACGGGGCGAACGTGGTGCAGTACGACGACTGGGGCGGCGCCAACCAGCAGTGGCAACTCGTCCGCGTCGACGGCGGCGGCACCCCGGACCCGGGCACCTTCACCAACCCGGTGATCTGGCAGGACTTCGCCGACGTGGACGTCATCCGGGTCGGCGACGTCTACTACCTGTCCGCCTCGACCATGCACTACTCGCCGGGGGCGCCGGTGCTGCGGTCGTGGGACCTGGTCAACTGGGAGTTCGCCGGGCACTCGGTGCCCCGCCTGGACTTCGGTTCGAAGTACGACATGTCCGGAGGCCGGGCGTACGTGGACGGCATCTGGGCGTCGACGTTGAACTACCGGCCGAGCAACCGGACGTTCTACTGGGCCGGGTGCGTCGACTTCGCCCAGACCCACATCTACACAGCGTCCGCCGTCGACGGCGCGTGGAGCCGGCACACCACCATCCCCAACTGCTACTACGACGCCGGCATGCTGGTCGACGACAACGACACCATGTACATCGCGTACGGCAACGGCACGATAAGCGTGGCCCAGTTGTCCGCCGACGGGCGTACCCAGGTCCGGGCCCAGCAGGTGTTCCAGACCCCGTCGAGCGTGGGCACGCTGGAGGGGGCGCGTTTCTACAAGCGCAACGGCGCCTACTACATCTGGCTGACCCGCCCGGCGAACGGCCAGTACGTGCTCAGGTCGACGAACGGCCCGTTCGGACCCTACGAGATGCGGCAGGTGCTACTGGACCTGCCGGGCCCGATCGCCGGCGGCGGGGTGCCGCACCAGGGTGGGCTGGTGCAGACCCAGAACGGCTCCTGGTACTACCTGGCCTTCACCGACGCGTACCCGGGCGGGCGGATGCCGACGCTCGCGCCGATCACCTGGACCGGCGACGGTTGGCCACAGGTGCAGACGGTCAACGGCGCGTGGGGCACCTCGTACCCGAACCCGCTGCCCCTGCGCCCGGTGAAGCCGCTCACCGGCGCCGACACGTTCGCCGGCACCACCCTCGGCCCGCAGTGGGAGTGGAACCACAACCCGGACAACAGCAGGTGGTCGGTGAACAACGGGCTGCGGCTGCAGACCGCCACCGTCACCACCGACCTGTACGGCGCCCGCAACACCCTGACCCACCGCATCCAGGGACCGACCTCGACGGCGACGATCGAGCTCGACTACTCCTCGATGCGGGACGGGGACCGCGCCGGGCTGGCGATGCTCCGCCAGTCCTCGGCCTGGATCGGCGTCCGACGGGACAACGGTGCCACGCGGGTGGTCATGACCAACGGGCTGAGCATGGACAGCAACTGGAACACCACAAGCACCGGAACCGAGATCGCCGGTGCCGCCGTGTCCGGTGGCCGGATCTGGCTGCGGGCCAGTGCTGACATCAGACCCGGATCGGGGCGACAGGCTCGTTTCTCCTACAGCACCGACGGGGTCACGTTCGTCCCGCTCGGTAACGCCCTGACCCTCAACAACGCCTGGCAGTTCTTCATGGGCTACCGGTTCGCCATCTTCAACCACGCCACCCAGTCGCTGGGGGGTGCGGTCACGGTGCGCCGGTTCGACCTGACGACACCGTGACGATGATCACGCGACACGCCGCGCGGCGCCACGGCCGGTGGAGAGCACGTCGGCCGTGTTGATTGCGCAGCGTTTGGAGGGGTCTGTTCCGCGCTCCGTCAGGGCGTGGAACAGGCCTTTCACCGGTCGGGCGTAGACTGTCCGCGATCCGGCGTCGGCTACCCCGGGGTGGCGGGCCGCGGCTTCCGACAGGCAGGCGGGGAGAGTGAGGTGGCCGTGCGCGGTCCCGCGATGACCGACGTGGCACGCCTCGCCGGTGTGTCCCACCAGACCGTGTCCCGGGTGTTGAACGGCCACCCCAACGTGCGCGAGCAGACCCGGCTGCGGGTGCAGGCCGCGATCGCCGAGCTCGGCTACCGGCCCAACCGGGCGGCCCGCGCGCTGGTGACCGGCCGGTCCCAGGTGATCGGCGTCGTCGCCCAGAACACCACCCTGTACGGTCCGGCGTCCCTGCTGGCCGCCCTCGAGCAGGCGGCCGCCGAGGCGGGCTTCGCCGTCAGCGTCGGCAGCGTCAGCGATCTCGACCACCGGTCGATCTCCGCGGCTGTCGAGCGGCACCTGGCCCACCGGGTCGCCGGTGTCGTCGTGATCGCGCCGGTCGAGTCGGCCGGTGCGGCCCTCGAGCGGCTACCCAAGGACGTTCCGCTGGTCACGGTCGACGGCGACCCGCACCGGCCGGTGCCGTTGGTGACGGTCGACCAGGTGGCCGGTGCGCGGGCCGCCACCGAGCACCTGCTCGAGGCCGGGCACCGCACGGTGTGGCACGTGTCCGGGCCGCCGGACTGGTTCGACAGCGCCGGCCGGATCGAGGGCTGGCGTGCGGCGCTGCGGTCGGCGGGGGCGGAGGTGCCGCCCCTGGTGCCGGCGGACTGGTCCGCGGCCGCCGGCTACCGCTGCGGCCAGATGCTGGCCCGGATGCCGGAGGTCACCGCGGTGTTCACCGCGAACGACCACCTGGCCCTCGGTGTGCTGCGCGCCCTGCACGAGCACGGCCGGCGGGTGCCGGACGACATCAGCGTGGTGGGTTTCGACGACGTGCCGGAGGCCGCCTACTTCATCCCTCCGCTGACCACGGTCCGGCCGGACTTCGCCGCGGTCGCCCGGGCCAGTCTCGAGATGCTGCTGGCACAGATCGAATCCGCCACCGAGGGCCCGTTGCGGCAGACCATCGCGCCGACGCTGGTCCCGCGGCGCAGCGTCGCCGCGCCACCCCGCCGCTGACGACCCGGCGCGTCTCCGGTTAACGCTCCTGCGGCGCCGCCGCCGGAACGGACGGCCGGGGCGCGCCGTCCCGATCGGCGCCGATCCGCTCGGCGTGCGGCGCGAACTCGTCGGTGAGCAGCAGGTCCCGCCGGATGTCGTGGTGCGGGTACGCGGTCCGGCCGACCATGTGCGCCGCGACCGGTGCGGTGGCGAGCTGGAAGGCGCCGACCAGCACGAGAGTGGTGATGTCCACCCCGTTGCGCAGCCGCAGCGCACAGCCCAGCAGAACCAGCAGCAGGCCGAGGACCTGGGGCTTGGCGGCCGCGTGCATCCGGAACAGCAGGTCGGGGAAGCGCGCCAGCGCCACCCCGGCGGCGACGCTGAGCAGCGCCCCAGCGATCAGGCAGATGGCGGCGAGGGTGTCCAGGACGCCGTCGGCACTCACTTGGCGTCCTTCTTCCGGGCCGCGAACCGGGCGACGCTGACCGAGCTGACGAACCCGAGGACGGCGAGCACCACGAGCACCGGCAGTGCGGTGGCGTCGCGGCTGTACGCCGCCTCCGTCGCGATGGCCGCCACGATGACGGCGAGCAGGACGTCGGTGGCCACCGCCCGGTCGAGGATCGACGGCCCGCGGATGATGCGGACCAGGGTCAACGCGCCGGCCAGGGCGAGCAGGGCGGTGACGGTCACGGCGACAATGCTCATGTCGGCACTCCGCTTCGCTCCGTGCCGCCATGAGGCACCACGGCACTGCGTTGACGATTCGCTCGCTGGCGCTCGCTCATGTCGGTACCCCTTCCGGGTCGACCGGCTGCGGTAGGCCGGTGGGGTCGGTCTCGGCCAGGCGGCGCAGCTCCTCCGGCGAGCCGATGGCCTGCACGATCCGGGCTTCGAGTTCGTACACGCCGTGCCGGAAGCGCTCCACCTCCTCGATGGTGCGTACGCCGATGACGTGGACGTAGAGGGTGCCGGTCGTCCGGTCGGCCTCGATGATGAGGCTGCCGGGGACCAGGGACAGCGCCTCGCCGACCAGGGTGAGGTTGAGGTCGGTGTTGACGCGCAACGGCACGGCGATGATCGCGCCGTGTGGGGTGTGGCCGAGCCGCAGCGCGAGCCAGGCGATGTGGACCGAGGCGACTACGAGGTCCCGGGTGAAATGCAGCCAGAACCGGGCGACCGGCAGCGGGCGGATCCGCCCGCCGAAGGTCACCGGAGGTAGCGGGAACACCACCAGCAGCACCACCGCGACCAGCACACCGCTGATCAGGTTCGCCCAGCTGAACGTGCCCCACAACAGCATCCAGGCGACGACCAGGAAGGTACCGGCGACGGCCCGGTTACGGCGGCGCTCGCGGACGGTCAGCGGCGGGTTGGTCGGGGTGGGGGCGGGCGGGATCATCGGGTCGTAGGTCACGGCGCACCGCCCGGGAACACGGCCTCGACGTACGGGGTGCGGCGCAGCAGGTCGTCGGCGGCGTCGGTGCTGACCTCGAAGAGCGGACCGGCCAGGGCGGTCAGCGCGAGCCCGAGCACCACCAGGGCGGCGGTCGGCGCGATCATCAGCCCCGGCAGCATGGCCCCCGGCGGCTGGACGGCGCCGGGGTGGGCGGCCCGGGCGGTGTCCCCGGCCGCCGGCATGTCGGCGTGCGGGGCCCGCCAGAAGGCCAGGTTCCACACCCGGGCGATGGCGTAGAGGGTGAGCAGGCTGGTGAGCAGCCCACCCGCGACCAGCGCCCAGGCCAGCGGGCCGCCGTCGGCCACCCCGGCCTGCACGAGACCGAGCTTGCCGAGGAACCCGGAGAACGGCGGGATGCCCGCCAGGTTGAGCGCGGGCACGAAGAACAGCACGGCCAGCAGCGGCGACAGCCGGGCGAGCCCGCCGAGACGGTCCAGCGCGGTGCTGCCGCCGCGTCGCTCGACCAGACCGGCGGCGAGGAACAGGGTGGTCTGGATCGTGATGTGGTGCACGACGTAGAAGATCGCGGCGGACAGCCCGAGCGCCGTGGTCAAGCCGACCCCGAACAGCATGTAGCCGATGTGGCTGATCAGCGTGAACGACAGCAGCCGCTTGATGTCGGACTGGGCGACCGCGCCGAGGATGCCGACCACCATGGTCAGCACCGCGGCCACCATCAGCAGGTCGGCGGTGCGCCCGCCGGGAAACAGCAGCGTCTCGGTGCGGATGATCGCGTACACGCCGACCTTGGTGAGCAGGCCGGCGAAGACCGCGGTGACCGGCGCCGGGGCGGTCGGGTAGCTGTCCGGCAGCCACGCCGACAGCGGGAACACCGCCGCCTTGATGCCGAAGGCGAGCAGCAGCATGCCCTGCAGCACGAGGCGCAGGTCGTCCGGCAGCGCGTCCAGCCGGTCGACGAGCTGGGCCAGGTTGAGGGTGCCGGTCGAGGCGTACACCAGGCCGATCGCGACCAGGAAGATCAGCGACGACAGCAGGCTCACCACGACGTACGTGGTGCCGGCGCGGATCCGGGTCTCGGTGCTGCCCAGGGTCAGCAGCACGTAGCTGGCGACCAGCAGGATCTCGAAGCCGACGTACAGGTTGAACAGGTCGCCGGAGAGGAACGCGTTGCACACGCCCGCGGTCAGCACCAGGTACGTCGGGTGGTAGACCGACAGCGGCGTCTCCTCGCTGCCGTCGGCCATGCCCTGGCCGATGGAGTACACCAGCACGCACAGGGTGACCGCGGCGGAGACCACGAGCATCAGCGCCGCGAGCTGGTCGGCGACCAGCACGATGCCCAGCGGCGCGACCCAGCCTCCGACCTCCACGACCAGCGGCCCGTCCAGGGACGAGAAGACCAGGAGGAGCGCGGCCACGCCGACGGTGGTGGTGAGGACGGTGAGGCTGACCCAGCGCTGGGCGCGCGGCCGGCCCGCCAGCATCAGTGTCAGGGCCGCGCCGAGCAGCGGCATCACCACGGGCAGGGGAACCAGCCAGGTCATCCGGCCCTCCCCGGCTCGCCGGCGGCGGCGACCGGCCGCTCGGCGGGATCCTGCGGCGGCTCGCCGTCGGGAGAGTCGTTGTCCGCGGTGCCCGGGCCCTCGTCCCGGTCGGCCAGCTCCATGATGCGGCGGTCCTCGACGTCGTCCTGCACCTCGTCGTGACCGTTGAGGTGCCAGCTGCGGTACGCGAGCGCCAGCAGGAACGCCGTCATGCCGAGGGTGATGACGATCGCGGTGAGCACCATCGCCTGCGGCAGCGGGTCGCTCATCTCCTCCTGGGCGGTCGTGCCGACGATCGGCGGGCCGCCGGCCCGGCCCCCGGTGAGCAGGAGCAGGTTGGCGCCGTTGCCGAGCAGGACGACGCCCATCAACACCCGGGTGAGGCTGCGTTCCAGCAGCAGCGTCACCCCGGCGGCGAACAGGACGCCGACGACGAGGACGTAGGTCAGGTTCGGGGTCACACCAGCTCCTTCGTCCGGGCCTCGGCGACGTCCTCGGTCTCCTGCTGGCGGTCCATCTCCGCGCCGAGGCTGCGCAGGATGTCCAGGATCAGGCCGACCACGATGAGGTAGACGCCGACGTCGAAGAAGACGGACGTCACGAAGTGCACGTGGCCGAGGACCGGCAGGTGCAGGTCGAGCACGGCGCTCTGCAGGAACTCGCCGCCCAGCAGCATCGCGGTGAGGCCCGTGCCGAGCGCGACGAACAGACCGGCGCCGAGCACCAGGCCGGCGTCCACCGGCGCGGCGCCGTTCAGTTCGGTGCGCCCGCCGGCCAGGTAGCGCACCGCCAGCGCCAGGCCCGCGACCAGGCCGGCGGCGAAGCCCCCGCCGGGGGCGTTGTGGCCGGAGAACAGCAGGTAGATCGAGAAGAGCACGATGGCGTGGAACAGCAGCCGGGTGACCACCTGGAGGATGACCGACTGCTGGCGGGTCGTCGCTCCGGTGGTGAGCCAGCGCGGCCGCACCGACTCGCTGCGGCCGACGCCGGGGATGTTGCTGCGCAGGCCCAGGTCGCGGGAGCGGCGGAAGATCAGGCTGGCCACGCCGGTGGCGGCCACCACCAGGACCGCGATCTCGCCCATCGTGTCCCAGGCCCGGATGTCGACGAGCGTCACGTTGACCACGTTCTTGCCGCCCCCGTAGGAGACGGCCTCGTCGGGGAAGCCCACCGAGACGGGCGTGGCCACCCGGGCGCCCGCCGCCACGTACGCCATGCCTGCGGTGACCAGACCGACGGCGACACCGAGGGCGATCCGGCCCCGGCGGCTGGCCCGGATCGGCCGCTCGGAGAACTTCGCCGGCAGCCGGCGCAGCACCAGCACGAACATGACGATGGTGACGGTCTCGACCAGGAACTGGGTAAGCGCCAGATCGGGTGCGCCGTGCAGGATGAACAGCAGGGCGGTGCCGTAACCGGTGACGCCGACCAGGATCATCGCGGTCAGCCGGCGCCGGGCCCGGGCGGCCGCGACGGCGGCGACGAGCACGACTGCGCCGGCGACCGCCTGCAGCGGCGTGTCCCAGAGCTTGAACCGCTGCGGCCACGGCGCGCCGGCCAGCAGCGCCCCGCCGGGCAGGACGACCAGCACGACGAGGATGACGCCGAGGTAGAACGGGAGGGAACCGCGCTGGGTGGCGCCGGTGAGTTCCACCGCCGCCCGGTCGACGGCGCCGACGACCCGGTCGTAGAACCAGGAGCCGTCGACCGGCAGCCGGACCGGGCGCAGCCGGCCGCGGTGCAGCAGCAGGAACAGTCCCGCGCCGCCGGCGATCGCCAGCGCGGAGAGGGCGAGCGCCGGGGTGAACCCGTGCCACAGGGCGAGGTGGTAGCCCGGGTCCGCGCCGGTCGGGTACCGGTCGGCGTACGGCGCGAGGAGCCGGTCCACGGCCGGCGCGAGGGCCCCGGCCGCGAGGCCGCCGACGGCGAGCACCGCGGGCGGCGCGAGGAACGGCCAGCGGACCGGCTCGGCCTGGGTGGCCGGCACGCCGGGCTTGTCGGCGAAGGCCCCCCAGACGAACCGCAACGTGTACGCCACGGTCAGCGCCGAGCCGAGGACCACCCCGGCGAGCACGATCAGCTCGGCCGTGCCGCCGTGCAGGAACGCCTCGACGGCCGCCTCCTTCGCGACGAACCCGGCCATCGGCGGCAGGCCCGCCATCGAGGCCGCCGCGAGAGCCGCCACGACAAGCAGTGCCGGTGCCCGCCGGCCCAGGCCGCCGAGCTCGCGCAGGTCACGGGTGCCGGCGACGTGGTCGATCACGCCGACCACGAGGAACAGGGTGGCCTTGAACATGGCGTGGGCCAGCACCATCGCGGCGCCGGCGAGGGCGGTGTCCCGCGTACCGGCACCGAGGACCACCATCAGCAGTCCGAGCTGGCTGACCGTGCCGTAGGCGAGCAGCAGCTTCAGGTCGACCTGCCGCAGTGCGGCCCAGCCGCCGAGGAACATCGTGATCAGGCCGCCGGCCAGCAGGACCGGTCGCCACGGTGCGGCATCCGCCACCGCCGGTCCCATCAGCGCGACGAGGAACACGCCGGCCTTGACCATCGCCGCGGCGTGCAGGTACGCGCTGACCGGCGTCGGCGCGGCCATCGCCCCGGGCAGCCAGAAGCTGAACGGGAAGATGGCCGACTTGCTCAACGCGCCGAGGAGGACGAGCACGAGGGCGACGGTGAGGTAGCCGCCGCCGGGGAGGTTGTCGGCGACCTCCGACCAGCGGTAGCTGCCGGCGTGCTGGCCGAGCATCACGAACCCGGCGAGCATCGCCAGACCGCCCAGTGTGGTCACCAGCAGCGCCTGCATGGCCGCCCGCCGGCTGGCCCGCCGGGTCGGGTCGCTGGCGATGAGCAGGTACGAGAAGACGGTGGTCAGTTCCCAGAACACGTACAGCAGCAGGAGGTCGTCGGCGACCACCAGGCCGAGCATCGCCCCGGCGAACGCCGCGAACACCGCCGCGAACCGGCCGAGGCCGGGGTCGTCGGAGCGGAAGTACCGCGCGCTGTACGCGAGGACGAGCGCGCCGACACCGCCGACGAGCACCACCATCAGCCACGACAGGGTGTCCATCCGCAGCGCGATCGCCAGCCCGAGCTGGGGCACCCAGGTGACGGTCTCCACGACCGGGATGCCGGAGCGGACCGTGCCGGTGTGGGCCAGTGCCCAGCCGAGTGTGGCGGCGGGTGCGAGCGCGACCAGGTAGAGCGCCCGGCGGCCCCAGCGGCGTACCAGCACCGGGGCGATCACCGCTGCGAGCACGTGGACCGCCACCAGTACCAGCACACACCCTCCCCGGGAGCTTGACCAATCGGTTAGCCAACCCTAACCGGTAAGGACCGAATCAGCACATCGCGCGATACCTGGACGACCGCGCGTCACAGTCGCGGAGCGGGCGTCAGCAGCTTGCGAGGACGTCCGCCGCGGCGGACGTCGCCGGCTCGGTGCCCGCGACGACCGCCTCGTCGCCGGCGGCCAGGACGAAGTCGCCCCCGGGCGCCGCGATCGTGTCGTCGCCGCGGATGACCGCGAGCAGCGACAGCGCCCGCCCGCCGAGGTCCACCTCGCGCCACGCCCGTCCGTCGGCCGGCGTGCCGGGGCCGATCGGGATCCGCACCACCGTGATGCCCGGTAGCTGTCGCTCCAGGTCCGCGACGTGCTGCACCGTCACGACCGCCGCCAGCAGGTCGGCGAGCAGTTGCGCCTCGGTCCGCTCCAGGGAGAGCGTGTGCGCGGCGGTGTCGGGATCGTCCGGGTGGTAGATGACCAGGTCACGCCGGCCGTCGGGGTAGGCGATGAGCCCTGCGCGCTGGCCGCCGGCCGTGGTGAAACGCTGGCTGACACCGATGCCCGGCAGACTCGTCTTCTCGACCTGCATCGTCCACCCCTCTCGCCGTGGCGGCACGTCGTCACGCCGCAGGGTGCTCAATCCCTATCATGATCGGCGGCCGGCGGGCCAGGTACGGACGCACTCGACGGCACCTGCCGTTCGTCGAGCGGTCGCCGGGGCGCGGTGACGACCGGGCGGCCGTGCCCGTCGCCGCGGTCGATCCGCAGTTCGCGTTCCAGTTCCGCGACGACCGTCCGCAGGTCGTCGAGGCGCTGGCTGAGCGCGATCCGGTCCACCTCGTCCGGCACCCCGTCGCCGTCCTCGTCGTAGTCGGACGCGAGCCCCTCGGTCATCTCCAGGCGGCGCGCCTCCTCCATCGAGTTGACGATGACCGCGATGAGGATGTTCAGCAGCAGGTTCACGGTGATGACGACGAAGCTGACGTAGTAGAGGATGGTCAGCGGCGACACCGCCATGCCCTGCTGGATGAGGTCCGGCAGCGTCTCCAGCGACAGCAGCACGAACAGCGTCAGCAGGGACCGGCCGATGTCGCCGTACTGCTCGGGGTAGCGCTCCCCGAAGATCAGCCAGCCGGCCATCCCGTACACGTACAGCGTCACCGCCGTCAGGGCGAAGAAGCCGGCCACGCCGGGCAGGCTCCGCCACAGCGCAGCCACGATCGTCCGCAGGCCGGGGGAGAAACGCACCAGGCGCAGCACCCGGGCCACCCGCAGGAACCGCAGCACGGCCGTGTCGCCGTGCAGACCCGGTATGAAGATCGCCGCGATCACCAGGAAGTCGAAGACGTTCCAGCCGTGCCGGAAGAAGTCCAGCGGCCGCCGGCCGTGCGCCGCGATGCGGACCGCGATCTCCGTCACGAACGCGACCCGGAACACCCATTCCAGGGCGTGCAGCGCCGGCGCCGCCGCGCCGAGATCGGGGTACGTCTCGAGCCCGAGCACCACGCCGTTGGCCATGATGAGCACGACGATGGCCACTTCGAACGGGCGTGACGCGACGATCCGGGCGCACCGTCGAGCCAGTGTGGACGCCGCGCCGGCCCGGTCCCGATCCGGCGTCGTCCCCGGGCTCACCGCCCCCACGGACCCGGATCCCCGGCCCCCGGGCCGTGCCGTCGGTCTGGGGAGGGCCGCGCTCGCATGTGCACAGCCTACGGTCGCCGCCGCGCAGCCGCGACGTCACCCTCGGCGACGATGCCCGGACCTGTGGCCGGCCGGTGGTGCCCGGATCGGCGCCGGTGACGGCCCGGGGCAGGTCAGGGGTGGTCGCGGCGGCGACGGTCCTCGCGGACGGCGTAGCGGATCGAGCGGAGGGTCGCGTCCGGCGCGAAGATCAACGCGTACCAGCGGTCCAGCATCGCGCGGAGCTCGACGATCGTCGCCTGCAGCCGCCGGGTCCGTTCGTCCGAGGCGCGCAGTTGCTCCCGCGCGGTCTGCGCCTCGGCCTCCAGCTCGGCCATCCGGGTACGCATCGGCTGCACAAGCGTCAGGGCGGTGTCGGTGAGCAGGTCGGCGGCCTCGGCGCGGAACTTGCCACGCTGCACCACGACGGCGGCGATGGCGGCGAGACCGCCGGCGCCGCCCAGGAGACCGAGCACCGACAGCAGGATCTGGAGCCACTGGGGCGCGGCGTTGGAAGGGGGTGGGGCTGTCATGGGAATCCGCCGACGACGTCCGTGGGTGACCGTTGTGATTCGACCATCCCCCGCAGCTCGCCCAGCAGTTCGCCGGCCCGCCACCACGACCCGATCGCCACGGCGGCGATGAACGACGTCGCCGCGACGGCCGTCCGCCCGGAGATCACCGCCAGGGCGACCGCGTACATGCCGGTGACCGTCCCGAGCATCAGCATGGACGCGAGCTCCATGCCGAGCCGGGTGGAGCAGCGGCCCGGCCAGAGCAGCCCGGCGATGCCGACCAGGCCGGCGACGATCAGCCCCGCCTCCCAGCCGATCCGGACCGGATCCGGCATGGCGACCTCCACCACCGGCGGCCGGACCTCCATGGCGATCATCAGGGCTCCGCACACCGGTGCGGTCGCGACGACCGCGTTCTGGAAGGGCCGCCGGTTACGCCAGATCAACCTCTTCGGCACCGTAGCTCCTCAAGGTCTCACGCCGAGCCGCTTCCGCGCGCCGTCGATAGGGGACGGATCCGCGCGGCCGAGGGAGTGACGACTAGCGTCGTTGGTGGCCGACAGTCCAGTCATATCACCCGGCCGGCACCGTCTCCAACTGATGAGATCCGACAAACCTGCAGGTCAGAAGGGGTGCGCGCGGGTGCGGCCGATCAGGCGGCCTGGCGCTCCTGATCGCCGCCGTCCCGGTTCTGGCTGCTGAGGAAGTACGCCCCGAGGGCGCCGGCGAGGGTGCCGAAGACCGCCACCGAGTAGAGGGCGAGGATCAGTTCGACGATCTGGGCGAACGGGTCGGTCGCACGCAGCCGCTGGCCGGTGATGGTCGTGAGCGCCACGTCGTGCAGGGACTGCCCGTAACTGCGGTAGGAGCCGCTGAGCACGAGCAGTTGACCGACGGCGAGGACCACGATCGTGGTGATGATCGCCAGCCAGGCCAGCCGGTCGGTGAGCAGCCGGCCGGCCGAGCGGGTGCCGCGCACGGCGGCGGACACCACGCCGCCGGCCCGGACCGCGCGGAGCAGGGCCGCCGCGCGGACGAAGCGGAGAAAGGGCACGGCGAGGAAGACCAGTTGCCACCAGTTGCGGCGCCAGAACCGGCCGGCGTCGTGCCGGGCCAGCCAGGCGCGCAGGGCGAACTCGGCGACGAAGACGGCCCAGAGCATCCAGGTGGCGACGTTCAACGCCCCGGACACCGCGGGATCGCGGGTCAACGCCTGCCCGAGCACCAGGAGCAGGAAGATGAGGCCGAGCGCCCCCATGGGCTTGTCGAGCCGCTGCGCCAGCCCGTGCAGGACGGCGTCGGTCGACCGCTTCTCGTCGTCCGGGCGGCTCACGGCGTCGGGCGCCGGCGTCGATCGGCAGCTACGACAGGCATCGGTCTTCCTCGGCAACGCGTCGTCGACCGTGGCGGCGGGCGGCCGGCAGGCGGGCGACGGGACGCCGGCCAGCGGGCGCCCGACCTCCAGACGTTAGCCGGCCGCGAGCCGGTTCGACGCCGTTTCCGGAAGCGCGTCGGACGGGTCTCGGCCTGGTGATCGCGCTGATGGGCTGGGCCCTGCTCGGCCGGTCGCGCCGGCCGGACGCGTTCAGGCGGTCCCGGCGAACTGGCTGACGTGGTACGCGGTGCTGCGGCCGTCCGCTGTCCTGGTCCACTTCGAGACCAACAGGTGGAGGTCGTTCGCCCGGCGGGTCGACCACGGATGGATGAAGCCCCCGTAGAGCCCCGGCTCCTGCCACGGGAAGACCTGCACCTTCTCGGCGGTCCACACCTGGTCGGGGCCGCCCGCGGTGCGGGTGACGATGCACCCGGTCGCGCAGTTCAGGTAGGACATCACCCAGGTGCCGTCGCTCAGCCGGCGTACCGACGGTTCGCCGAAGCGACCGGTCAGGATCGGCGTGCACGGGCGACCCCACCCCCAGTTGCTGCCGTTCCAGCCCCAGCCCACGTAGGACTCCGGGTAGAACAGCCGGTCCCAGCGGACCCGGCGCAGCATCATCGGGCCGTCCTGCCGTCCGGAGCGTACGGAGAAGACGTACACCCAGTCGCCGTCGCGTTGCATGGTCCACATCTGGAACGGATCCGTGTTGGCGCCGTTGTTCCACCACTTCAGCGGCGTCCGGATGAAGTCGTTGCCGTTGTCGCTGTACGCGAGCCCGGCGTAGCGGCTCTTCCAGTGCGGGCCCGCCGGCCCGGCCGAGTTCCAGTTCTCGATGCTCATGTAGGAGATGAGCTGGCGGCCGGTTTCCGGGAAGCTGATCCCGTCGTTGGGGATGACGGTCACCTCCCAGAGGCCGTCGATCCCGATCCCGTTGTGGCCGTTGTGCATCAGCTCGGGGGCGCGCCCGTTGCCGGCCACCCGGGCGGCGCTGTCGAACACGATCCCGCCGGCCGCGCCGGGATGGATGTTGGACCGCAGCAGCACCGGCGAGCGCCAGTCGTTGGGCAGCGGCGGGCCCTCCGGCCACGGCGTGTTGAAGGTGTCGCCGAACAGGTAGCCGATGGACCCGTTCTCCAGCACGTACGGGATGCCGAGATCGGTGCCGGCGACCCGCCACCGGTGGTTGGTGTCCAGGTCGGCGCCGGTGAGGCGCTTGCGCCAGGTGGCGGCCCGGGCCGGTCGCGTGGCCAGGTGCGGTGCGGCGGCGGTCGCCACGCCGGCCGCGGCGACCGTCGCCAGGAATGACCTCCGGTTCATGCTCATGGACCCAGTGTGCGTGCGCCGGGCCGCTCTGAAGGATGTCTTCATGTTCCTCGGAGCCTGATGCAAAAAATCTCGACAACGCATTGACAACCGTCATCGAACTTTCCCAGACTCGCCGGGATGCCGTCGTGAGGGAGGAACACCCATGGCCACGATTCCCTGGCTCGCGGACGTCCTGCGGGCCGCCGGGGTAGGCGTCGTCGAGCACGGTGACTGGCGCAACCGGATGGTGTCCGGCTCCTTCAACCCGATCGGTGTCCTGTGGCACCACACCGCCGCCCGGTCCAGCGCCAGCAACCCGCATCCGGCGTTGAACACCTGCATCTACGGCCGTCCCGACCTGCCGGGCCCGCTCTGCCAGGCGCTGGTGGACTACCACGGCGTCTTCCACCTCATCTCCGCCGGCCGCGCCAACCACGCCGGCGCCAGCCGCGGCAGCGGGCCGATCCCGGCCGGCGACGGCAACACCATGCTCGTCGGGTGGGAGATCGACTACGACGGGGTCAACCAGCGCATGACCGCCGCGCAGTACGACGCCTCGCTGGCCGCCACCGCGGCCGTCCTGCGGCAGCTCGGCCGGGACGCCGGCCACGCCCGCGGGCACCGGGAGACCAGCACTTCCGGCAAGATCGACCCGTCCTTCATCGACCTGGACCTGATGCGTGCCGACGTGGCCGCCCGGCTGTCCGGCGGTGGGGGAGTCGCCGGCCGGGCGTTCCAGTTCGGGGACAGCCAGCGCGTCGTGGCGGTCGGTACCGGTGGACAGTTGGTGAACCTGTCCTGGGCGCCGGGCCGCGGCGTCGTACGCGCCGACTGGGGCGGCGGGCCGCTGACGGGGCGGGCGGTGGGCTACGCCCACGCGAACCAGCAGCACGTGTTCGCCCGGGGGACGGACAACACGCTGCGGCACTTGTGGTACGGGCCGGGCATGGCCACACCGGGTGTGGACAACTGGAACACCGCCGGCCGGGTGCTGTCCAACCCGACCGGCTTCGCCTACGGCAGCCAGCAGCACGTCTTCTACCGCAACCCGGACGGGCACCTGGAACACCGCTTCTACGACCTGAACACCCGGCAGATCGCCGGTGGGGTCTGGCCGGGCGGCGCGTTCGTCGGAAACCCGCACGCGTTCGTGCACCGGGACCAGCAGCACATCTTCGGCCGGACGGCCGGCGGCGGACTGATCCACTGGTTCTGGTGGCCGGGGATCGACCCGGCGACCGATGACTGGGCGGTGACCGCCGGTGTGGCGTCGGACCCGAGCGGGTTCTCCTACGCCGGGAACCAGCATCACGTGTTCTTCCGGAACAGCGCCGGCGACCTGCAGCACCGGTTCTTCGACGATCCGAGCGGCACGCTGAACGGGGGCGTCTGGCCCGGCGGCGGTTTCGTGGGCAGTCCGCACGCGTTCGTGCACCGGGACCAGCAGCACGTCTTCGGCCGTGCCGCGGGCGGCGACCTGCGGCACTGGTACTGGTGGCCGGGCATCGAGCCGGGCACCGACAACTGGGGTGCGGTCGGCGTGGTCGCCGACGACCCGGTGGGCCTGTCCACCGCGAACCAGCACCACGTCTTCTACCGGATCGCCGACGGCACGCTCGAACACCGGTTCTTCGAGGACACCACCGGCCGGCTCACCGTCGACAACTGGGGCGGCAGCCTCGCGCCCTGAGCCGCCTCCTCGCGCCGCCTTGTCGGGGATGATGGGCGGATGTCGCAGTCCAGCGTGCCCGCCGCGCCACCCTGGCACGCCCGGCCGGCTGCCGAGGTCGCCGCAGAGTTCGGCGTGGACCCGCGCACCGGCCTGTCGTCGGCGGAGGCGGCCCGGCGACTGGAGCGGCACGGGCCGAACCGGCTGGCCGAGGCGAAGCGGGAACCGCGGTGGCGGGCCTTCCTGCGGCAGTTCGAGGACCTGATGATCCTCATCCTGCTGGTCGCCGCAGTGGTGTCCCTGGTGATCAGCCGGGAGTGGGAGACACCGGTCGCGATCGCCTTCGTGGTGCTGCTCAACGCCACGATCGGCTTCGTGCAGGAGTCGCGCGCCGAGGCGGCGCTGGAGTCGTTGCGGCGGATGAGCGTCACCACCGCGACCGTACGGCGGGACGGGGAGATCATCCGGCTGGACGCCCGGGACCTGGTGCCCGGCGACGTCGTGGTGGTGGAGGCCGGTGACCGGGTCCCCGCCGACGCCCGGCTGCTGTCGTCCACCGCGCTGCAGGCGCAGGAGTCCACGCTCACCGGGGAGGCCCAGCCGGTGAGCAAGGCGGCCCACGCCGCCGTCGACGAGCACGCCGCGTTGGGCGACCGCAGGACCACGGTGTTCATGAACACCGTGGTGACCCGTGGCCGGGGGGAGGCGCTTGTCATCGCGACCGGCATGGCGACCGAGACGGGCCGGATCGCCGACCTGCTGCACGACGCCCGGCCCGGCCCGACGCCGTTGCAGCGCCAGATCAACGGCCTCAGCCGGACCCTGGCGGTCATCGCCGGCCTGGTGATCGTCCTGGTGTTCGTGCTGGGCCTGGTCCGCGGGCAGGACTTCGGTGACCTGTTCATCAGCGCGGTCTCGCTCGCCGTCGCGGCGGTGCCGGAGGGTCTGCCGGCGGTGGTCGCGTTCACCCTGGCGATGGGCACCGGCCGGCTCGCCCGCCGGGGCGCGATCGTCAAGCGGCTGTCCTCGGTGGAGACGTTGGGCGGCACGTCGCAGATCTGCACCGACAAGACCGGGACGCTGACGCTCAACGAGATGACCGCGCGCGAGCTCCTGCTGGCGGGCCGGCGGTTCACCGTCTCCGGTCAGGGCTACCGCGCCGACGGTCGCATCCGCACCACCGACGCCGAGCCGCTGCCCGGGACGATCGACCTGGCGCTGACCGCGATGGCCCTGTGCAGCGACGCCGTGGTGCACGACAGCGACCTGGTCGGCGACCCCACCGAGGGCGCGCTCGTGGTGCTGGCCGAGAAGGGCGACCTCGACGTGGCCGCCGTGCGCCGGCAGCATCCGCGGACGCTGGAGATACCGTTCGACTCCGACCACAAGTTCATGGCGACGTTCCACCGGTGGACCGGCGACGACGGCACCGAGGTGGTGCGCTGCTTCGTCAAGGGCGCCCCGGACGTGCTGTCCGCCCGGGCCGACCGGTACCTCGGCGCCACCGGGGTGCTGCCGTTCGACGACTCCGCCCGGACCCGCTATGACGAGGGCAACGCGTTCCTCGCCGAGCAGGGGATGCGGGTCATGGCGGTGGCCTACGAGGACTTCCCGGCCGCCGCGTTCGACCCGGGCGACGACCCGAAGGACCTGCTCGACCGGCTCGTTCTCGTCGCGCTGGTCGGCATCGTCGACCCGCCCCGGGCGGAAGCGCGGGAGGCGGTCGCGCAGTGCCGGGCGGCGGGCATCCGGGTCCGGATGCTCACCGGCGACCACGCCGTCACCGCCGCCGCCATCGCCCGCGAACTCGGCATCCCCGGCCGCGCTGTCACCGGCACCGACCTCGACACCGTCGCCGACGACACCGAACTGGCCCGGCGGCTCGACGACGTCGGCGTGGTCGCCCGCGTGTCACCCGCCCACAAGATCCGGATCGTGCGCGCCCTGCAGGGGCGCGGCGACGTGGTCGCCATGACCGGCGACGGCGTCAACGACGCGCCCGCCCTGCGCAACGCCGACATCGGCGTCGCGATGGGCATCGCCGGGACGGAGGTGAGCAAGGAGGCCGCGACGATGGTGCTCACCGACGACAACTTCGCCACAATCGTCTCCGCCGTCCGCGAGGGCCGCGGCGTCTACGCCAACATCGTCAACTTCACCCGCTTCCAGGTCTCGACCGCGCTGGGCTTCGTCCTGACCTTCCTCGTCGCGGCGGTGACCGGCATCGCCGGCGGCGCGCCGTTCACCGCGTTGCAGATCCTCTTCGTCAACCTGGTGATGGACGGCCCGCCCGCCATGTCGCTGGGCGTCGACCCGGTCAGCCCGGACGCGATGCGCCAACCGCCACGCGGGGCGGCGGAGCGGATCCTGAACCGGCCCCGGCTGATCCGCATCCTGCTGGCCAGCGCGGTGATGGCCACCGGAACCCTGGCCGTCCTGGTGTGGGCGCCCGGACCGGCGCCGCGGATCGGGGAGGCCACCACCGCCGGCACGATGGCCTTCGTGACGTTCGTGCTGTTCCAGGCGTTCAACCTGCTCAACGTCCGGCACGACGTGCGCAGCGTGGTCAGTCGGGAGACGCTGGAGAACCGGTGGGCGTTCGTGGCCACCGGTGCCGTGGTCGTCCTGCTGGCGCTGGTGGTGCAGTTGGACGTCCTGCACGGCGTGTTCACCACGACCGACATCACCGCCGGGCAGTGGCTCGTCTGCGCGGCGGTGGCCTCCACCATCCTCATCGCGGGTGAGCTGGTGAAGGCCGTGCTGCGCCACCGTGCCCGGCGGGCCGCCACCGCCTGACGACCGTCAGGCGGCCGGCACGGCGGCGGTCACCTCCACCTCGATCACCGCGCCGTCGAGGAAGAGCCGGTTGACCTCGACCGTCGTGCTGGCGGGCTTGGGGCCCGGGAAGTGCCGGTTGCGGACCGCCGCGTAGCCGGCCAGGTCACCCAGGTCGGTCATGAACGTCCGGATGTGCAGCACGTCGGCGAAGCCGGCGCCGTGGGCGGCCAGCAGGCCGCCGATCAGCTCGAAGATCCGCTCGGACTGCGCCCGCACGTCGCCGGGGGCCACCACGACGCCGTCGTCGTTCACGCCGACCTGGCCGGAGAGCAGGAGCAGGGCACCGGCCGGCGGGTCGAGCCGGGCGACGTGGGCGAAGCGGTCGCCGAACGGGGCGGGAACGGTCGCCGGGTTGTCCAGGGTCACGGTCACGGTGGGTCCTCCGGTGCGTCGATGAGGGTGGCGATGTCGTCGTGCGGGTGCGGCGCGGCGGCCAGCACCGAGGCGGCGGCCCGCAGGACGGGCGCCGGTGCGTCGTCGCCCAGCGCGGCCAGGGCCAGCCGGGCGTCCTTCGCCGCCAGGGCCACGGCGAAGGCGGCGCCGGTGGTGGTCGCCCGGGCGACCGCGCCGCTGAGCGGCCCGGTGGCGAGCGCCTCGATCGCGGTGCGCCGGTCCACGCCGGCCGCCGCCGCGACGGCCAGCGCGTCGGCGACGGCGGTGACACCGGTGACCAGCGCGGTGTTGAGGACCAGCTTCAGCGCGGCGCCGCTGCCGGGGCCGCCACAGCGGCGCACGGTGCCGAGCCGGTCCAGCACCGGAGCGACCCGGTCGAGCGCCGCCGGCGCGCCGCCGGCCAGCACCACGAGCCGGCCCGCCTCGGCCGCGCCGGCGCTGCCGGCCACCGGCGCGTCCACCAGGGGCACCGTCGCCGGCAACAACCGGGCCAGGTCCCGCGTGGCCCGGGGCCCGATGGTGGACATCTCGACCACGTGGGCGCCGGGGCGGAGGGCGCCGGCCGCCGCCCCGAGCACCTCGCGGACCGCCGTCGCGTCGGTGAGCATCGTGATCACCACGTCGGCGTCCCGGACGGCCTCGGCCGCGGCGCCGGTGGCCCGCGCACCGGCCGCGACGAGCGGGTCGGCCCGGGCGCGGGTGCGGTTCCAGACGGTGAGGCGCTGCCCGGTGGCGAGCAGCCGGCGACCGATCGCGGTGCCCATCGTGCCGGTGCCGAGAAGTGCGACGGCGTCCATGGCCAGGAACGCTAGACACCGATCAGCCATGCGACCAACGAATGTTGCGCATGGCCGTCATGCGGCCAGCACATGGCAGGATGGCAGAATGCAACCCGCCGCCCTGGAGGTGTTCCGGACCGTCGCCGCGTACGGCTCGATCACCGCCGCCGCGCGGGCCCTGCGCTACACCCAGTCCGCCGTCTCGCGGCAGATCGCCGCCCTGGAGGCCGAGACCGGCGCGCGGCTGTTCGACCGGCTGCCGCGCGGCGTCGCCCTGACCGAGCAGGGTCGGTGCCTGCTCGGCCACGCCGAGGCGGTGCTCGACCGGCTGGACGCCGCCCGCCGGGACCTGGCCGCGCTCGGTGACCTGACCGCCGGCCGGCTGCGCGTCGGCGCGTTCCCGACCGCCGTCGCCGCGCTCGTCCCGCGGGCGCTGGCCGCGTTCCGCGCCACCCACCCCGGCGTGGCGTTGTCCCTCGTGGAGGGGCTCACCCCCGGCCTGCTGGAGCGGCTGTCCGCCGGCGACGCCGACGTCGTGGTGGTCAGCGCGGCGCCCGACCGGCCGCTCGACGGCGACCGGTTCGATCTGCACCACCTGCTCGACGAGGTGCTGCTGGTGGCGGTGCCCCGGACGCACCGGCTCGCCCGCCGCCGTACCGTCCGCCTGCGCGAGCTGGCCGACGACGCGTTCATCGCCGGGTCGGCCACCGCCGAGGAGACGCTCCTGCGGGCCGCCCTGCCGGCCGGGTTCCGGCCCCGGGTCGACATCGTCGCCGCGGAGTGGACCGGCAAGCTCGGCTGCGTGGCGGCCGGGCTGGGCGTCGCGCTGGTGCCGGCCCTTGCGGTCCGGGCGACGCCGCCCGACCTCGCCCTGCTGCGCGTGCACCGCGAGGACGCCGCCGTCCGGCGGGTCTTCGCCGCGACCCTCGCCGGCCGGACCCGGCCGCCTGCGGTGCGGGCGTTCCTCGCCCGGCTCGACGCGGCGGCGGCCGGCTTGCGGTGAGGCGACGCACAGCCGATCCGACTACTCTTCGTGTACACGCCGTGTCCACGTAGTCAGCCGGGTTGATGCGTGGTGACGTGCGCTTTCTCCCGTAGCATCCCCGGAGCCGGCGTCCGCCGGTGCTGACGGGAGGTCACCGATGCGGATCACGCGGACGATCGTGGCGGTGCTGGTCGTGGTGTCGGCCGGAGGTCTCGCCGGCGTCGCCAACGCGGTGGGGTCGTCCCCGTTCACCGTGGTCAACGGCACGATCCAGCCGGCCACCGGCACGCCGGTGCCGCCGTCCGGGACACACGCCACGCTGTGGCGCGACGAGAGCTCGGCCAGCACCACCGTGCAGGGTGCCGGCCGGGTGGTGATCGGCGCGATCGGTGACCACTGCGACGGCTGGCCGGTCGTCCGGGTCCGGGTGGACGGAACGGTCGCCGGTGAGGCCACGATCGGCAGCGCCACCGACTACGGCGCCTACGCGGTGGGTCCGGCGCTCGGCGACGGGACCCGGACCGTCACCGTCGAACTCGTCAACGACCGGTACACCGCCGAGTGCGACCGCAACGTCCACGTGGCGTACGCCCGGATGGAGGCCGCGCCGGCCCCGACCGATCCACGGTTCAGCTTCGCGGTGCTGCCGGACACCCAGGAGGAGGTCGTCAACGCGGGCGACGGCCGGTTCTGGCAGCGCACCGACTGGCTGGTCGCCAACCGGTCGGCGCTGGACCTGCGCTTCGTCACGCACGCCGGTGACGTGGTCAAGTGGGACACCCCGGACCACGTGCAGTACGTCCGGGCCCGGGACGCGCTGCGACCGTTGGAGGCCGCCGGGGTGCCGTACTCGCTCACCGTCGGCAACCACGACACCCAGGTCTACGCGCCGGACGGGACGGTGCGCCGGCCCGCCGGGCCGTTGCTGCGCGACACCACCGTCTTCAACCGGTACTTCACCGCCGGGACGGTCCGGGGCCGGTTCGAGGCCGGCAAGGTCGACAACGCGTACGCGACCTACCAGGCCGGTGGCGTGCGGTGGCTGCTGCTGACCCTGGAGCCGTGGCCCCGGGCGGCGGCGGTCGGCTGGGCGCGGGACGTGGTGGCCGCCCATCCCCGGCACAACGTCGTGGTGGTGACGCACCACTACCTGGAGGCGGACGGGACGATCGGGGCGAGCGCCGGGTACGGGTCGACGAGTCCGCGGTACCTGTTCGACAACCTGATCTCGCGCTACCCGAACATCCGCCTGGTCTTCTCCGGCCACACCGGCACCGCCGCGTACCGGGTGGACACCGGTGCGCACGGCAACCGGATCCACTCGTTCCTGCAGACCTTCCACTCCCGCCGCACCAACCCGGTCCGGCTGGTGGAGGTGGACGTCGCCAGCGACTCCCTGCGGACTTGGATCTACGCGCCGCACACCGCCGAGGACTTCCCGGCGCACGAGCGGACGGTCAGCGGGCTCCGGCTGCTCCGCTGATCCGGGCCGGCGTCAGCGCCGCCGTCCGTCGCGGATCTGCCGGGTCGCCTCCCGGAAGGCGGGTGCGGCCCGCTCGAAGTAGTCGAAGAGGACGTCGAGCTGCTCCGGTGTGTACGCGGCGAGCACGTCGGCGAGGCGGTCGCGCGCCGGGGTCACCACCTCGTCGATGCGGCCGAGCGCCTCCGGGACCGGTTCGACCACGACCTTGCGCCGGTCGGCCGGGTCGGCGGCGCGGCGGGCGTAACCGGCGCGTTCCAGCCGGTCGATAAGCCTCGTGGTGGCACCGGTGGTCAGCCCGATCCGCGTCGCGAGGTCGCCGGAGGTCAGTGAACCCTCAAGCGTGATGAGGCTGAGCGCGTGCCACTCCGACGGGTGCAGGCCGGCCGCCTCCGCCCCCGCCATGCCGTGCAGGCCGACCGCGTCGAGGTAGCGGCGGAAGATGGCGTGCCGCTCGTCCCATGACCGCCTTGCCATACCGATGGACCTCTTCCTATTATCTGCACACATGCAGATTCTGCTTAGATGCAGATTATCCTGGGAGGAATCATGCCCGACGACCGTACCGCCGTCCTCGCCGTGATCGACGCGCTCGTTGCCGCCTGGGGCCGGCAGGACGCCGAGGCGTACGGGCGGCTGTTCACCGCCGACGCCACCTATGTCACCTGGGTGGGCACCCACTACCGGGGCCGGCGGGACATCGTGGCGAGTCACCAGGAGCTCTTCACGAAGTTCGTCAAGGGCACCCGGCTCGCCGACGAGGTGCTCGACGTCCGGTTCCTGGGGCCGGACGCCGCGGTGGTCACCGGCCGCGGCGAGATCTACAAGGGCGACCGTCCGAGGCGGCTGACCAAGGTGCAGACGTACGTGCTGGTGCGCGAGGACGACGGCCGGTGGCGGATCGCCGCCTTCCAGAACACCAAGCGCAAGCCGCTGATGGAGGCCGTGTCGTTCCGGTTCGCCCGTGGTCTCGTCCCGACCGGCGCCGGAATCGACAGGTGATTTCGCCGATGCGG
Organism: Micromonospora sp. NPDC126480; assembly: GCF_040302465.1. Taxonomy (NCBI): domain Bacteria; kingdom Bacillati; phylum Actinomycetota; class Actinomycetes; order Micromonosporales; family Micromonosporaceae; genus Micromonospora; species Micromonospora sp. NPDC126480. The sequence continues at coordinate 208,056 of NZ_JBEORU010000005.1, forward strand.
CGCCCCCGCTAACCATCGAAGACTGACGCACGTCGATCCCACTCCGACCCAGCAGGGAGTACCCGACGTGCGATCATCCACCACCACCCGTCCCCGTTCCGTCATCTCCACCCTGGCCCGGCTCGCCGTGACGGCGTTCCTGGCCGGCGGCGCCGCGCTGGCCGTACCGGCCGCCGCTCAGGCGGACAACCCGTACGAGCGCGGCCCCGCCCCGACCAACGCGATCCTGGAGGCCAGCCGCGGCCCGTTCGCCACCTCGTCGTTCAGCGTCTCCTCCTGGAGCGTCACCGGCTTCGGCGGCGGGGTCGTCTACTACCCGACCAGCACCAGCGAGGGCACCTTCGGCGCCGTCGCCATCTCGCCCGGCTACACCGCCTCCTGGTCCACCCTGGACTGGCTCGGCCCGCGGATCGCCTCGCACGGCTTCGTGGTCATCGGGATCGAGACCAACAGCCGTTTCGACCAGCCGGCCAGCCGGGGGCGGCAACTGCTCGCCGCGCTGGACTGGCTGACCGAGCGCAGCTCGGTGCGCGGCCGCATCGACGCGACCCGGCTCTCCGTGGCCGGCCACTCGATGGGCGGCGGCGGCAGCCTGGAGGCGGCCGTCTCCCGGCCGTCGCTGCAGGCCGCCGTGCCGATCGCGCCGTGGAACCTGGACAAGACCTGGGGCGACGTGCGCGTCCCGACCCTGATCGTCGGCGGCGAGTCGGACAGTGTGGCCCCGGTCTCGTCGCACGCGGAGCCGTTCTACTCCAGCATCCCGGCCTCGTCCGAGAAGGCGTACCTGGAGTTGAACGGGGCGAGTCACTTCTTCCCGCAGACCACCAACACCCCGCTCGCCAAGCAGATGGTCGCCTGGCTGAAGCGGTTCGTCGACAACGACACCCGGTACGAGCCGTTCCTCTGCCCGGGCCCGAGCGGGCTCGCGATCGAGGAGTACCGCAACACCTGCCCGCACTCCTGATCGCGACCCGGGGCGGCCGTGCCCGTGCGGCCGCCCCGGCACCCGCCGCCGGGCTCTTCCGTCCCGCGCGGCGCAGCACTATATTGCAGTGCCAGTGCAAATAATCCTGATGGGAGGTGGCGGTGCCCGAGCACACCCCGGAGCGGCTGCGAGCCCTGGTCGACGCGTTCCTGCGGGCGAACGACCCGGCCGGCGAGCGGACCGCGTTCCTGCGGGCCCGCTTCGACGCCGGACTGGCCTGGGTGCACTTCCCTCCCGGGCTCGGCGGACGCGGCGCCCCGCGGCACCTGCAACCGGTGGTGGACGAGGCGTTCGACCTGGCCGGCGCGCCGGACAACCGCCCCCGCCGTAACAGCATCGGCCTCGGCATGGCCGCGCCGACCCTGCTGCGCCACGGCACCGCCGGGCAGCAGCGGCGCTGGCTGCGACCCCTGTGGACCGGCGAGGAGATCTGGTGCCAGCTGTTCAGCGAGCCCGGTGCCGGCTCCGACCTCGCCGGCCTCACCACCCGCGCCGTGCGCGACGGCGACGACTGGGTGGTCGACGGGCAGAAGGTGTGGACCTCGCTGGCCCACCGGGCGCGCTGGGCGATCCTGCTGGCGCGCACCGACCCCGGAATGCCGAAGCACCGGGGGATCACGTACTTCGTCTGCGACATGACCGCACCCGGCGTCGAGGTGCGCCCGTTGCGTCAGCTCACCGGCGAGGCCGAGTTCAACGAGGTCTTCCTCACCGGGGTGCGGGTGCCGGACGCGCACCGGATCGGCGCCGTCGGGGAGGGCTGGCAGGTCGCGCGGACCACGCTGATGAACGAACGGGTCGCCATCGGCGGCCTGCCGCTGCCCCGGGAGGGCGGGATGATCGGCCTGCTGGCCCGGGGCTGGCGCGAGCGGCCCGAGCTGCGTACGCCGGGGCTGCACGAGGAGGTGCTGCGGGCGTGGGTACGCGCCGAGGCGGCCCGGCTGACCGCCCTGCGGCTGCGCCAGCAGGTGGCCGCCGGTGAGCCGGGGCCGGAGGGGTCGGCGGTGAAGCTCTCCTTCGCCGAGCTGGCCCAGTGGATCAGCGGCCTGGAGGTGGAGTTCCTCGGCGCGCAGGGCCTGCGGTACGACGACTGGACGCTGCGCCGCCCCGCCGAGCCGGACCTGCTCGGCCGCACCGCCACCTACCGCTACCTGCGCGCCCGCGGCAACTCCATCGAAGGCGGCACGTCGGAGATCCTGCGCACGATCGTCGCCGAGCGGGTGCTCGGCCTGCCCCGCGAACCCCGGGTGGACCGGTGACCGACCTGCTCTACAGCGCCGACGAGGAGGCGCTGCGCGACAGCGTCCGCGCCCTGCTCGCGGCACACGCACCCGGGCAGCGCGTGCTGGCCCGGCTCGACGGCGACGACCCGTACGACGGGGCACTGTGGGCCCGGCTGGCCGGCCAGCTCGGGCTCACTGGGCTGGCGGTGCCGGAGGCGTACGGCGGTGCCGGCGCCGGCTTCCGCGAGGTGGCGGTGGTGCTGGAGGAGCTGGGCCGTGCGGTCGCCCCGGTGCCGTACCTCGGCACCACCGTGGCCACCCGGGCGTTGCTCTCCTGCGGCGGGAGCGAGCTGCTCGGCCGCGTCGCCACCGGCGACTGCGCGGTTGCGCTCGCCGTCTGCTTCGCCACCGCACCCGGCACCCGCCCGCACCCCCTCGCGGTTGCTCCCGACGGGACGCTCTCTGGCACGGTGCCGGGGGTGGCCGACGCCCTGCCCTGCGACGTGCTGCTGGTCCCCGCCGGTGACGGCCTGTACGCCGTCGACGCCGCCGGACCGGGCGTGCGGATGGTGCCCGTGGTGTCGCTGGACGCCACCCGCACACTGGCCGACCTGGTTCTCACCGGGGCGCCCGGGCGGCTCCTCGCCTCCGGGGCGGCGGCGTGGGCCGCGCTCGACGACGCGTTGACCGCCGGTGCCGCCCTGCTCGCGTCCGAGCAGGTCGGCGTCGCGCAGTACTGCCTGGACCGCACGGTCGGGCACGTCCGGGAGCGGCACCAGTTCGGCCGGCCGGTCGGCTCGTTCCAGGCGGTCAAGCACCGGCTGGCCGACCTGTGGGTGGAGGTCACCGAGGCCCGGGCGGTGGCCCGGCACGCCGCCGACCGGCTCGCGACCGGGCACGCGGAGGCTCCGCTCGCGGCATCGCTGGCCCAGGCCTACTGCGGGCCGGTCGCGGTGCACGCCGCCGAGGTCGGTGTGCAGCTGCACGGCGGCATCGGCTTCACCTGGGAGCATCCCCTGCACTTGTACCTCAAGCGGGCCAAGAGCAGTGCGATCGCGTTCGGCACCGCCGACCGGCACCGGGCGGCCGTGGCGCGCCTGGTCGACCTGCCGGCCCCGGGGCACGGCGTGCCGGTCGCCTGAAACGCTTCCTCGTCAGTGCAGAAAAGCCGAAGGACGACGCGGTCGGCTCCGGGTCGGCGAATCCGTTGCGGACGTGTCACGACAGCGTATCGACGGTATTGACGAGCCAGCCAAGAAACGTACACTGCCAGTGTAATTTCTGGCCCCGACGTGAGGGACGAGTGATGGCGCAAGGGCTCGCACTGCACCACATCGGGGTCCGCTTCGGGGGCCTCACCGCCCTCGACGACGTCTCGCTCCGGGTGCCCCCCGGGCGGGTGGTGGGCGTCATCGGTCCGAACGGTGCCGGCAAGACCACCCTGTTCAACGTCATCTGCGGTTTCGTCCCCCCGGACACCGGCACCCTCACCCTCGACGGCGCGCCGCTGCGGCCGCGTCCGCACCGGCTCACCCGGCTCGGCATCGCCCGCACCCTGCAGGGCACCGGGCTCTTCGCCGGGCTCACCGTGCTGGAGAACGTGATGGCCGGCGCCACGCACACCGCCCGGGCCGGCTTCGCCTCGGCCCTGCTCGGCCTGCCACGCAGCGACCGGGACGAACGCCGACTGCGCCGGCACGCCCTCGACGTCCTCGACACGCTCGGCATCGCCGCGCACGCGTACGCCGTGCCGGCGACGCTGCCCTTCGCCGTACGCCAGCGGGTCGCCCTGGCCCGCGCCCTCGCCGCCCGGCCCCGCCTGCTGCTGCTCGACGAGCCGGCCGGCGGCCTCGGCGCCGAGGACATCACCGAGCTGGCCGAGCTGATCCGGCAGCTGCCCCGGCGCGACACCGACCCGTGCGCGGTGCTGCTGGTCGAGCACCACATGGACCTGGTGATGTCGGTCTGCGACGACATCGTCGTCCTCGACTTCGGCCGGGTCGTCGCCACCGGCACCCCCGAGGCGGTGCGGGACGACCCGGCCGTCGCCGACGCCTACCTGGGCGCCGCCGTCGACGAGGCGGCGGCATGAGCGGGGACGGCGCGGCGGGCGACCTGCTCGCCGTCGAGGGACTGGTGGCCGGCTACGGGGCGGCGCCGGTGCTGCACGCCGTCGACCTGCGCGTGCCCGCCGGCGCGATCGTGGCCGTCGTCGGCGCCAACGGCGCTGGCAAGACGACCCTGCTGCGCGCCCTTTCCGGCCTGCTGCGCCCCACCGCCGGTCGGATCCTCCTCGACGGCGAGGAGCTGCGCGGCACACCGGTCGAGCAACTCGTCCGCCGCGGCATGGCCCACGTTCCCGAGGGGCGCGGTGTGATCGGCGAGCTGACCGTCGAGGAGAACCTGCGCCTCGGCGGGCTGTGGCGCCGCGACCGCGCCGACGCCGACCGCGCCCGCGAGGAGGTGTACGAGCTGTTCGAGCCGCTGGCCCGCCGGCGCCGGCACCTCGGCCACCAGCTCTCCGGCGGCGAGCGGCAGATGCTCGCCCTCGGCCGCGCCCTGGTCGCCCGGCCCCGCCTGCTGCTGCTCGACGAGCCGTCGCTCGGCCTGGCACCCCGGGTGGTGGCCCAGACGATGGCGCTGCTGCGGCAGCTGCGCGACCGCACCGGCCTCGCCGTGCTGCTGGTCGAGCAGAACGTCCGCAGCGCGCTCACCGTCGCCGACCAGGGCGTCGTGATGTCCCTCGGCCGGGTGGTCACCACCGCCCCCGCCGCCCGGCTGCGCGACGACGCCGACCTGCGTCACGCGTACCTCGGATTCTGACCCCCGGTAAGGAGGATCGTTGGACCGCTTCGTCTTCCTCACCCTCGACGGCCTGTCGAGGGGAGCGGTCTACGCCGCGTTCGCGCTCGCCCTGGTGCTCATCTGGCGCGCGGCGCGGATCGTCAACTTCGCCCAGGGGGCGATGGCGGTGGCCGCGGCGTACGCCGCCTACAGCGTCTCGGCCGCGACCGGCTCCTACTGGCTGGGCTTCGCCGCCGCGCTCGCCACCGGGCTGCTGCTCGGCGCCGTCGTGGACGTCGCCGTGATGCGTTTCGTGGACCACCGCTCGCCGTTGAACCCGGTGATCGTCGCGCTCGGGCTGGTCCTGCTGATCCAGGCCGTCCTCGGGATGGTGTACGGCAACGAGTTCCGGCCGGCGCAGACGCCGTTCAGCCGCACCGCGTTCACGATCGGCGGTGTCGCCGCGCTGTCCCCGTACGACGTGTTCGTCTTCGCCGCCGTCGGCGTGGTCGGGGCCGCCCTGGCCTGGATCTTCACCCGCACGGCCGTCGGCCTGCGGATGCGCGCCGCGGCGTTCGCGCCGGACGTGTCCCGCCTGCTCGGGGTGAACGTCGGCGGGATGCTGACCCTCGGTTGGGCGCTCGCCTCCGGGGTAGGCGCCCTCGCCGCCATGCTGGTCATCCCCACCGAGCTGGGCCTGCACCCGCACGCCATGGACCTGGTCTTCGTCTCCGCGTTCACCGCCGCGGTCGTGGGCGGGCTGGACAGCCCACCCGGCGCCATCGTCGGCGGCCTCGGGGTCGGGCTGCTGCTGTCGCACGTCAGCGGTTTCGCCGGCAGCGACCTCGTGCCCCTCGCGGTGCTGGTGCTGCTGCTGGCCGTGCTGCTGGTCCGCCCGGGCGGCCTGTTCGCCCCGGTCACGGCGAGGCGGGTGTGAGCGCCACCCGGGTGGCGGCCCCAGCCGCGAGCCGCACCGCACCCGAGGGGCCGGCCGGCCGGTGGCAGGTCCCGACCCTGGTACGCCACCTCGGCATCGCGGTCGCCGCCGCGCTGGCGCTTGTCGCGGTCAGCTACGGCCTGGAGCCGTTCCGGAACTTCCAGCTCGCCACCGTCGCCGCCTACCTGTGCGCGACCGCCGGGCTGACCGTCCTCACCGGACTCAACGGGCAGCTCTCGCTCGGGCACGGGGCGCTGATGGCGGTCGGCGCGTACACCGTCGCGCTGAGCCAGGACGCCTTCGCCGAGCGGGGGGTCACCGCCGGCGGGACCCTGGTCGTCTCGCTGCTCGCGGCCGTGCTGGTCACGGTCGCGGTCGGCGCCGTCGTCGGCGCGGCCGCCGCCCGGCTGCGCGGCCCTTACCTGGCGGGCGTCACCCTCGCTGTCGCGGTGGTGGCGCCGGCGCTGACCGTCACCTTCGCCGGGGTCTTCAACGGCGAGCAGGGGCTGGCCGTCCCGGTCGCGCCGCCACCGGAGGCGCTCGGGGTGTACTTCCCGTACGAGCGGTGGCAGCTCTGGGTCGCCGGGTCGGCGACGCTGCTCTGCCTGGTGCTGCTGGGCAACCTCGTGCGCAGCCGGTACGGCCGCACGTTCCGCGCGGTCCGCGACGACGAGGTCGCCGCCCGGCTCGCCGGGATCCACGTCGCCCGCACGCAGGTTCTCGCCTTCGTGGTCAGCGCGGCCGGTGCCGGCCTCGGCGGCGCGCTGCTCGCGGTGCTGGCCCAGAGCGTCTCGCCGGGCGCGTTCTCCCTGACGCTGTCGCTGTTCCTGCTCATGGCGGTCGTCATCGGTGGGCTCGGCCGGCTCGCCGGCGCGCTGTGGGGCGCCGCCCTGCTGGTCGCCCTGCCCGACCTGACGCACACCCTGACCGATCTGCTGACCCTGTCCCCGGCGGCGGCGCAGCGGCTGGAGGGCAACCTCCCGCTGGCGATCTTCGGGATCACCCTGATCGTCGTCATGATCGCCGCGCCCGGCGGCGTGCAGGGCCTGCTGTCGCGTGCCGTCGCGACCCTGCGTGCCCGCCTGCCGGGCCGCCGTTCCTGACACCGTCCCGGCCGCCGGCCGGGACGCGACCCACCCACCCACCAACAGAACCGGACCGAGAAAGGTCGGTGCACCATGCGACGCAGCGCACGACGCGGTCTCGCGATCGCCACCTCCATCACCCTGCTCATCACCGCCACGGCGTGCAGCTCCGACGACGGTGGCTCCGGCCGCGGACCGGTCCCCGGCGTCACCGACACCGAGATCGTCGTCGGCACCCACATGCCACTGACCGGTCCCGCCTCGGCGGGCTACTCGAAGATCGCACCGGCCACCAAGGCGTACTTCGACTACGTGAACGCCAACGGCGGCGTGCACGGCCGGAAGATCACCTACAAGGTCATGGACGACGGGTACAACCCGGCGAACACCCAGCAGGTCGTCCGCCAGCTGGTCCTGCAGGACAAGGTCTTCGCCATCCTCAACGGGCTCGGCACCCCGACCCACAGCGGCGTCCTCGACTTCCTGCACAGCAACCGGGTGCCCGACCTGTTCGTCGCGTCCGGCAGCCGCAGCTGGGACCAGCCCGACCGCTACCCGAACACGTTCGGCTTCAACACCGACTACACCGTCGAGGGCAAGATCCTGGCGAACCACGTGAAGACCACGCTGCCAGGCAAGAAGGTCTGCTTCCTCGGGCAGAACGACGACTTCGGCCGCGACAGCCTCGCCGGGGTCGAGAAGGTGCTCGGTGCGGAGGCCGTGGTCGCGCGGGAGACCTACGTCACCAGCAACACAAACGTGGCTCCCCAGATCGGGAAGTTCAAGGCGGCCGGCTGCGAGGTCGTCGTCCTCGCCACCGTGCCGGGCTTCACCGCCCTGTCCATCGGCACGGCCGCCCGACTGGGCTTCCGGCCGCAGTGGGTGGTGTCCAACGTGGGCTCCGACCACCCGACCCTGGCCAAGCAGCTCGGCGACGCGGCCGGCCTGCTGGAGGGCATGGTCGGCATCAACTACCTGCCGATGCAGACCGACACCGCCAACCCGTGGATCCAGCTGTTCACGAAGGTCAACCAGGAGCACAACGGGAACGCGCCGTTCGACGGCAACACCGTCTACGGCATGGCGGTGGGCTACCTCTTCGTCCAGGTGCTGCTCGCCGCCGGCAAGGACCTCACCCGCGAGAAGCTCGTCGAGGCGGTCGCGAAGGGCGGTTTCCAGGGTCCCGGACTGGCGCCGCTGCGGTTCTCCGCCACCGACCACTCCGGCTACGGCGGCGGTCGCCTGACCCGGGTCAGCGGGGGAGTGCAGGCCTACTTCGGGGCGGCGTACGAGACCGACGAGGGCGACGGTGCGGTCAACGAGTACACCGCGCCGCCGGTGGCACCGCCGGCCAACGGGGTGCCGACCACCTGACGTGTGGGTCGCCGGGCGGGGTTCGCGCACCCGCCCGGCGCGGCCACGACACCCCATCGCTTGTGCAGGCGATCGACCATCGATCGGCCGTCAGCTGAGCCGTTCGATGATCATCGCCATCCCCTGACCGCCGCCCACGCACATCGTCTCCAGGCCGACCTGCCGGTCGTGCCAGCGCAGCGAGTTGATCAGGGTGGTGGTGATCCGGGCGCCGGTCATGCCGAAGGGGTGCCCCACGGCGATCGCGCCGCCGTTGACGTTCAGTCGGTCCCAGTCGACGCCCAGCTCCTCGGCGCTCGGCACGACCTGTGCCGCGAAGGCCTCGTTGATCTCCACCAGGTCGACGTCGCGGATGGACATCCCGGCCCGGCGCAGTGCCCGCCGGGACGCCTCGACCGGCCCCAGGCCCATGATCTCCGGGGACAGGGCGGAAAGGCCGGTGGCGACGATCCGGGCCAGCGGCGTGATCCCCAGCTCCCGGGCGCGTACGTCGGACATGACCACGAGCGCGGCCGCCCCGTCGTTGAGCGGGCAGCTGTTGCCGGCCGTGACGGTGCCGTCGGGCCGGAACACCGGCTTGAGCGCGGCCACCGCCTCCAGGGTGGTCCCCGGCCGGGGGCCGTCGTCGGCGGTGACCACCCGGCCGCCCGGCGTGGTGACCGGGGTGATCTCCCGGGCCCAGAACCCGGCCTCGATGGCCGCCTCGGCGAGGATCTGCGACCGTACGGCGAACTCGTCCTGCCGCTGCCGGGAGATCCCGCGCAGTTGTGCCACGTTCTCCGCCGTCTGCCCCATCGCGACGTACACGTCCGGCAGCTCGCCGTCGTGGCGCGGGTCGTGCCACGGCGGCGCGTCGCTCTCGGCGCGGGTCGCCGTGCGGACGAGGGCGTCGGCGAACGCCGGGTTGGTGGTGCCGGGACGACCGTCGGCGCGGCCGGCCCCGTACCGGGAGACGCACTCCACGCCGGCCGAGACGAAGGCGTGGCCCTCGCCGGCCCGGATCGCGTGCAGCGCCATCCGGGTCGTCTGCAGCGACGACGAGCAGTACCGGTTGACGGTCGTGCCGGGCAGGTGGTCGAAGCCGAGCAGGGTGGCCACCACCCGGGCGAGGTTGTGGCCCTGCTCGCCGGCCGGCTGCCCGCAGCCGAGCATCAGGTCGTCGATCTCGGTGGGTGCCAGCTGCGGCACCTGGTCGAGGGCGGCACGCACGACGGTGGCGGCCAGGTCGTCGGCGCGCAGGTCGCGCAGGGAGCCCCTGTTCGCGCGCCCGATCGGTGACCGGGCGGCGGCCACGATGACGGCTTCCGGCATGGCGGAGGTCCTTCCTGGAGTACGCGATGATAGTTGCACTGACAGTGCAAGCAATCGACGACGATGTCAATCAGTCCGCCTCGTGGTCATCGTCACCGCCGTTGACGCGCGTCGAGGCGTCGCCATAAAGTCTGCACCGCCAATGCAAAATCCGGCTGACCGCGCGGACCCGGAGGCGTCGATGGACTTCCGCTACGACCAGACCACCGAGCGGCTGCGCGAGAGCCTGCTGCGCTTCATGGACGAGTGCGTCCACCCGGCCGAGCCCGTGCTCGCGCGGCAACTGCCCGAGCGGGAGGACCCCTGGGGGGTCGCGCCGGTGGTCCTCGAGCTGCAGGCCGAGGCCCGCCGGCGGGGCCTGTGGAACCTCTTCCTGCCCGGCGAGCACGGCGCCGGCCTGACCAACCTCCAGTACGCGCCCCTCGCCGAGATCACCGGCCGGTCCCCGGCGCTCGCCCCGGCGGCCCTCAACTGCGCCGCGCCGGACACCGGCAACATGGAGTTGCTGGCGCTGTTCGGCTCGCCGGACCAGCGGCGGCGCTGGCTGGTCCCGCTGCTGGACGGGCGGATCCGGTCGGCGTTCGCGATGACCGAGCCGGCGGTCGCCTCCTCCGACGCGACGAACATCGCCACCCGGATCGAGCGCGCCGGCGACGGGTACGTGGTCAACGGCCGCAAGTGGTTCGTCACCGGGGCGATGGACCCGCGCTGCGCGGTGTTCGTCGTGATGGGCCGGTCGGACCCGTCCGCCCCGCGGCACCGCCAGCACAGCCAGATCCTGGTGCCTCGGGACACCCCGGGCGTCACGGTCCGCCGGGGCATGCTCGCCTTCGGGTACGACGACAGCGACCACGGCGGCCACGCCGAGGTCGACTTCGTCGACGTCCGGGTGCCGGCGGACCACCTCATCGGTGCGGAGGGCTCCGGATTCGCCATCTCCCAGGCGCGGCTCGGTCCGGGGCGGGTGCACCACTGCATGCGCCTGCTGGGTATGGCCGAGCGGGCCATCGAGCTGATGTGCCGCCGGGTGACCGACCGGCACGCGTTCGGCGCACCCCTCGCGGAGCAGGGCGTCGTCCGGGACTGGATCGCCGAGGCCCGGGTCCGCGTCGAGCAGGCCCGGCTGCTCGTGCTCAAGACCGCCTGGCTGATGGACACCGTCGGCAACCAGGCCGCGCACGCCGAGATCCAGGCCATCAAGATCGTGGTGCCGGCGGCCGTCGAGTGGATCCTCGACCGGGCCATCCAGGCCCACGGCGCGGCCGGCGTGAGCCAGGACACGCCCCTGGCCGGGCTCTGGTACCGGGCCCGGGCCCTGCGGCTGGCCGACGGTCCGGACGAGGTGCACCGGCAGGCGCTCGCCCGCCGCGAGCTGCGCCGCCACCGGCCACCGGCCGGGTGACGGCGGCGACCCGAGGGCCGCCGCCGGCGCCGTCGCGGCTCGACCGGGCACGACGACCAAGGCCCTAGACTCGGCGTGCGGACAACGCGAAGGAGGCGGGCGGGGATGGGCAGGGCCGAGGCCCCGGGTCGGGTCGACGGGCGTACGGCCCGCGCCGAGCGCACCCGGGCGGCGATCGTCGAAGCGCACCTCGCCCTCATCTCGGAGGGGGACCTGCGGCCGACCGGTGAGCGCATCGCCGAGCGCGCGGGCATCTCGCTGCGCACCCTCTGGACCAACTTCAAGGACATGGAGACGCTCTTCGAGGCCAGCGGTGTGGAGGTGCTGCGCCAGCAGGACGCCGCGTGGCGGCCGATCCCACCGGAGCTTCCGCTGGCCAAGCGGGTCGACGCGTTCTGCCGGCAGCGGGCCAAGCTGCTCCAGCTGATCGCCCCGTCGGCGCGGGCCGCCCAGATGCGCGAGCCGCTGTCCGCGCAGTTGCACCGCAACCGGCTCAAGCACATCGAGCGGGTGCGCGAGGAGGTCGAGGTGTTGTTCGCCGCCGAGCTGGAGCGGGCCGGCGCGGGGCGGGAGCAACTGGTGCACGCCCTGGTCGCGGCGAGCACGTGGTCGGCCTGGTCGATGCTGCGCGACGGGCTGGGCCTCGGTGTGGACCAGGCCCGCGCGGTGATGGCCCGCACCGTGGGCGCCCTGCTCGCGGACGCCGGGCGCTGACCGGTTCCGTCGCCCTCTTTCCAACCGGTTACCGATAGGTGAAACTTGATGCATGGTTAATGCATCGACAGTGCAGATAACCGTGCTGCGGGGTCGGGACGACGAGTGCCGGGCGATCCGGTCCCTGCTCGACGGGCCGGCCGGGGGAGCGCTGCTGCTGCACGGCGAGCCCGGCTCCGGCCGCAGCACCCTGCTCGCGTACGCGCACCGCCACGCCGTCGCCCGCACCGTGCTGGCCGGCAGCGGGCTGCCCGACGAGGCGTCGCTGCCGTATGCGGGACTCCAGCGGCTCCTCGGCCCGGTGCTGCACCGGGCCGACGCGCTTACCGAGCGGCAGCACCGCGTGCTGCGGCGCGCGCTTGCCGGCGAGGGTTGCCCCGAGGACGACCGGCTCGCCCTGTCGGTGGCGGTGCTCGGCCTGCTCGCCGTGACCGCCCGGGAGCAGCCGGTGCTGTGCACGGTGGACGACGTCGACGCCGGCGACCGCCCCACCGCGCAGACGCTCGCCTTCGTCGCCCGGCGGCTGCGCGGCCTGCCGGTCACCGTCCTGCTGACCGCCCACGGCGACACCGACGCGGCCGGCATACCCGCCCAGCGGCTGCGCCCGCTCGACGAGGACGACAGCCACCGCCTGCTCGCCGACGCCCGGCCCGGCCCGCGGCCGCCCGCGCCGGTCCTCGCGGCGCTGACCGCGGTCGGCGCGGGCAACCCGCAGGCCCTTGTCGACCTCGCCGGCACCCTGACGCCCGGCCAGTGGCACGGGCAGGAGCCGCCGCCCGACGCGCCACCGGCGGACGGTGCGCTCGCCGGGGCGTACCGCTCGGTGCTGGACCGGCTGCCGGGCGACACCCGCCGGGTGCTGCTGCTGGCCGCCCTCGCCGGTGAGACCGACGGCACGATCGTGAACCGCGCCGCCCGGGCCGCCGGCAGCACGGTCGAGGCGCTCGCCCCGGCCGAGGCCGGCGGCCTGGTCCGCGTCGACCCGGCCGGTCGGGTCACGTTCCCGCTACCGCTCGCCCGCCGCATGGTCGAGGTGACCGCGTCGCTGGCCGACCGGCGTGCCGCCCACCTGCTGCTCGCCGGGGCGCTCGACGCGTGCGGCCGGCGACTGCACCGGGCCCTGCACCTGGCCGCCGCCGCCGACGGCCCCGACCCGGGGCTCGCGGCCGAGCTGGAGCAGGCCGCCGCAACCGGCGCGGACGACCGGGCCGCCGCCTCATCGGCGCTGGCCCGTGCCGCCGACCTCAGCGACGACGCGACCCGTGCCGCCACCCGGCGGGTCACCGCCGCCCGGTACGCCTGGATGGCCGGGCGGCCCGACCAGGCTCGCGTGCTGCTGCACGCCCTGCCCGCCGTTCCGGCCGACCCGACCGTCACCGGCCGGGCCGACCTGCTGCGCGGCGAGATGCAGCTACGGTGCGAATCGCCGTCGGCCGCGCTGACCACCCTGCTGGCCGCCGCCACGACGCTGGCCGGCACGGACCGCACCGCGGCGTTGGTCGCGCTGCTGCGGGCCGGCGAGGCCATCTGCTTCTCCGGCGACCAGTACCGGTACGCCGAGGTGGCGCGCCGGGTGTCCGCGCTGCGCCGCGACGGCGACCCGCCGGAGGCCGAGCTGCTGGCCACCCTCGCCACCGGCGTGGCCGCCACGCTGCGTGGCGAGCACCAGCAGGGCGGGCCGCTGCTGCGCCGCGCCGTCGTCCTCGGCGGCCGGCTGTCCGGAGCCGCGCTGACACCCACCGCGCTGACCGGCGCGGCGGTGGCCGGCCTCCTGGTGGCCGTGGACGCCGCCGCGCACCGGCTCGCCGACGGCGCCGTGGACCTGGCCCGCGCCACCGGTGAGCTGTCCCTGCTGCCGCGGGCGCTGGAGCTGCGCGCGATGACCGAGTACTGGCTCGGCCGCCACGACGCGGCGGCGGACAGCTGCCGGGAAGGGCTGCGGGTGGCCCGGGCCGGCGGCCAGCACACCTGCGCCGGCGTACACCTGGGTCTGCTGGCGGTGCTCGCCGCGGTGCGGGCCGAGCGGGACACCGCCCTGCGACACGTCGCCGGGATCGGCGACACCGCCGTCCCGGGCAGTCGCCCGTACGCCCTCGCCCAGTGGGCGCTGGGGGTGCTCGACCTGGTCGACGGCCGGCACGCCGACGCGGCCGACCGGCTCGCCGCGCTGGCCCGTCCCGGCACCGGCCGGGGTCAGGTCCTGGTCCAGGTGATGGCCACCCCGCACCTGGTGGAGGCCGCCGCCCAGCTGGGTCACCACGCCCGCGCCCGGGCCGCCCTCGCCGTCTTCGACAGGTGGGCCAGCAGCACCGCCAGCCCGTCCCGCCGGGCGCTGTCCGCCCGGTGCCACGCCCTGTTGGCCCCGCGCGGCAGCGCCGAGGCCGAGGAGCACTTCCGCGCCGCGCTGCGGCTGCACCCGGCCGACGCCGCCACCTTCGAGCGGGCCCGCACCGAGCTGCTCTTCGGCCGTGAGCTGCGTCGCTGCCGGCGGCCCCGCGACGCCCGTGCCCACCTGCACCATGCCCGCCAGACGTTCACCCTGCTCGGTGCGGAGACGTGGGCGGAACAGGCGACCGCGGAGCTGCGGGCGGCGGGGGAGTCGGTCGGCGTCCCGGCGCGCCCGGCGGCGCAGCTGCTGACCGGCCAGCAGCTGCGGATCGCCCACCTGGTCGCCTCGGGCGCCACCAACCGGGAGGTCGCGACCCAGCTGTTCCTGTCCACCCGGACGGTCGACCACCACCTGCGCAACATCTTCCACCGGCTCGGCGTGCGCTCCCGCACCGAGCTGGCCCGCGTACTCGGCTGAGACGGGGTCGTGACCGACTCGAGGCGGGCGGCAGCGTGGCGCCGTGACGAGCACCCGCGGCGGCGTCCGCCGATCCGGCCCGGACTGACAAGACCCGGCCGCTCTGCCGTCCTCGGCCCATCCGCCCCGCCGTCGGCTCAGCGAGGACTCGGATCGACGGAGGGCACGGACGCCGGACGCTCCGGTGTGGCGGCGGCTGACCTGGTGGCGGCCGGTGCCGACAGGGGGTCGCCCCGATGGCGGCGCGGTGAGCCGGCAGCGGGCGGGATGAGCCGTTCACCGAGTGCGAGCAGCAGAGCGAGGATGCCGAGCAGGGCGCCGACAAGCGCCGTGCCGTGCACCCCGTGACGTGCCACGGTGAGCCCGCCGACCAGGGCGCCACCGGCGATGCCGAGGTTGACGGCGGCGGAGAGAGTGGCGGCGGCGAGGTCCGAGCGCCCGGGTGCCACCTGGAGCACGAGACCGCCGAGCGATGCGGTGAACGCGGCGAAGGCCAGCCCGGCCAGCGCCAGCAGCGCGACGGACGCCGCCGGATGGTGGCCGAGCGGGTGGAGCCCGAGCAGCGCCACCGACTGCAGCGCGACGGCGGCGACCAGGGCGAGCCACGGGTCGCGGTCGGCCACCGTGCCGACGGCGAGGATGCCGACCACGCTGGCGATGCCGCGTGCCAGCAGGATGGCCCCGACCGACGAGGCGGCGAACCCGCTGACCTCGGTGACGAACAGCGCGACGTAGGTGTAGGCGGCGATCGCCCCGGCGGTGGTCAGGACGGCCACCGCGACCAGCAGCCAGAAACGGCGGGCGTCGGGTGTCGCACCGCGGGCGGCGTGTCCCTGGTCGGGTGGCGCCGAGGGCAGCAGCGCGGCCACCGTGACGAACACGATCGCGCCGAGCGCCGCCACCGCCAGGAACGCGGCCCGCCAGCCGGCGCGCTCGCCCAGCCAGGTGCCGGCCGGCACGCCGAGGACCAGAGCGACGTTGCCGCCGGCGAACACGATCGCGACCACCCGCCCGCGAAGGCCGGGTCGGAACAACTCGGCCGCGGCCGGCACCACGACCGCCCAGAACAACGCATGCGTCGCGGCGGTCGCCAGTCTGGCCGCCAGTACCAGCGCGAAGGTTTCCGCGAACACCGTGGTCAGCGTGCTGACGACGAAGCCGGCCAGGAGCGCCGACAGCAGCCGCCGCCGGGGGACCCGCCGGGCCAACGCCGTCAACGGCACCGAGGCGACGAGGACCAGTGCCCCGTACGCGGTGACGAGCACGCCCACGCGCGACGGCGGGACGGACAGGTCCGTGGCCATCGGGAGCAGCAGCCCGACCGGCAGCGCCTCGGCGGTGGTGTAGAGGAACGTCCCGCCGGCCAGGCCGATCAGCGCCCCGACCGCCCTTCTGTGGCCCATCCGGCCCTCCCCGTGTTACCGGCTAACGCGCTAACAGTGGAATCAGGCTATCGAGAGGGACCGGTCGGGGCAACTGGTAAAGTCGGTTTCGATGGAAACAACCGAGGACGTCACGCGGATGCGCCTGGTCGGCGGCAACCTCGCCCTGGACTTCGTCAACACCCGCACCGGTCCACCGGCTGGACCGCCCGACGACGACGTGCTGACGGGCTACCCCGCGCTTGTCGCCTGGGGCCGGTACGCGGGCGTCCTCGCCGAGGCGGAGGCGGCGGCGCTGCGCCGGTCGGCCCGCGACGATCCACGTCAGGCGCGCGCCGCCCTCGCCCGAGCGCTCCGCGCCCGCGACCACCTCGACGAGGTGTTCCGCCCGCTGGCCGCCGGACGCGATCCGGCCGTGCCCGCACTGGCCCGCCTCCGCGACGACGAGGCGGACGCGCTCCGGCACGCGCGGCTCGACCGGGGCAGCGCGTTCCTCTGGACCTGGCGGGACGACCACACCCTCCTCCGGCCACTGCGGCCGGTGGTGCACGCGGCGGTCCACCTGCTCACCACGGGAGCGCTGAATCGGATCAAAGGCTGCGCGGGCTGCCGGTTCGTCTTCTACGACGAGAGCAAGAACCGCAGTCGCCGCTGGTGCAGCATGGACGACTGCGGCACCGCCGAGAAGGTCCGGCGTTACGTCGCGGCGCGGCGCACCCGCTCGACACCGTGACGACGCGGCGGCGGTTCGCAGGCCGGCGCGGTCACCGGATCACCGGCCGAACAGCACCACCGTCCGGGCGCCCTCGCCGCGCGCCATCCGTTCGAACGCCGCCGGCGCCTCCGCCAACGTGACCCGGTCGGTGATCAGCGCAGCGGGGTCGAGCGTGCCGTGGAGAACCGCCCGGGCCAGCTCGGGAACGTCCCGGTCCGGGTCCGAGGAGCCGTACACCGATGAGCGCAGCGTGCGCGCCGAGTGGAAGATGTCCAGGGCGCTGAGGCCGACGACGTCGTCCTTCGCGCCCATCCCCACCACGGTGACTTGACCGCCACGGCGGGCGGCCCGCCACGCGGCGCGGATGGTCGTGCTCCGCCCGACGCACTCCAGCGCGTGGTCGACCCCGCGGCCCGCGGTCAGCCGCCGCACCGCCCGGCTGAGCGAGTCGTCGCCGAGCAGGAAGTCGGTGGCTCCCGCGGCGCGGGCCAGCCCCTCCTTCGCCGGTGACACGTCGACGGCGATCACCGGGTCGGCACCGGCCGCCCGGGCGGCGGAGACCGCCGACAGGCCCACCCCGCCGAGGCCGATCACGGCCACCGACTCGCCCGGGGCGACGGCGGCGGTGCGGCGTACCGCGCCGACACCGGTGAGCACGGCGCAGCCCAGCAGCGCCGCCGCCTCGAAGGGCAGCTCGGCCGGCACCGGGATGACCGCGCGCTCGGGCACCACCACGGCCTCGGCGAGCGCGCCCAGGCCGAGCGTGACGTGCAGCGCCTCGCCGCCGGTGGTGCGGCCGCCGGGGGCGGCCGGGGCGCCGGTGCGCTCGCACAGCCACGGCTCCCCGTGCCCGCAGTGCCAGCAGTCCCGGCACGGCGGCGCCCAGTTGAGCACCACGTGCGTACCGGGAGCGACCCGGCGGACGTCGGCGCCCACCTCGGTCACCACACCGGCCGCCTCGTGCCCGAGCACCAGCGGGTACGGCGGCGCGAGGGTGCCGTCCACCATGGACAGGTCGGAGTGGCAGACCCCGGCGGCGCGGATGTGCACCCGTACGTCGGCGGGCCCGAGCACCGGCGGCTCGATCTCCTCGACCCGGGGTGGCCCGCCGGCCGCCCGGACGACCAGGCCCCTCATCGCTGGATCGCCTTGGTCTGCAGGAACTCCTCCAGCCCGTACCGGCCCAGCTCCCGGCCGAGGCCGGACTGCTTGTAGCCGCCGAACGGGGCGAGCGGGTTGAACGGGGCGCCGTTGACGTCCACCGCGCCGGTCCGCATCCGCCGCGCGACCCGCAGCGCCCGCTCCTCGTCGCCGGACCAGACCGCGCCGGCCAGCCCGTACCGGGAGTTGTTGGCGACCGTGACGGCGTGCTCGTCGTCGTCGACCGGGATGACCGCGAGCACCGGCCCGAAGACCTCCTCCTGGGCGAGTGCGCTGTCCGGGTCGACGTCCGCGATGACGGTGGGCGCGACGAAGAATCCCCGGTCGGGCAGGGGCGCGTCGGGCCCGCCGGCGACGAGCCGGCCACCGTCGGCGAGGGCGCGGGTGACGTGCTCGCGGACCCGGTCGCGCTGGGCGGCCGAGACGAGTGGGCCGAGCCGGGTGGCCGGGTCGAAGGGGTCGCCGGGGCGGTAGCCGTCGGCCGCCTTCGCCACGAGGGTGACCGCCTCGTCGTAGCGGGAGCGGTGCACCAGCATCCGGGTCCAGGCGGTGCAGGTCTGGCCGGAGTTGAGGAACGCGTTGCCGACGCCGACCTTCACCGCGGTGGCCAGATCGGCGTCGTCGAGGATGACGTTCGCCGACTTGCCGCCCAGCTCCAGGGCGACCCGGGCGATCCGGTCGGCGGCCAGGTGCGAGATGCGGCGGCCGGTGGCGGTGGAGCCGGTGAAGGAGACCAGGTCGACGTCCGGGTGGGCGGCGAGCGCCTCGCCGACAACCGGCCCGGTGCCGGGAACCAGGTTCACCACACCGGGCGGGAAGCCGGCCTCGTCGACGGCGTCGAAGAGCAGGTACGCGGTCAGTGGCGTCAGTTCGCTGGGCTTGAGTACCACCGGACAGCCGGCGGCGAGCGCGGGGGCGAGTTTGGCCATCACCTGGTGCAGCGGGTAGTTCCACGGGGTGATGGCGCCGACCACGCCGACCGGCTCCCGGACGACGAGGGAGTTGCCGACCCGTTCCGGCGCCGGCGGGTGGGCGGCCAGGTCGACGTAGCTGCGCAGCACGGTCAGCGGCAGGCCGGCCTGGACGCGGGTGGCCACCTTGAGCGGCGTGCCCAGCTCCAGCGCGACGGTCCGGGCGATCTCGTCGGCCCGGGTGGTCAGCGCGGCGTGCAGCCGGTCGAGGGCGGCGGCCCGGTCGGCGGGCGGGGTGTCGGCCCAGCCGGTGAAGGCGGCCCGGGCGGCGGCGACGGCGCGGTCCACGTCGTCCGCCGAGCCCGCCGGGACCGTCGCGAGCACGGCCTCGGTGGTCGGGTTCTGCACCTCGAGGGTCTGGCCGGAGGAGCCGGGGACCCAGCGCCCGTCGAGGTAGATGTCGGTCCGTGCGAGATCCATGCCGCCCCTCACGTCGCCAAAACTAGCGGTGCAAGTTTCGACTCTAGTACGCCGCGTCGCCGGGCGGGAGGGGTGGCAGCGGCCCCACGGTCGCCTCGTACGTGCGCGACAGCCCGTCGACAAGCGCGTCCAACCCGAGCATGAACGCTCCCTCGTCCACCTGGTCCTGGTGCTCGGCGAGCCGGTGGGCCTGGGTCAGGTGCGGGTACTGGTCGGCGTAGAGCGACGGGTCGCCGACGAACCCGCGCGCGAACGACCCCAGCGCCGAACCGGCCACGAAGTACCGCATCAGCGCGCCGATGTGGGTGGCCCGTGCCGGCGGCCAGCCCGCCTCGACCAGCCCGCCGTAGACGGCGTCGGCCATCGCGAGAGCCGCCGGTCGCCGCCCCGGGCCCTGGGCCAGGTACGGCACGATGTGCGGGTGCGCGGCGAGCGCCGCCCGGTAGGAGCGACCCCACCGGCGCAGCGCCACCCGCCAGTCGACCCGGCCGAAGAACGACACGTCCACCTGGGACGTGATGCTGTCGGCGACCGCGTCGAGGATCTCGTCCTTGGTCGCGAAGTGGTTGTACAGCGACGGTCCGCGTACCCCCAGCTCGGCCGCGAGCCGGCGGGTGGAGAACCCGGCCAGCCCTTCGGCGTCGATCAGCGCGGCGGCGGCCTCGACGATCCGCTGCCGGCTCAGCAGCGCCTGTCGTGGCCGGGGCATCTCGTCCTCCTCTGCTCGGGCGTCTGTCGCGAACTCTGCCACAGCCGGGTCTGGACAGAATAAAACTTGCAGCGCTAGTTTACCGTCCATGGACCTCCAGCTCTCCGCCGAACAGGCGGCGGTCCGCCGGCTCGCGGCGGACTTCGTCGACCGCGAGGTGCTGCCGCACGCAGCGGAGTGGGACCGCCGCGAGTCGATCGATCCGGGCATCGTCGGAAAGCTCGGCGAGGTCGGTTTCCTGGGCCTGACCGTCCCGGTGGAACACGGCGGCTCCGGTGGGGACCACCTCTCGTACTGCCTGGTCCTGGAGGAGTTGGGCCGGGGCGACTCGGCCGTGCGCGGCATCGTCTCGGTCTCCCTCGGTCTGGTCGCCAAGTCGATCGCCGCGCACGGCACCGCCGAGCAGCGGGAGCGCTGGCTGCCCGCGCTCTGCTCCGGCGCCGCCCTCGGCTGCTTCGCCCTCACCGAGCCGGACAGCGGCTCGGACGCCGCCGCGCTGGCCACCCGGGCGGTCCGCGACGGCGACGACTGGCTGATCACCGGCCGGAAGACCTTCATCACCAACGGCACCACCGCCGACGTCGCCCTCGTCCTCGCCCGCACCGGCGGTCCCGGGCACCGCGGCATCACCGCGTTCCTGGTGCCGACCGGCGCGCCCGGGTTCGGCCGCCGGGAGATCCACGGCAAGCTCGGCCTGCGCGCCCAGGCCACCGCGGAGCTGGTCCTCGACGGGGTCCGCGTGCCGGACTCCGCCCGGCTCGGCGACGAGGGCGGCGGCTTCCGGCTCGCGCTCGCCACCCTCGCCAAGGGACGGATGTCCGTCGCCGCCGGCTGCGTCGGCATCGCCCAGGGCTGCCTGGACGCCGCCGTCGGGTACGCCGGCCAGCGCACCCAGTTCGGCAAGCCGATCGCCGGGCACCAACTGGTGCAGCAACTGCTCGCCGCCATCGCGGTCGACACCGCCGCCGCCCGCCTGCTGGTGTGGCGGGTGGCCGACCTGATCGACCGGGGCGAGCCGTTCGCCACCGAGGCGTCGATGGCGAAGCTCTTCGCCAGCGAGGCCGCCGTCCGCGCGGCCAACGACGCGATCCAGGTCTTCGGCGGGTACGGCTACATCGACGAGTACCCGGTCGGCAAGTACCTGCGCGACGCCCGCGTCGCCACCCTCTACGAGGGCACCAGCCAGATCCAGCAACTGCTCATCGGCCGGGCGCTCACCGGCGTCAACGCCTTCTAGACAGGGGAGAACCGTGACCAGACTCGCCGACCGGACCGCCGTCGTCACCGGCGCGGCGCAGGGCATCGGGGCGGCCACCGCGCACCGGCTCGCCGCGGAGGGCGCCGCCGTCGCCGTGGTCGACCTCGCCGAGGACCGCGCCCGGGCCGTCGCCGACGAGATCGTCGCCACCGGCGGCCGGGCGGTCGGGATCGGCTGCGACGTGACCGACCCCGACGCGGTCACCGCGATGACCACCCGCGTCGTCGAGGCGTACGGTGGGCTGCACGTGCTTGTGAACAACGCCGGCATCACCCGTGACAACCTGCTGTTCAAGATGCCGCTGCCGGAGTGGGAGGCGGTGCTCACGACGAACCTCACCAGCATGTTCCTCTGCTGCCGGGCGGCGCAGGAGCACATGGTCGCCGCCCGGTACGGCCGGATCGTCAACCTGAGCAGCCGGTCCGCCCTCGGCAACCGCGGCCAGGTCAACTACGCCGCCGCCAAGGCGGGCGTGCAGGGCCTCACCGCCACCCTGGCGATCGAGTTGGGCCCGTTCGGCGTCACCGTGAACGCGGTCGCCCCCGGCTACGTGGCGACCGCCATGACGGCCGCCACCGCCGAGCGGGTCGGCGCCACGCCGGAGGCGCACCAGAAGTGGGCCGCCGAGCACACGCCGCTGCGCCGGGTCGCCCAGCCGTCCGAGATCGCCTCGGTGATCGCCTTCCTGGCCAGCGACGACGCCTCGTACGTCACCGGACAGACCTTGTACGTCAACGGCGGGGCCCGCTGACGCCACCGCACCACGAGCACCGGGAGGGGACATGGACTTCGCGCTCTCCGAGGAGCAGCGGGCCATCCGGGACACGACCCGCGACTTCATCCGCCGGGAGGTGATGCCGCTGGAGCCGGAACTGCTGCGCCGCGAACGGGCCCACCGGCCCGGCCTGGAACGCAGCGAGCTGCGGGAACTCCAACTCAAGGCGCGGCGGTTCGGCTTCTGGGGGCTGGCCACGCCGCAGGAGTACGGCGGGATGGACCTGCCTGCGGTCACCCAGTCGCTGATCTGGACCGAGATCGGCCGGTCGTTCGTGCCGTTCCGTTTCGGTGGGGAGGCGGACAACATCCTCTTCCACGCCACCGAGGAGCAGAAGAAGGAGTTCCTGATCCCGACGATCGAGGGCGAGCGGGTCTCCTGCTTCGCCATCACCGAGCCGGGCGCCGGCTCGGACGCGGCGAACATCAAGCTGCGCGCCCGGCGCGACGGCGACGACTGGATCCTCGACGGCGAGAAGACCTTCATCACCAACGGCCACGACGCCGACTTCACGATCGTCGTCGCGGTGACCGACCCCGACAAGGGCGCCCGGAACGGCGGGGCCACTGCCTTCCTCGTGGACCGGGCCATGGGCTGGCGGTCCGAGTTCATCCAGACGATGGGCGAGGGCGGGCCGGCGTCGCTGATCTTCGACGGCGTACGGGTGCCGCACCGCAACATCCTCGGCGAGGTCGGTCAGGGCTTCAACCTCGGCATGGAGTGGATCGGCAAGGGCCGTTACACCATCCCGTCCCACGCGATCGGCATCGCCGAGCGGGCCCTGCAGATGGCGATCGAGTACGCCAACACCCGGGAGACCTTCGGCGCGAAGATCGGTACCAACCAGGCGATCCAGTGGATGATCGCCGACTCCGAGACCGAGCTGGAGGCCGCCCGCTGGCTGGTGCTGCGCGCGGCGTGGACGGTCGACGCCGGCCACGATCCCCGGCACGCCTCCTCGATGGCGAAGCTCTACGGCGCGGGCATGGTGAACCGGGTCGTGGACCGGGTGCTCCAGATCCACGGCGGCATGGGCTACACCCGGGAACTGCCGATCGAACGCTGGTACCGGCAGGTGCGCCTCTACCGCATCTTCGAGGGCACCGACGAGATGCAGCGGCTCATCATCGCCCGCGACCTGCTGCGCGGCTACACGAAGGTGGGGGCACACCTCGCATGAGGACCTTCCGTACCCTCGACGAGCTGGCCGCCGCGGCCGGCGAGACCCTCGGCCCCGGCCCCTGGTACCCGGTCGACCAGCGCCGGGTCGACCTGTTCGCCGACGCCACCGACGACCACCAGTGGATCCACCTCGACCCGGAGCGCGCCGCCGCCGGACCGTTCGGCGGCACGATCGCCCACGGCTACCTCACCCTGTCGCTGCTGCCGGCGCTGGTGTCGCGCCTCTACCGGGTGGCGGGCGTGCGGATGGGGGTGAACTACGGGCTCAACCGGGTGCGGTTCCCCGCGCCGCTGCGGGTCGGCGCCTCGGTGCGCGCCACCGCCGTCCTGGCCGGGATCACCCCGGTGGGCGACGGCGCGGTGCAACTGGTCGCGGCGGTCACCGTCGACAGCGACACCGGCGACAAGCCGGTGTGCGTCGCCGAGACGGTCAGCCGCCTGTACGCGTGAAAGGAAGGGCCCCTTGTTAACGCCTGGCGTTGTACAAGGGGCCCCTCCAATCACCTCAGCACCGGGGGACGTTCGGGATGTACCCGTCGTGCCCGGTGTAGACGTAGGCGTCGGCGATGAACCGGCCGGCGCCGATCCGGTCCCAGATCGAGCTGGTGCCGTACGTGCCGGTGACCGTGGTGCCGCTGGTCTGGCACTGGATGGTGACGGTGGTGCCGTCGGCGACGGTGCCCACGGCCGCGTACCCGGTGCCGGGGCCGGAGCGCACCGTCAGCGGGGTGCCGCTGGTGTTGACGGTGCCGGTCGCGGTGCCGCCGCCACAGCCGTTGTCGCTGGTGTACGTCTTGGTGCCCCAGTACAGGGCCAGCGCCCCGTTGAACCGGACCTGGATGTCGTTGCCGTTGAGCCGCTGCTCGTAGTGCAGGTGCGGGCCGGTGGAGCCGCCGGTGCTGCCGACCCAGCCGATGACCTTGCCGTAGCCGACGGACTGCCCGACGGAGACGTTGAAGCCGTTGAGGTGCGCGTAGTAGGTCGTGTAGCCGTTGCCGTGGTTGATCCGGACGTACTTGCCGTAGCTGGTGCCGCCGAGGTCGGTCACCCGGTCGACGGTGCCGGGCGCGCTGGCCACCACCGGGTCGCCGAGGTCGTCGGTGCGGTTGAAGTCGATGGCGTACGCCGGGCTGTGGTTGCTGCGGGTCTGCCCGGACCAGGACTGGCCGCACTTGAAGGGGACCTTGAACGTCGGCGCGGCAGCCGCCGGGGCGGCCGGCAGCAGCACGCCGAGGGTGAACAGAGCGGTCGCGAGCACGCCGATCCACCGTTTGCCCATCCAACACCTCCTATGTTGAAAACCTTCGATCTAAGATCTAAGACTGACGGATTTCGCCACGGAAGGGAAGAGGGCACGCCCGCGGGCCGGTCGGTACGCTGACCGGCCCACGGTTCGGCGGTGTCACGCGGTCGGGGAGCCCGGGCGGGCGGATGCGCCGGGACGGGTCGCCGCGGCGGTTCGGGTACGGCCCCAGTGGGTGTCGGGGTGAGCCAGCGCCATCACGGTCTCTCCTTGTCTTCGGTCGCTACGACTGACCCGAGCAGACGGTCCGGCGCCATCGCCGCGCTATCGTCCGACTTTCGCCGCCGGGCGGCGCGGGCGCCGGCGATGGCGGGCCGAAAGCCGGACAATGGCCCGCCCTGCGACGGTGCGCCTCTTTCCCGAGACGGGAGCGGCGATGAACGCGGCGGACGCGATCCTGTATCTCGACGACCGGACCACCGGTCTGCTCCTCGACCGGTTCGATCCGGTCCGGACGGTCGCCCGGGCGCTCGCCGCGCCGGCGCCCGGGCCGCTGTGCGCCCGCCGCGCCGCCGACGTGACCGTCGTCGCGACCGCCCCGACGGGACGGGTGGCCTGCCTGATCTCCTCGGCAGACCTGCGACGGCTGCCGCTCGGCTGCGTGGTGGCGGCCCTCGCGCGGGCCCTGCTGCGCCGGCCGGTCCCGCTGGTCGGGCTGCTCGGCGACGCCCACTGCGAGGCCACCTACCTGCGACCGCTGGTGGCCGCGCTGCCGCCGGGCAGTCAACTGGCCGTGTGCCGGCCCGGTCCGGCACCGGCGACGTCCGTCCCCGGCGGCCCCGCCGTGACGCGCCGGCGGGGCGGTGTCGCCGTCACGGTCACCCGGGCGGCGGCCGAGGCGCTGCGCGGCGCCGACCTGGTGATCGTGACGGCCCCGCCGCCGGTCCGCCTCGACCCGCGGTGGCCGGCGGCGGGCGCCGCGCTGCTGGACGTCACGGGTGTCACGCCGAACGCCGGTGGCCTTGCCGGGACCGCCGCGCTGCCGTGGCCGGGAGTCCGGCACCGGGTGACCCGGGCGGAGGTGGCGACCGCGACCACCGCCCTGGCCGGCGAGGTGTACCGGGTGGCGGTCGAGAGCGGCGCCGGGACCTGGTTGCCCCGGTGATAACGCATCGATAGCGGTGCCGCCTTGACTGCCCGCCATGAGCGTGACCGTCTCGGTCGTGATACCGAACCACAACTACGAGAAGACCCTCGCCCGCTGCGTCCGGTCGGTGCTGGAGCAGACCCGCCGGCCGGACGAGGTGATCGTCGTCGACGACGGCAGCACCGACTCGTCCCGGGAGATCGCCCGGAGCCTGCCCTGCACGCTTGTCGAGCTGCCGGGCAACCGCGGTGTCTCCGCGGCCCGCAACGCCGGGATCGCCGCCAGCAGCGGTGACGTCGTCTTCTTCCTCGACTCGGACGAGGCGCTGGAGCCGGACGCGATCGCCAACGCGCTCGATCTGCTCGCCGCCGACCCACCGGACGCGGACCCGCCGCTCGGCTGCGTGCACGGTCTGATCGCCCCGGAACCGCTGATCGACGACGGCCCGGTGGAGTGGTACCGGGTGCTGCACGCGTACTGGTGGCGGCGGCGTGCGGTGGGGGAGGGCCGTACGGCGTTCTTCGCCCAGGCCGCCGTTCCCCGTCGGGTGCTCGACGACGTCGGCCCGTTCGACGAGCGGCTGCGGGACTCCGAGGACCTGGAGTACAGCGACCGCCTCGCTCCCCGCTACCGGATCCTGCTGACCGACCGGGTCGTCGCCCGCCACGACGAGGTGGACCGGCTGGGACCGTTGTTGACCGAGCAGTTCCGCCGCTCGCAGCTGCTCGTACCGACCGTGCTGGCGGCCCGCCGGCCGGGCGCCGCGAGCCTGACCGCGAACCGGCCGGCGGGCGTGGCCGCCGTCGCGGCCGCCGTGGCCACCCTGCCGATGGCCGTCGCCGCGCCGGCGCTCGCCGTCGTGCCGTTGACGTTCCTCGCCCTGTTCGCCGCCGCCGACCCCGGCCTGTGCCGGTTCGTCGCCCGGCGCCGGGGTGTCCGCTTCCTCGCCTACTTCCTGACGGTTCACCTGCTGGTGCACCTGGCGCTGCTGGCCGGGGCGGCACTCGGCGGGGTGCGCTGGCTGGCCCGCCGCCGACCGGCCGCGCAGCCAGCGGCACCGGCCCGTGCCGCCACGGCACCAGCGGCACCGGCCCGTGCGGCCACGTCGCCAGCGGCGCCGGCCCGTGCCACGGCGCCGGCCGCAACCGCCCGCCGGCCGTGGCCCGCCGGGCGGTATGGGAGCCCGCGGTGACCCGGGATCGGCTGCGCCGGCTGCTCGGTCCGCTCGTGGTCGTCGCGGCGCTGGTCGGTCTGGCGCTGGTGCTGCGCCGCGACGGCGCCGAGGCCGCCCGGACCCTGCTTCGCGCCGAGACCGCCCCGCTGCTGGCGGCCGCCGTGTCGGCAAACCTCGCCGGCCTGCTGCTCGGCCGCTACGCCTGGCAGGTGCTGCTCGCCGGCCGGATGACCGGGCCGACGGCCGCCCGGGTGTTCTTCCTCGGTCAGCTCGGCAAGTACCTTCCCGGACGGGTGTGGGGCGTGCTCACCCACATCGAGCTGGGCCGCGCCGCCGGTGTGCCGGGTGCCCGGATGGCGTCGGCGTACCTGGTGAGCCTCGCCCTGACGCTGCTCACCGGTGCCGGGGTCGGCCTGCTCGCCGCGCCGGCCGCCCTCGGCGGCCGTCCCGCGTGGTGGCTGGCGGCCCCGCTGCTGCTCCTGCTCGCGTGCACCGCCGTGCCGGCGCTGGTGACCGCACCGGTCGCGGCGGCGAGCCGGCGGCTACGCCGTCCGGTGCGGCCGCCCGCGCCCCGGCTGGTCCGGTACGCGCTGGGCCTGGCGACCCTCTCCTGGCTGGTGTCCGGCCTGCACCTGTGGGCGCTTGTGGTGGCGCTGGGCGCCCCGCCGCTGGCCGCCGCGGCGCCGGCCGTCGGCGCGTTCGCCCTCGCCACCGTCGCCGGCAGCCTCGCGCTGCTGGTGCCCGACGGCTGGGGGGTGCGCGAGGTGACCATCCTCGCCGCCCTGGCCGCCGTCCTGCCCCTCGGACCGGCCGGCGCCGCCGCCGTCGCCAGCCGGGTCGTCTGCGTCCTCGTCGAGATCACCACGTCGCTTGTGGTGCTCGCCTGGGCCCGGATCCGCACGTCCGTCCCCTCCACCGAACCGACGGGAGAACCGAATGCCCCCGAACCTGCTCACCCTTGACGACGCCGAACGTCTCGACGTCGGCGAGGTCCACGACCTGTACCGGCGGTACGTCAACCGTAGCCAGGTGAAGCTGATGACATCCTTCGGCTTCGGCCGGGAACTGGTCGCCCGGGCCGAGGGCGCCCACCTCACCCTGCGCGACGGACGCCGGATCCTCGACCTCACCGGCGGCGTCGGGGTGCTCGGCCACGGCCACAACCACCCGCGGATCCTGGCGGCCCGGGAGCGCTTCGCCCGGCAGCGGCGGATGGAGGTGCACAAGACCTACTTCTCGCCGTACCTGGCGGCGCTCAGCCACAACCTCGCCGCGGTGCTGCCCGGGGATCTGAACATGTCGTTCCTGCCGAACTCCGGCGCCGAGGCCGTCGAGGGCGCGGTGAAGCTCGCGTACAAGTACCACGGCGGGAAGCGGCGTACGGTGCTGCGCGCCGACATCGCCTTCCACGGCAAGCTCCTCGGCTCCGGCGGCCTGACCGGCGCGCCGCGCAGCTTCGCCTTCCCCACCATCCCCGGCATCGACACGTTCCGCTACGGCGACCTGGCGTCGGTCCGCGAGGCGGTGCTGCGCCACCGGGGCGACGTCTACGCCCTGCTGATCGAGCCGTTCAGCGCCTCCACCATTCAGGCCTGCTCCGAGGAGTTCCTGCGCGGGGTGCGTGACCTGTGCGACGCCGAGGACATCGTCCTGATCTTCGACGAGATCTACACCGGCTGGGGCAAGACCGGCAGCCTGTTCCACTTCATGCGCTACCCCGGCCTGCTGCCGGACGTGCTCACCACCTCCAAGTCCTTCGGTGGCGGCAAGTCGTCCATCTCTGCCTTCGTCGCCCGCGAGCCGGTGTTCCGCCGGGCCTACGACAACCTCACCGACGCCCTGCTGCAGAGCACGAGCACCACGTACTACGGCTTCGGCGAGGAGACCGCGACCGCGCTGGAGGCGGTCAACATCGTCCTCGACGACGACTACCCGGCCCGCGCCCGGGAGATCGGCCGGGTGCTCGGCGACGGCCTGGCCCGGCTGGCCGAGCGGCACCCCGACGCGGTGGCCCGGGTGGACGGCTGCGGCGCGCTGTGGGGCGTCTTCCTCGACGGCGGGCCGAAGGTGCTCGACCTCGTCGGGAAGCTGGCCCCGGTCGGGTTGGCCCGCGACCCGCGGTTCCGGTTCAAGCTGATCACCTGCGCCGTGGTGGACGCGCTCTACCGCGACCACGGCGTCTACACCTACTACACCCTCAACGGGGAGAACCCGCTGGTGCTGGCGCCGCCGCTGGTCACCGACCTCACCGACGTCGAGTACGCGGTGACCTGCCTGGACAAGACCCTCGAGGTGGGGCTCACCCGGCTGGTGGCCCGCTTCGTGAAGGAGAAGGTGAGCTCGCTGTGGTAGGACCGATCGTCGTCACCGGCGCCGGCGGGATGCTCGGCTCGCACCTGGTCCGGCGGCTGCTCGCCGACGGGCACCCCGTCCGGGGCGTCGACCTGCGCCCGGCGGACGCCCCGGCCGCCGGCCTGGACTGGATCGTCGCGGACGTCCGGGACGAGCGCGCGATGGGCGCCGCCCTGGCCGGCGCCGCCGCGGTGGTCAACTGTGCCTCGGCGCTGCCCAGCTACCCGGCCGAGCAGATCCGCTCGATCATCGTCGACGGCGCCCGGAGCGTCCTCGGCGCGGCCGCCGCCGCGCGGGTGCCCCGCCTGGTGCACATCTCCTCGACCGCGGTCTACGGGCTGCCGACCGTGGTACCCACCACGGAGGAGCATCCGCGGGAGCCGGTCGACGCGTACAGCGCGGCGAAGGCGGAGGCGGAGGAGGTCGCCGAGAAGTACCGGGCCGACGGGCACTGCGTGACGATCCTGCGGCCGAAGACCTTCCTCGGCCCGGGCCGGATGGGGCTGTTCGCCATGCTCTTCGAGTGGGCCGAGGAGGGCCGGAACTTCCCGGTGCTCGGGCGCGGCGACGTGCGGGTGCAGATGCTCGCGCTCGAGGACCTGGTGGACGCGGTGGTGGCCGTCCTGGGCGCGCCGCGGGCGGTCGCCGACGACACGTACAACCTGGCCGCCGCCGAGTTCGGCACCTGGCGGGAGGACTTCCAGGCGGTGCTGGACGCCGCCGGGCACGGCAAGCGGGTGGTCGGGCTGCCGGCCCGCCCGGCCCTGGCCGTGCTGGCCGGGCTGCAGCGGATCGGGCTCTCCCCGGTGTACGGCCGGCTGCTGCACAAGCTGATGGCCGACTCGTACGTGAGCATCGACAAGGCCCGGGACCGCCTGGGCTTCGCGCCGCGGCTGTCCAACCGGGACGCGATCCTGCGCACGTACCAGTGGTGGCGCGCCGAGCGCACGACGGCGGCCCCGGGCGCGACCGGCCGGACCAGCCGCGAGCCGTGGCGGCAGGGCGCGCTGGCCGTGGCGAAGATCTTCTTCTGAGGGCGGAGGCGAGATGTCACTCCTGGACACCCCCGCGCCGGTCGAGCCGGTCGCCCCGCCCCCGCCGGGTCGCGGCGTCCGGGCGGTCCCGCCGCTGCGGCACCTGATCGCCGTGCTCCGCCCGGGCCAGTGGCCGAAGAACCTGCTCGTCGTCCCGCTGCCGCTGCTGGACGCGCCGTCGTGGAACGCGGGCACGCTGGGCCGGGTGGCCGTCGCGGTGCTCGCCTTCACCGTCGCCGCCTCGCTTGTCTACGTCGTCAACGACATCACCGACCGGCACCGCGACCGGCTGCACCCGGCAAAGCGCCACCGGCCGATCGCGGCCGGGTCGGTGCCGGTGCCGGCGGCCGTGCTCTGCGCGGTCGCCCTCGCGGCGGCGCTGGCCGCCCTGGTCGCCACATCCTCGGCGCTGTCCTGGTGGCCGGTCCTGGGCTACCTGCTGCTCAACGCCGTCTACAGCGGCGGGCTCAAGCACGTGCCGCTGGTCGACGTCCTGGTCGTGGCGGCGGGCTTCGTGCTGCGGCTGGTCCAGGGCTACCTGGCCACCGGGCACCCGGTCGCCGGCTGGCTGATGGTCTGCGTGCTGTCGCTGTGCCTGGTGCTGATCCTCGGCAAGCGGCGGCACGAGGCGCAGGCGGCCGGCGCCGGGCACCGGCCGGCGCTGCGCAGCTACCCGGTGCAGTTCCTCGACCAGCTTGTGGTGCTGTCCGCGACGCTGACCGTGGTCACCTACCTGATGTACCTGCACGCCGAGGCGCGGTTCGGACCGGCCGCGCTGCTCACCGCCCCGTGCGCCCTGTTCGCCGTCTTCCGTTACCTGCAGGTCGTGCTCGTGGAGCGCGGCGGCGGCGACCCGGTCCGCGTCCTGCTGCGGGACCGGGCGACCGTCGCCAACGTCGCCGTCTGGGGCCTGCTCCTGGTCGGCGTGGCCGTGCTGGGTCGACTGCCCGCCTGAATGAAGTCCCGCCTACCGAGTCACCGAGAGGGAAGTTGCCCGATGACGTTCGTACCACTCGTGTCGGTGGTCGTCCCGATGTACAACGACAGCCGTACGATCGATCTCTGCCTGCGGTCGGTGGCCGCCCAGCGGTACCGGCCGGTCGAGGTGGTCGTCGTCGACGACGCCAGCACCGACGACAGCGCGGCGCGGGCCGCCCGGCACCCCTGCACCCTGGTCCGCGCGGCCCGTAACGGTGGCCCCGGCGCCGCCCGCAACCTGGGGGTGGCGCACGCCCGGGGCGAAGTGATCTTCTTCCTGGACGCCGACCTGACCCTGCATCCCGACGCGGTCGCCGAGGCGGTGGCGCTGCTCGCCGAGCCGGCCGGCTACGGCGCGGTCTTCGGCGTGCCGGACGCCGAGCCGCTGTTCCCGGAGACCCTCGTCGGCCAGTACCGCATCCTCCAGTACCACTACTGGCGCAGGAGCGCCGAGGGCCTGGTCAGCGGTGGGTTCTACGCCCTGGGGGCGGTCCGGCGCAGCGCCTTCGAGGAGGCCGGCTGGTTCAACCCGGCGCTGCGCCAGACCGAGGAGATCGACCATGCCGAGCGGTTGTCCCGCCGGCACCCGATGCTGCTCACGTCCCGCATCCGGGGGCGGCTCAGCGACGAGAGCCGGCTGCGTCCGCTGCTGCGCAAGGCGTTCGTGCGCAGCCGGCTGCGGGTGCCGTTCTACCTGGACCGGGGCCGGGCCATGCAGGGCATGGAGACCGGTGGGCGGGCGGTCGCGGCCCTGCTCGGCGCGGCCGCCGTCGCGGCCCTGCCACTGGCGGCCGTCCACCCCGCGGCGGCGGCGTTGCCGCTGGCCGCGCTGGCCGGCAGCGTCGCGGCCGACGCCGGGCAGTACCGGTTCGTCCGCCGGGAGCGCGGCTGGGCGTTCCTGGCCTTCTTCACGCTGGCGCACCTGGCGGTGCACACCGCGGTCACCGCCGGCCTGGCGGTCGGTCTGCTCCAGTGGGCGGCGAGCCCCCGGTTCCGCCGGCTGTACCGGGTGCCGGCGGGCCGGGCGGCGGGGCCGCCCGCGGCGGTCGCCGTGACCACGCCACCGGGCGGGCCGTCGCCGGTCCCGGCCGCGGCGGCGGGGGAGGCGGGCCGATGACGACGCTCGCGCCCATCCGGCCCGAGGAGCCGGCGGCCGCCGTCGTGGCGGCGGCGCCGCGACCCTGGTGGCGGCGCGGCGCCGCCCGGGCCCGGCAGGTGTACGGCGTCCTGGTGCTCGCCGGGGCCGCGCTCTGGCTCGCGTACGCGCTGCTGCGCCGCGCGGTCAGCGGACACTGGCACTGGTCGCTGCTGCTCGACGCGGTGCCGCCGGTCGCGCTGCTCGGGCTGCCCGGGCTCGTGCTGCTCGCGGCGGCGGGCGCCGCGGGCCGGGTCCGGCGGTGGGCGGCGCTGCTGGCCCTGGCCGGGGTGGCGCTCGGCGTCGACCAGAGCGGCCTGAACTGGCACGCCCTGCGTCCGGGGGACCGGCCGGTGCCGGCGGGGGCGCTGCACGTGGTGTCCTGGAACACCCAGTACTGGGACCAGTGGGACGACACCGAGGCGCTCTACGCGTACCTCAAGCGCCAGAACGCCGACGTCTACCTGCTGCAGGAGCACGTGATCTGGATCCCGGGCACCGGGGAGGCCGGCTACCACCCGCTGGCCGACGACGACCGGCTCCGCCGGGAGTTCCCGGATCACCACATCGCCCGCCGGGGGGAGCTGCTCACGCTGTCCCGGTATCCGATCGTGGCCCAGCCGCCGGTCGGGCCGGACGTGGCACTCGCCGCCGATCCGGGCACCCCGTTCAAGCGGGTTTTCGACCGGGCCAAGGTGCTGCGGACCGACCTGCGGGTGGGCGACCGGGTGCTCAGCGCGTACAACGTGCACATCACCGTGCAGACGGCGGTCGACCTCAGTTTCTTCTCCGACTTCGACTTCGACCGGTACTACCGGCGCAAGTTCGACTGGCGGCAGGAGGAGATCCGTGGCCTCGAGGCGGATGTGGCGGCCAACCCGCACCCGGCGCTGATCTCCGGTGACTTCAACTCCACCTCGGCGATGGGAAACATGGACCGGTTGCGGGACCTGACCGACGACGCCACCCGGGCCAGCCGCGACCTGCTCCCGCTGACCTGGAAGTTCGACAGCCCCACCGGCTTCGACTGGGACAGTGTGCTGGACCGGCCGCTGCCCTTCTGGCGGGTCGACTGGACCCTCACCCGGGGTCCGGTCGAGGTGCACCGTTACGACCTGCGCTCGGCCGAGCGGCTCTCCGACCACCGGCTCCAGGAGGTGTGGGTGTCGCTCCGGTGAACCGGCGCGCGGCCGCCGGGGGCGGTCGCGGCCTGCCGGGCGGTGGCGAGCGCGGCGAGGACCCGCGCCCGCCACCGCGTGGCGGAGATGGCCTCGAAGATGGTGGCGGCCTCGGCCAGCCGACCCACCGCGAGGTCGGTGCGTCCCCGGGCGACATCCAGGTCGGCCAGCGCGTGCAGCGCCTTCCCCTCGACGAACCGTTCGCCGACCTCCCGCGCGAGGTGCAGCGCCTCGGACAGTCGTGCCGACGCGGTGTCGTGCTGGTCCAGCCGGGCGGCGGCCCGGCCCAGGCCGAGCAGCGCGTACATCTCGCCGATGCGGTCGCCGACGTGCCGCACCGACCGCAGCACCGCCGCGTACGCCTCCACCGCGCGGGCGGCGTCGTCCTCGTGCAGTGCCACGTCCCCGAGCCGGTGCAGGACCTGCGCCTCGACCCGGTGCGCTCCGGCGCGGCGGCAGTGCGCGAGCGACTCGTCCAGCAGGGCCCGTGCCCGGTCGGGCTGCCCGGCCTCCAGGGCGAGGCTGGCGAGGTTCTGCAGGACGTGCGCCTGACCGACGAGGTCACCGGCCGCGCGCAACCCGTCGAGGGCCGCGGCGTACCGGCGGCGGGCCCGTTCGGGGCGGTCGGCGAGCCGGTCGACGTGCGCGAGGTTGCGCAGCACGAGCGCCAGCCCGTGTCCGTCAGCGCAGCGTTCGAAGCCGGCCCGGGCGGCCTCCAGCCGGTCGGCCGCGCAGTCCATTCGGCGCTGGAACAGCAGGAGGGTGCCGGCCGAGTAGTGCATGGCGGCCTCGCCCCGGGCGTCGCCGGCCGCCGTGGCGCAGGCCAGCGCCAGCCCGGCGGTCTCCTGCCAGAGGTCGAAGTGCGCGCGGGCCTCGAAGAGGGTCACCGCGCCGAGGGCCAGGTCCCAGCAGTACGCCGACCAGCCGAGCGCGGCGCTCTGCCGGACGGCCGCGACAAGCGTCATCCGCTCCGTGTCCAGCCAGTCGACGGGCCGGGCCAGCAGCCGGTCGACCTGCTCCGGCGGGAGCGGCCGGCGCTCGGCGGGACCGTGCAGGACGGTGAAGTCGCCGCCGTACTCGCGGCGGTGCGCCTCGTCGGTCAGGTGCAGCAGCATGCCGAGGAACCGCCGCCGGGCGGCGTCGACCTCGGCCGGGGCGTCGGCGACGGCGGAGCGCTGCCGGGCGAAGACCCGCACCAGCTCGGGCACCCGGTACCGGCTGGGCCCGCCGTCGTCCACGATGCCCTCCAGCAACTGCGCGTCCACCAGCCGCTCCAGCGACTCCTCGGCCGCGGCCGGGTCGGTGTCGGCCAGGGCCCCGCCCATCCACGCGGTCACCTCGGGCACGTCGAGCAGGACGAGCCGCAGCAGCATCTGCCGGTCCCGTTCCCGCAGGGCGTCGTAACTGAACGACAGGCTGGCCCGGATGCCCAGCTCGCCGTGCTCCAGCTCGTCGAGGCGCTGGGTCTCGTCAGCGAGCCGGTCCGCCAGCCGGGCGAGGCGCCAGTGCGGGCGGGCGGCCAACCGTGCCCCGGCGATGCGCAGCGCCAGGGCCAGGCCGCCGCAGAGTTCGGCGATCGTCAGCGCCGGGCCGGTCTCCTCCCGTACCCGTTCCGGGCCGGCGATGCGGCCGAGCAGTTCCACCGCGGACTCCCGGTCCAGCGCGCCGACCTCGACCCGGTCGGCGCCGGGCAGCCCGGGCAGCCGGGACCGGCTGGTGACCAGGACCCGGCAGCTGACGCTGCCCGGCAGCAGCGGCGGCACCTGGGACTCGTCGCCGACGTCGTCGAGCACCACCAGGACCCGCCGGTCGGCGAGGTGGCTGCGGAACAGCTCGGCGCGCTCCTCGACGCCGTCCGGTATCGCGTTCCCGCTCATCCCCAGCGCGCGCAGGAACCGTACGAGGATCTCGCCGGGAGCCGTGGGGGCGGGGCCGGAGCCGGCCAGGTGGGCGTAGAGCTGCCCGTCGGGGAAGGCGCCGCGGACGCGGTGTGCGACGTGCACGGCGGTGGCCGTCTTGCCGGTCCCCGGCGCGCCGGTCACGACCACCACGGGAGCGGCGGTGGTGGTGACCTCGGCGAGGCGGGCGACGAGCCGGCGGGTCTCGTCCCGCCGCCCGGTGAAGTCGGCGATGGCGGCCGGGAGCAGGCACGGCGCGGCCGGCCGCGGCGCGGCGCGGGCCGGCGCCGCCGGATTCGGGGAGCGGGCGGGCGGGTCCAGCTCGGGCGCGCCGACCAGGATCGCCTTCTCCAGCCGGCGCAGCTCGGCCCCCGGCTCGATGCCCAGCTCCTCGACCAGCAGGGTCCGCGCGTGCCGGTACGCCCGCAGCGCCTCGGCCTGCCGGCCCGCCCGGTAGAGCGCCAGCATCAGGTGGCCGTGCAGCCGTTCCCGCAGGGGGTGCTCCGCGACGAGGGCGGTCAGCTCGTCGATGAGGTCGTCGTGCCGGCCCAGGGCCAGTTCGACGCGGATCAGCTCCTCGGTGGCGGTGAGCCGGCGCTCGTCCAGCCGCCCGGCGGCGGCCGCCAGCACCCGGCTGGGCAGGGCGCCCAGCGCCGGCCCGCGCCAGAGCGCGAGGGCCCGCCGCAGTTCCACGGCCGCGTCCGCGTCGCGGCCGTTCTCGACAAGTACCCGCGCGTACGTCACCAGGTCGTCGAAGACGTCGGCGTCGAGGTGGCCGGTGCCGATCCGGACCAGGTACCCGGGCGGGCGGGTGGCGATGACGTCCGGTGCGCCCGCCCGGGACAGCGCCCGCCGGAGCGCGGAGACGCAGATCTGCACCTGACTGCGGGCGGTCGGCGGTGGCGCCTCGTCCCACACCGCGTCGACCAGGCGGTCGACCGGCACCACGCGGTTCGCCTCGGCCGCGAGCACGGCGAGGATCATCTGGTTCCGGCGGCCCCCGAGCGGCACGGCCGTGCCCTCGACGAGGACCTCGAGCGGTCCCAGGATCTGCACGTCCATTCGTCCTCGCGGGTCTCGTGGTGATTTCCGGCGGGCGGGCCCGCGGGGGCGGACAGTTAAGATTCTTACCGATACTGCCCGTCGCCGTTCAAGAGCACAGGGCAGTCACGGACAGTCTGGATCATGTGCAGGCGTCCATCAATATCGATGAACCGCGCTGTGGTGCGTCCTTCCCTTGCGGGTATCGAACCCTTAACCTTCGATGGAAGCGCTCCCACGGGTGCGGGCCGCCGGGCCGGGACGGTGGTCCGAGCCACATCCCCACCATCCGAAGGACAGCACATGCCTGTACGCCCACGTATGCGAGGAGTCGTCGTGGCGGCCTGCGCCGCCGTCGCACTGACGGCTCCGGCGGCGGTGGCGGCCGCCGCGCCCGACGCTCCCGCCCCAGCCGCCGCAGCCGCGCCCGCCACCGACTGGCTGCACACCGACGGCAACAAGATCGTCGACGAGGCCGGCAACCAGGTCTGGTTGACCGGCGTCAACTGGTTCGGCTTCAACGCCTCCGAACGGGTGTTCCACGGCCTGTGGTCGGCCAACCTGAAGACCGTCACCCGGCAGATGGCCGAGCGTGGCATCAACATCGTCCGGGTGCCGATCTCCACCCAGCTGCTGCTGGAGTGGAAGGCCGGCCAGACGGTGGTGCCGAACGTCAACACCTACGTCAACCCCGAGCTGACCGGAATGAACAACCTGCAGGTCTTCGACCACTGGTTGCAGCTCTGCGAGCAGTACGGCCTGAAGGTCATGCTCGACGTGCACAGCGCCGAGGCCGACAACTCCGGCCACGTCTACCCGGTCTGGTGGAAGGGCACCATCACGCCGGAGCTGTTCTACCAGGGCTGGGAGTGGGTCACCACCCGCTACCGCAACAACGACACGATCGTCGCGATGGACGTCAAGAACGAGCCGCACGGCACGCCGAACCAGCCGCCGCGCGCCAAGTGGGACGCCAGCACCGACCAGGACAACTTCAAGCACGCCTGCGAGACCGCCGGCCGGCGGATGCTCGCCATCAACCCGAACCTGCTGATCCTGTGCGAGGGGATCGAGGTCTACCCGCGTCCCGGCGAGACGTGGAACTCGCCGAACACCGACCCGGACCTGAGCCCCAACTACTTCTACAACTGGTGGGGCGGCAACCTGCGCGGCGTCGCCGACCACCCGGTCAACCTTGGCGCCCACCAGGACCAGCTGGTCTACTCGCCGCACGACTACGGGCCGCTCGTCTACGAGCAGCCCTGGTTCCAGAAGGACTTCGACAAGGAGTCCCTGATCAACGACGTGTGGCGGCCGAACTGGCTCTACATCCACGAGAACGGCACCGCGCCGCTGCTGGTGGGCGAGTGGGGCGGGCGTCTCGGCCAGGACGCCCGGCAGGACAAGTGGATGGGCGCGCTGCGCGACATGATGAAGGAGTACGGGATCCACCACACGTTCTGGTGCTTGAACCCGAACTCCGGCGACACCGGGGGCCTGCTGCGCGACGACTGGACCAGCTGGGACGAGACGAAGTACAACCAGATCCTCAAGCCGGCGCTCTGGCAGCACAACGGGAAGTTCGTCGGCCTCGACCACCAGGTCCGGCTCGGGGGCGCCGGCTCCACCACCGGCCTCAGCCTCGCCGAGCGTTACAGCGGCGGAGACGGCGGCGACACCGTCGCGCCGACCGCCCCGGGGCAGCCGGCCGCCAGCGACGTGACCGCCACGGCGGCCACCCTGACCTGGGCCGCCGCCACCGACAACGTGGGCGTCACCGGGTACGAGGTGCTGCGTGCGACCGGCAGTGGCCCGGCCACGGTCGTCGCCACCGTCGCCGGCACCACGTACCGGGCGACGGGTCTGACCGCTGAGAGCACGTACACCTTCACCGTCCGGGCGCGGGACGCCGCCGGCAACGTGTCACCACCCTCGGCCGGTCGGACCGTCACCACCCCGCCGGGCGACGGTGGGGGCGGCGGCTGCACGGCGACGTGGTCGGTGGCCAACTCGTGGCAGGGCGGTTACCAGGGACAGGTGACGGTGACGAACACCGGCACCAGCCCGACCACCTCCTGGCGGGTCACCTGGACCAACCCGAGCGGCTCGTCCGTCGCCTCGCTGTGGAACGGCCGGCTGACCACCTCGGGCGGTCGCAACACGGTGACCAACGAGCCGTACAACGGTGCCCTCGCCGCCGGCGCGAGCACCACGTTCGGGTTCACCGCCAGCGGCCCGAGCACCGCGCCGACGGACCTGGCCTGCTCGGCGTCCTGACCGCGCACCGCGGGCAGCGGCCGCCCGGCGACCCCGGTCGCCGGGCAGCCGCTGCGTCAGCGGTGGTGACGCCCGCGCTGTGCCACGCGCAGCGTGTTGCACACGTCGGTGACGCCCGGGATGTCCCATGCCAGCTCACCCGCGACCTGGCGGGCGTCGGAGTCGCTCACCGTGCCGGCGAGGATGACCACCCGGTTCTGCACGGTCACCGTGATCTGCTGGCGGCGCGTCGTCCAGTCGGTGCTGAGCCGCTGCGCGGTCATCGCGGCGAGCCGGGTGTCCTCGTCGTCCGGTGCGGGCGGCTCCCAGGCCGGGTGGAAGGGGTCGTTCTCGGGCAGGGGCCAGGGCATGACCATTCGGGTGTCCTCATCTCCGGAGGGGGCGGCGGGGGAACGCGGGTGGGCGCCGGCGACGGCGTGGTGGCCGCCCCTTACACGAGCACCTCGGGCTGGGCGGGCGCGTCGTGCCGGGCGGCGGCGACGACGGGGAACGCGGCGTCGAGGCGCATCGTGTGCAGCACGGTCAGCACGAACCGGGAGGGGGCGTACAGACACAGCTCCGCGCCGCGCTGGCGCGCCTCCTGGCGGGCGCGGACCAGCAGCCCGAGACCGGCGGAGTCGATGTGCTCGACGGCGGAGAGGTCGACGACAACGCGACCGTCCTGCTCCGTCGCCTGCGCCAGCGCGATGCGCAGCGGGTCGGCGTCGGGGTCGCCGCCGTGCGGGACGGGTTCGCCGACGTCGTCGAGGTCGTCGACGACGAGGGGGCTCGCGCCGGCCGTCCGGCCGGTGACGGGCAGGGGCGTGCACCGGGGGCACCGGTGCGGGCCGGTGGCGAACGGCGAACCGCTCCAGCCATGCTCGGACACGAGCGTCCAGACCACCTCGGCGTCGGGCAGCACGACGGCCGTGCTCACGGCCGTCTCGCCGCAACCGTCGCAGATCAGGGTCATCATGTTGTCGTCCGGCACGACGGTCATCGTGGGTTCCCTTCCTGGTCCGCCGGCACGGAGGTCGGGTCGGCCGCGGGCCGCCACCGGGTGCCGCCGCGCTCCGACGGGTGCGGCGCGCGGGCCGCCGTGGCCACCGCGAGCACGACGGCAGTGGCGGCGAAGCTGACCTGTACGACCAGCCGCAGCACGCTGGGCGCGGCGACGTCGACGCCGACGAGCCGGGCGGTGATGGTGCCGAGCAGGGCGGCGCCGAGGCCCACGGCCACGGTGAGCCACACCGGTGCGGCGGCGCGTCCGGGCAGGACGAGCCGCCCGAGCACGCCGACGACGACGCCGACGGCGAGGGCGTGGACGAGGGCGTTGCCGGTCAATCCGCCTCCTCTCAGGCCAGCGGCGGTGCCACGACGCGCGCACGGCCGTGGACGGCGGAGACGACGGCGGACATGGGGCGTCGGGGTGTCGACGTCGTCCCGGTCGTATCGCTTGTGACGATCGGCAGCACGCCGTCCACCCGCGCGGTCTGCAGGATGCTCCGGATCCGGGGACTCGGGTCCCGCAACGTGA
Source organism: Micromonospora sp. NPDC126480 (assembly GCF_040302465.1). Lineage (NCBI taxonomy): Bacteria > Bacillati > Actinomycetota > Actinomycetes > Micromonosporales > Micromonosporaceae > Micromonospora > Micromonospora sp. NPDC126480. The sequence goes on from NZ_JBEORU010000005.1 coordinate 248,223, forward strand.
GCACGGCCCGGCGTCGGGTCAGGCGCCGGTGCACGTCGAGCAGCAGGCCGATGGCGGCGGCGTCGATGTGCCGGCAGGCGGACAGGTCGACGACCACCTCGTCCGGTTCCAGCGCCAGGACGCGGTCGAACAGGAGCCCGACCTCCGACACGCCCGCCAGGTGCAGGTCGTCGGTGATGCCGATCTCCACCCGCCGCACCGGGCACTCGGGCGGCACGGGCTGTGCTCCGGTCATTCCTGCCCTCCCTCCCACCACGGTCGTCCCAGCACGCCTCTCACCTTCCAAGTGGGTCTTGTAGCGGCCGGTGCGGTTGTATGACAGTCACATGACAAATCCGTCGGCGAGACCCCGGAACTGGGCGGTGGCGGCGCCGCCGGGGATGATGCCGTTATGACGGCCGTACTGGTGATCGAGGATGACGACCGCATCCGGCTGGCACTGCTGCTCGCCCTGGAGGAGGAGGGGTACACCGCACGGGGCGCGGCCACCGCGGAGGAGGGGCTGCGGATGCAGCGGTCGGATCCGGCCGACTACGTCCTGTTCGATCTGATGTTGCCGGGTATCGACGGTTTCGAGGGAATCCGCCAGTTGCGCCGCGACGACGACGTCCCCATCGTGGTGGTCAGCGCCCGCGACGACACCCACGACATCGTCGCCGCGCTCGAGGCCGGGGCCGACGACTACGTGGTCAAGCCGGTCGCGATCAAGGAACTGTCCGCGCGGCTGCGGGCGCTGCGCCGCCGCGCCCGCAGCATCGCCGCCCCGGTGGCCGTACAGGTCATCGGCGACCTGGAGATCAGCCCGGACGCGGGGGAGGTGCGCCGCGGCGGACAGCCGGTGGCGCTGACCCGGACCGAGTTCCGGCTGCTCTGCGAGCTGGCCGAACACGCCGGCCGGGTGCTGTCCCGGCAGCAGCTGCTCCAGCGGGTCTGGGGATACGACAGCGGCGACGAACGCCTGGTCGACGTGCACGTCGGCCGGCTGCGGCAGAAGATCGAGGCGGAACCGGGCAACCCGCGGCACCTGGTCACGCTGCGCGGCCTCGGCTACAAGCTCCAGCGATGATCAGGCGGCTCGGGCTCCGCGCGCGGGTGACCGCCGGGTTCGCCGTCGGCGCGGCGCTGCTGGCGTCGTCGATGGCGCTGATCTCCTACGACCTGACCCGGCGCACCCTGCTCGACGAGCGGGAGCGCACCGCGGTGCGGGCGGCGTACTTCGACGCGGCGGTGGTCAGCACGGGGCTGGACACCGACCAGCCCGATGTGCGGGAGGTGCTGCGGTCGCTGGACACCGGCACCGCCCGCCGACCCCTGCTCTACCTCGACGGCCACTGGTACGCGCGGACCGCCGAGACCACGTCGACCCGCGTGCCGAACGCGCTGCAGCAACGCGTCCGCGCCGGTCAGCCGGCGGTGCAGCGGGTCCGGCTGGCCGGGCAGCCCACCCTGCTGGTCGGGGTGCCCCTGCCCGACGGCGCGAGCTACTACGAGCTGACCTCGCTGCGCGAGCTGGAGGAGACCTTCCAGGTCCTCGCGCTGGCGCTGACCGCGGTGGCGATCATGGTGGCCGGCGCCGGCGCGGCCTTCGGCTGGTACGCCACCCGGCACAGCCTGCGCCCGCTGACCGCCGTCGCGGACGCCGCCGAGCGGATCGCGGCCGGCGACTTCACCACCCGCCTGACCCCGGCCACGGACCCCGACCTGACCCGCCTGTCGACCTCCTTCAACGACATGGTCGACCAGTTGGCCCGGCGCATCGAACGGGACCGCCGCTTCGCCGCCGACGTGAGCCACGAGCTGCGTTCGCCGCTGCAGACGCTCTCCGCCGCGACCAGCGTCCTGGCCCGCCGGCGCGACCACCACGACGAGCGGACCGCCACCGCGGCGGGACTGGTGGCCGCCGAGATCGACCGCTTCCAGCAGTTGGTCAACGACCTCATCGAACTGGCCCGCACCGACCAGCCGGCCCAGCGCGAGTCGGTGGACGTGGGGTCCCTCGCCCGCGAGGTGTGCCGCGCCCACGGGCTGTCGGAGGACCTGGTCCGGGTCGAGCCCGGCACGCCGGCGGACTGGCGGGTGGACCGGCGGCGTATCGAGCAGGTGCTGGTCAACCTGCTGGAGAACGCCACCCGCTACGGCGGCGGACCCGTCGCGGTGCGCCTGTCGGCCGCCGGCGCCACCGCGATCGTCGAGGTGGACGACGAGGGGCCCGGCGTCCCGGTGGACGACCGCGAGATCATCTTCGACCGGTTCGTCCGCGGTCGCGCCGCCCATGCCCGCGCGGGTACCGACGGCACCGGCCTCGGGCTGGCCCTGGTCGCGCAGCACGCCACCGCACACGGCGGCCGGGCCACGGCCGGCGACCGGCCCGGTGGCGGGGCCCGCTTCCGGGTCGAGCTGCCCGGGAGCGTGGAGTGAACGGCCGCGCGGCGGTGGCCGCCCTGCTCGCCGTGCTGCTGGCCGGTTGCGGTGTCCCCACCGACGACGCGCCACGTGCGGTGGAGGTGCCGCCCGGCCCGTTCCCCACGCCGGGCACCGCCACCTCCGCCCCGTCCGGGCGGTTCGACGAGGTCCTCTGCTTCGTCCGGAACGACCGCCTCGTACCGGTGGTCCGCCGCCTCGACACCTCGCCGCCGGTGGACGAGCACCTGGAGCACCTGCTCGCCGGTCCGAGCCAGTCCGAGCGGGACGACGGCCTGACCAGCGCGCTGCCGGGCGCGGTCACCGTCGCGGGCGTGCGCCTCGCCGGTACGCGGGCCGAGGTGGATGTGCCCGAGGCCCGCGAGGAGACCGGCCGCAGCGACGAGGTGCTCGCCTTCGGCCAGATCGTGTGCACGCTCACCGCCCGCGCCGAGGTCGACTCGGTGTCGTTCCTGCGCGACGGCCAGCCCCTGGAGGTGCCCCGCGCCGACGGGTCGCTGTCGCAGGCGCCACTCACCGCCGCCGACTACGACGAGCTGACCCGCCCCGGCTGACCCGGCGACGCAGGGCCGGCCGGGTTGCCGGGGGTCAGCCGACGGCGGTAGCGGGCTCCTTCGGGTCGGGGGACTCGGCGGTCGAGGGGTCGGGGGTGGACGCCTGCTCGGTCGGCGCGGCGGGGCCGCCGTCGGAGAGCTCGGGTGCCCGGTGCGCGCCGGAGTGGGCGGACGCGTCGAGTTCCGTCACGTTCCCGGTGCCGGCGGGCGCGGGATCGGCCGAGGCACGCGGCGTCACCTGCGGGTACTCCGCCGTCTCGGCGCCACCGGTGGCGGCCGCCAGCACCGCCGCCGCGGCCAGGTCGGCCACCCGCTTCGCCTCGCGCTTGACCCGCGCGCGTACCTCCTTCGCGTGCTTCTCGGCGGAGTCCGCCGCGCGCCGTGCCTCCTCCAGCCGGTGCAGCTCGTCGGTCAGCTCCCGGCGGGTCGTGGCGAGCCGCTGGCGCAGCTTGAGCAGTTCCTGCTCGGTCGACTCGCCGTCCTGGCGCACCTGGGTGAGCTGCTGCTGGACGGTGTCCAGCTCGGACTGCAGCCGAGTGAGCGTCTCCCGCCGTTCCCGGATCTCCTGCTGCACCGTGGTGAGCTGCTGCTGGTGGGTGGTCGCCTGCTCGTCGGCGCGCTGCCGCACCTTCGTGGCGTACTCCTGGGCCTCGGCGATGAGCGCCGCGATCTCCTGCTCGGCGGCGGTGCGCTGGGCGGTCAGCTCCCGCTCGACCGTCGCGCGCTGCTCGGTCAGCTCCTGCTCGGCGGCGGTGCGCTTGTCGTTGAGTTCCCGCTCCACGGTGGACTGCCAGCGCCCCAGTTCCTCCTGCGTCCGGGTGCGGGCCGCCTGAACCTCCTGCTGGATCTGGGTCCGGGCGGAGGTCAGGAACGCCTCGGCCTCCGCCCGGGCCTGCTCGACCCGCTGGGTGCTCTGCTCCTCGATCCGGCTGGCCTCCTGCCGGGCCCGCTCGTGGGCGGCCTCGCCGGCCTCCCGTAGCTGCTCGGCGGCGGTGCGGATCTCAGCCAGCTCGGCCTGGGCGGCGTCGCGCCGCTCCTCGTCAACCTTCTCCTGCTCGGCGCGCCGGGCGGCCAGCTCCTCCTCGAACTCGCGCACCGTCCGCGTCGCGTGCTCCCGGGCGTCGGCGAGCGCCCGCTCCGCCTCCGCCTCCAGCTCGGCCGCGCGCTGGCCGGCGGCCTCACCGATCATCTCGGCCTGCCGCTCGGCGAGCGCCAGGATCTGCTCGACCATCGGGCCCAGGTCACGGAACGCGGCCCGGTCGACGCGCGCCGGCCGTTCGCGCAGCTCGGCGAGCTCCGCCTCCAGATGCTCGGCCCGGGCGGTGAGCGTGCCGACCCGGGCGTGCGCCTCGTCGCGCTCGGCCACCGCCCGTGCCAGCTCGCCGTCGAGCTCGTCGAGGTGCCGGTCGACCTGCCGCCGGTCGTAGCCGCGCAAGGCGAGGTCGAAGTTCGGCCGCGACACGTTCTCGTCGCGGTCCGCGAACGGCTCGTCGCCGTGGGACATGCTGCAGCCTCCGTACGATCGCGAGCGCCACGCCGGGGAGAACACGCCCCACGGGCGACGATGTGGCGCCACGCTACCGCCGCGGCGGTGCGGGTTGAAGCCCTGCCCCGCCCCCGGGAGCGCAGAGGTGGCGGAGTGGACGGCCGGCGTCGGACGTTCGGACCGTGCGGCCCCCCGCGTCTTGACACCCGATCAGGTAAGGCTAACCTAACCGTCATGTCGAGTGCAGTGCCGCCGAGTGCCGCCGGTCCGCCCCTTCGCGGGGTGGGACTCAGCCTGGGTTACCACGGCGCGACCGTCGTGCACGGGGCGTCGATCGCGCTGCGGGCGGGCACCGTGACGGCCCTCGTCGGGCCCAACGGCAGCGGCAAGTCCACCCTGCTGCGGGCCCTGGCCCGGCTGCACCCGGTCGGCGACGGCCAGGTGCTGCTCGCCGACGGCGGCGACGCCGCCGGCCTGCCCGCCCGGGAGTTCGCCCGCCGCGTCACCCTGCTCGCCCAGAGCCGGCCGGTGCCCAGCGGCGTCACCGTCCGCGACGTGGTGGGCTACGGGCGCCACCCCTACCGGGGCCGCTGGCGGGCCGACGACCCGGAGGGCCCCGCCGCGATCGCCCGGGCCATGGCCGTCACCGGCGTCGCCGCGATGGCCGACCGGCCGGTGGACGAACTCTCCGGCGGCGAACTGCAGCGGGTGTGGCTCGCCACCTGCCTGGCCCAGGACACCCCGGTGCTGCTGCTCGACGAACCCACCACGTTCCTCGACCTGCGGTACCAGGTGGAGATCCTCGACCTGGTCCGGGACCTCGCCGACGAGCACGGTGTCGCGGTCGGCGTGGTCCTGCACGACCTCAACCAGGCCGCCGCCGTGGCCGACGAGGTGGTCCTGCTGCACGCCGGGCGGGTCCGCGCCACCGGCGCCCCCCGCGACGTGCTCACCGAGGAGGCGCTCACCGCCGCGTACGGCATCCGGGTCGAGGTCGTCCCGGACCCGGTGACCGGCCTCCTCTCCACCCGACCGGTCGGCCGGCACACCAGCCGGGTGCCCGGCTGAATCCGTCACTACCCGAGAAAGATCCCCATGATCCGAATCCGTGTCACCGCGGCGGTCGCCGCCGCGGCCGCCCTACTGCTCAGCGCCTGCGGCACCACCGAGGACACCGGCGCCCCGGCGGCCTCCGCCTCCGCCACCGGCGGGCCGGTCACCGTCACCGACAGCCGCGGCAAGGCCGTCACCTTCACGACCCCGGCGACCAAGGTCGTCGGCCTGGAGTGGGGCGAGGTCGAGATGCTCGTCGGTCTCGGCGTCATGCCGGTCGGCGTCGCCGACACCAAGGGCTACGGCACCTGGGTCACCGCCGCCAAGCTTGACCCGTCGGTGAAGGACGTCGGCACCCGGGCCGAACCGAGCGTCGACTCCATCGTCGCCCTCCAGCCCGACCTGGTCGTCATGGAGGACGACCGGGGCGGCGCCCTCGTCGCCCAACTGGAGAAGTACGTCCCGGTCCTCGTGACCAAGGGCAGCGACGCGGCGGACAACCTGGGCCGGATGCGGTCGGACCTGAACATGATCGCCACCGCGGTCGGCAAGACCGCCGAGGCGGAGAAGCTGCTCGCCGACTTCGACGCCGCCCTCGCCGACGGCAGGAAGAAGATCGCCGACGCCGGTGCGGCCGGCCGGCCGTTCGCCATCGCCGACGGCTGGAAGGAGGGCAGCACGGTCAGCATCCGCATGTTCGGCCAGGGCGCGCTGGTCTCCCAGATCGGCATCCAGCTCGGCCTCACCAACGCCTGGACCGGCAAGACCGACGAGGTGTGGGGCCTGGGCCAGACGGACGTCGAGGGGCTGACCGTCCTCAAGGACCCGAACCTGCACTTCTTCTACAACGCCTCGGACGGCACCGACGTCTTCGCCGACGGCCTGGCCGGCAACGCCATCTGGAAGTCCCTGCCGTTCGTGCAGAAGGGCAACCTGCACCGGATGCCGGACGGGATCTGGACCTTCGGCGGCCCGCTCTCCGGCAAGCAGTACATCGACCAGCTCGTGAAGACCTACACGGTGTGACCCAGCTGACCGCGCCCCCGCGCCCGGAGTCGGCCGTCCGGCCGGCTCCGGCCGCGCGGATCTCGGCTCCGCGGGTCACCGGAGCCTTCGCCGCCGCGACGCTGCTGCTGCTCGCGATCACCGCGGTGCACCTCACCCAGGGCACCTCCACCGTCGGCGCCCTCGACCTGCTGCGCCTGGTCACCGGCGGCGACGACGAGGCGGCCAGGGTGCTGGTCGCCTCCCGGGTGCCCCGGCTGCTCGCCGGGCTCGCCATCGGCCTGGCGCTGGGCTTCGCCGGCGCCGCGCTGCAGTCGGTCGCCCGCAACCCGCTCGCCTCGCCGGACACCCTCGCCGTCAACGCGGGCGCCCACCTGGCGATCGTCAGCGTCGCCGCGTTCGGCATCGCGCTGCCCGCCCTGCCGGCCGGCGCGCTCGCCTTCGGCGGCGGCCTGGCCGCCGCCGCGCTCGTGCTGGCGATGTCCGCGGGCGGGCAGGCCGGCACCACCCGGCTCATCCTCGCCGGCTCGGCCACCGCGCTCGCCCTCAACTCGCTGACGACGCTGCTGATGCTCCTCTTCGAACAGGGCACGATCGGGCTGTTCGCGTGGGGCAACGGCTCGCTCGTGCAGAGCGACCTGGTCGCGCTGACCCAGCTCGCCCCGGTCATCGCCGTCGCCGTCGGCGCGCTGCTGCTGCTCGGCCACCGCCTGGACATCCTCGCCCTCGGCGACGACACGGCGACCGTCCTCGGGCTCGACGTGCGGCGTACCCGGCTGATCGTGGTGGTGCTCGCCGTGCTGCTGTCCGCCGCGGCGGTGACCCTGACCGGCCCGGTCGGCTTCGTCGGCCTGTGCGCGCCGGTCATCGTCCGGCTGCTCGGGCGGCTTGTGCCCGGCGTGCACCGGCACCGCGTGCTGCTGCCGCTGTCGGGCATCGCCGGCATGGTCATCGTCCTCGGCTCCGACGTGCTGCTGCGCGCCGTCATGGGCGCCCAGGCCGGCGTCGACATCCCCACCGGTGTGGTGACCACGCTGTTCGGCGCGGCGATCCTCATCTGGCTCGCCCGCCGGCACCGCGACGCCGGCCCCACCCGCCGCCCGCCCGGCGGCCACGCCGCCGTCCGCTCCGGTGCCTTCCACCGGACCGTCGTCGTGGTGGCAGCGGTCGCCGCCGTCGCCGCGGTGACCGCCGGCATGCTCGCCGGGGACACGTGGCTGCTGCTCGGCGACGTCGTGAACTGGCTGCAGGGGCGGACCGGGCCGGCGTACACCTTCGTGCTGGACCAGCGGTGGCCGCGGGTCGCCGCCGCGGCGCTCGCCGGCGCGGCCCTCGCGGTCGCCGGCACCACCGTGCAGGCGGTCTGCCGCAACCCGCTCGCCGAGCCGGGCATCCTCGGCATCACCGCCGGCGCGGGACTGGGCGCGGTCGGGCTGCTCACCTTCGTGCCGCTGGCCGGGGTCTGGGCCGTCTCCGGGGTGGCCGGCGTCGGCGCGATCCTCGCCTTCGCGCTGGTCTACGGCGCGGCCTGGCGCGGCGGGCTCAGCTCCGACCGGCTGGTCCTCATCGGCTTCGGCGCCTGGCACGGCGGCATGGCGGTGATCACGTTCCTGATCGTCGCGTTCGACCCGTGGAACACCGGCAAGGCACTCACCTGGCTCTCCGGCTCCACCTACGGCCGCACCGCCACCCAGGTGCTGCCGGTGGCCATCGCCCTGCTGGTGCTCACCCCGGCCGTCGTGGCCGCCCGCCGGGAGCTGGACCTGCTCGCCCTCGACGACGACACGCCCCGGGTCCTAGGCGTGCGGCTGGAACGCACCCGGCTGGTGGCGCTCGGCGCGGCGGCGCTGCTCACCTCCACGGCGGTCTCCGCCGTCGGCGTGATCGGTTTCGTCGGCCTGGTCGCCCCGCACGCCGCCCGCGCCCTCGTGGGCGGCCGGCACGCCCGGGTGCTCCCCGTCGCCGCGCTGCTCGGGGCCGTCCTGGTCAGCGTCGCCGACACCCTCGGCCGGACGGTCATCGCGCCCGCCCAGGTCCCGGCGGGGCTGGTCACGGCCATCATCGGCACCCCGTACTTCGTCTGGCTGCTGTGGCGTTCCCGCGCCACCGCGACCCCCGCCCGGTAGCGCCCGATCCAGGAGGCACCATGACCCAGACCCTGCCCGTCGCACCGTGGCGGCTGTTCACCGTCGAGGTCCGGAGCGTACGCCGGCTCAGCCCGTCGTTCGTGCGGGTCACGTTCACCGGCCCGGACCTGGACCGGTTCGCCGACAACGGGTACGACCAGCGCGTCAAGCTGGCCTTCCCGCTGCCCGGCGAGCGCGGTGCGCGGCTGCCCGAGGGGCCCGACTGGTACGCCCGCTGGCGGGCACTGCCCGAGCACGAGCGGAACCCGATCCGGACGTACACCGTGCGGGCCGTCCGCCCCGAGCTGTCCGAGGTGGACGTCGACCTGGTCCTGCACGGCGACGGCGGCCCGGCGACCCGCTGGGCCCGCCGGGTCCGGCCCGGCGACGCGATCGCGATCCTCGGCCCGGACGCCGGCTACACGGGCGACCACGGCGGGGTCGAGTTCCGCCCGCCGGCCGCCGGTGACCTCCTGCTGGCCGGCGACGAGACGGCGGTGCCGGCGATCTGCGCCATCCTGGACCGGCTCCCGCTGACCGCCCGAGGGCGGGTGCTGCTGGAGGTGCCGGAGACCGACGACGTGCTGCCGGTGGCGGCGCCGCCCGGAATGGCGGTGACCTGGCTGGCCCGGGACGGGCAGGCGTACGGCGCCCGGCTGGTGCCGGCTGTCTCGGCCGCGGCGGCGGAGCTGCTCGCGGGCACGACCGGCCCGGCCGACGGCAGCGCGGAGCCGGTCGCCGAGGTCGACGTCGACGCCGAGATCCTGTGGGAGGTACCGACGCCGGCGGCCCCGGTGCCGCTCTACGCGTGGCTGGCCGGCGAGGCCGGCGTCATCCGCACGGTGCGCCGCCACCTCGTCGGCGAGTGCGGCCTGGACCGGCGGGCGGTCGCGTTCATGGGCTACTGGCGCCTGGGCCGCGCCGACCCGGCCTGACCCACCCCACCCCCGGCCTTCTCACCTCGCCGATCCTGCGCTTTTCTGCCCCGGCGAAAGGGGCGACCGAGGCAGACCGAGCGCCGGAAGGGGGAGGGTCAGGGGAGGCGGATCTCGTCGTTGTCGATCGTTATCGCGGTGGGTGGGAGTGGTTGGGGGGCCGGGCCGCCGCGGACCGAGCCGTCGGCGATGTCGAAACGGCTGTTGTGGCAGGCGCACACGATGACGCCGTCGTCGACCGAGGTGACCGTGCAGCCCTGATGTGTGCACGTCGCGGAGAACGCCTTGACGGTGCCCGCCGCGGGCTGGGTGAGCACCACCCCCTGATCCGGGAAGATCCGCCCTCCGCCGACCGGGATGTCCGCCAGCCGGGCCAGGGCCGGCCCGGCCGCCTCCGCACCGGCGGAAGCCCCCGGTGCGCCGGCCGACCCGCTCGGTGCGGCCGCCGGTGGGGCGACCGGCGCCGGCTCCGCGGTCGCCCCGTACGTCTGGCAGCCGGCCAGGACGGTGATGCCGGCCGCCCCCGTGCCGGCCAGCACCGCCCGGCGCGACGCCGCGCCCGCTTCGTCGGTCATCCCGATGTCCCTTCCGGATGGGGTCCGCGTCACCGCTGGAACCCGAACGTGGTGAAGTACCAGACCGACGAGGTCAGCCAGACCAGCATCAGCACGGTGAAGACCACCCCGCCGACCACCGGCAGCACCCAGCCGGCCAGGCCCCGGCGCGGCAGCGCCAGCATCTTGGTGGTGAACGCCCCGAAGAAGAAGCAGCCGGCCGCCGAGTGGGTGAGCGTCCGCAGGTCGTGGTCGGCGAAGCCGAGCGCGTACAGGCAGTGCACGGCGACCGGCACGGCCAGCAGGAACGCGACCCGCCCCGACCAGCGGTGCGCGAAACCGGCCAGGGCGGGCGGGACCGGGCCGAGCCGCCCCCACATGGCCAGCGCCGACAGCAGCTGCACCACCGCGAAGAACGCCGCACCGCTGCCGAGCCACACCTTCACCGTCTGCGGCCCGGAGAACCCCGCCACGTTGACCGCGATGCCGGTCGGCGTGTGCGTGCGCCCGTAGGCGCCGAGCGCCACCGCGACCGCCGCCCCCACCAGCAGCGGCAGGACGATCGACGCACGCGGGCCGGCGGCGGGCGGGTCGGCGAACGGGTCCGGCAGCACCTGGACGTCCGGCTCGTCGTCCAGGTCGGGCAGGGCGTGCGTACCGCCCTGGCGGTGCTCCGCCATCACGCACCGGCCTCCGGCCCGGGCACGACCGGCACGGCGGTGACCGTGACGCCCTTGACGATCGTGGTCCAGAAGGCCGGGTCCAGCGGCGGCGCCGCGACCGGCTTCCCGTTCCACGTCACCACCCCGACCTGCGTCCCGTCAGCCAGCACGATCCAACCGCCGTCGACGCGCTTGTCGGCGGCGGTGGCCCGGTAGAGCGCCGGGGAGGTGCCGCCGGTCGCGGTGGCGGTGAACGCCCGCCGCTTGTCGTCGACGCGGACCTCGCCGCTGACCCGGTCGCCGTCGATGGTGCCGGTCAGCTGGGCACCGTCGGCGCCGCTCAGCTCCAGCTTCGTGCCGGTGACCCGGCCCCGCAGCCAGATCTCCAGGCTCCGGCCGTCGCACACGTACGCCACGGCCCGGCCCTGGCGGACGGTCAGCGCGATCGTGGCGCCCCCGTCCAGCCGGCCGGTCCACGTGCCGTCCACCGCGGCGGCTCCCGGGGCGGGTGACGCGGCCGGCGCGGAGGGCGGCGGTGCCGGGGCACCCGGCTGGGCACCCGGCGTCGGGGCGTCGCCGGTCGGCGACGCCGCCGCCTCCGGGGTCTCCTCCGGGGTCGCCTCCGGGCCGGCCGGTGCCGGCGCGGCGGCTCCCGCGCCCGCCCCCGCCGGCGCCGGCGGGGCCGCCTGGGCGCTCATGGTGAACAGCACGGCCGCGAGCGCCGTCCCGCTCGCCAGCGTGAGGATCGGGGTCATCCGCTTCATGGCATCTCCTCCACCCGGACGTACGAATGGCGCCCCGCGGTCGTTCAATCCGTCGCTGAGATGCTCCGGTCGGTTTCCGCCCGGGTACGCCGGGTATGCGCCGCCTCGGGAGGTGCGGTGGACTTCGTCAACTGGTCCGGCAGCCTGGCGTTCACCCCGGCCGAGCGGGTCGAACCCGGCAGCGAGGCGGAGGTCCGCGACCTGGTCCTGCGCGCACGGGACAGCGGCACCACGGTCCGGCCGGTCGGTTCGGGCCACTCGTCGAGCCCGTTGGTGCGCACCGACGGGATCCTGCTCAGCCTCGACCGGATGTCCGGCGTGCTCCACGACGACGGCGCGCGGGCCACCGCCTGGGCCGGCACCAGACTGAAGGTGCTGGGGGAGGGGCTGTACGACGCCGGCCTGGCGATGGACAACCTCGGCGACGTCGACTACCAGTCGGTCGCCGGTGCCACCGCCACCGGCACCCACGGCACCGGGCTCGGCTTCGGCAACCTGAGTACCCAGGTCACCGGCGTCCGCCTGGTCACCGGCACCGTTCCCCAGCCACGGCCGGGAGCCGGAGTTCACCGGGTTCGACCAGCTCTGCGTGCTGAACGCCGCCGACCGGGACGCGGAGCTGACGCTTGACTTCTACTACGAGGACGCCGATCCGGTCGGCCCGTACCGGATCCGGGTCGGCGCCCGGCGGATCCGGCACGTCCGCGTCAACGACCTGATCGATCCGGAGGCGGTCCGCCTCGACCGGCCGTACGGGTGCGTGCTGCGCTCGCCGGTGCCGGTGGTCGTGCAGTTCCTCCGCCAGGACACCCGGCTGCCGGGGGTGGTGGCGGTGGCGGTGACCGCCACGCTCGCGTACCCCGCGTGACCGCGTGTGACGGGTGCCGGTCCGGGTAACCGCCGCCATGCCGTCCGACGTCGCGGGTGACGGCCGGGCCGCCCCGGTGCGCCGGCTGCGGGCCCGGCTCCGGCGCACCGGCCGGGCCAGCCTGCGGCGCTTCCGGACCTACCTGATCATCGGCGTGCAGGCCGGGCTCGCCGCGGCGCTCGCCTGGGTGATCGCCCACCAGCTGCTGCGCATCGAGGAGCCGACGTTCGCCCCCGGCGCCGCGGTGGCGGTGATCGGCGCGTCGCTGGCCCGGCGGGCCGTGCGGACGGTCGAGCTGCTGCTGGGCATCGGCGTCGGGATCGCGGCCGGCGACGCGCTGATCGCCCTGATCGGCACCGGGGCGTGGCAGACCGGGTTGATCGTCTTCCTGGCGGTCACGGGCGCGGCCGCCGCCCGGGGTACCGGCCTGCTGATGACCCAGGCCGGCGCCACGGCGGTGCTGGTGGCGACGCTCACCCCGGCCAATCCCGACCTGGAGCTTCCCCGGGCGATCAACGCCCTGATCGGCGGCCTGGTGGGGCTGTTCGTGATGCTGATCCTGGCGCCACTGAACCCGCTGCGCACCATCCGTCGGGTCGCCGGCTCCGCCCTGGACCTGTTCGCCCGCCAGATGACCGTCTGCGCCGAGGCCCTCGCCGGCGGCGACGCCCGCCGGGCGGAGGCCCTGCTCGACGAGATGCGCAACTCGGAGTCGAGGCTGACCCAGCTCAAGGAGGCGGCGAACGCCGCCGGCGAGGTGGTCCGCTTCTCTCCGCTGCGGTGGCGCCGCCGCCGGGTCGTGCGCGCCTACTGCGACGGGGTCAAGCACATGGAGCGGGCGTACCGGAACAGCCGGACCCTGGTCCGCCGCGCGAGCACCGCCCTGCGGGACACCGAACCGGTGCCGCCGGACCTGCCCGCCGCCATCGAGGAGTACGGGGCGGCGGTGCGGCTGCTGCACCGGGAGTTCCTGGCCGGGCAGGAGCCGGTCCAGGCGCGGGATCGGGTGCTGCTGGCGGTACGCCACGCCGGCGAGGCGTGCCGGCAGGAGATCGGCTTCTCCGGCACGATCGTGGTGTCCCAGCTGCGAACCGTCGCCAACGACCTGTTGCGGGCCACGGGTGTGCGGCGGGACGAGGCACGCCAGCTCGTCCGGCGCGCCGCCGCCGGCCGGTGACCGCTGCCGGGTCGCCTTCGGCCGGCGGGCGCCGTGGCTCACCCGGCGGAGGCGAACCGCTCCACGTTGTCGATCGCACCGACGACGAGGATCAGGTCCCCGTAGCTGAGCACCGTGTCCGGGGTGGCGTACGTGAAGGCGGGCTGGCGGCCGCCGAGCGCGACCTGCGGTTTGACCGCGACCACCGTGACTCCCCACTTGCTGCGCAGCTGAGACTCACGCAGCGGAACGCCGACCACGTCCCGGGGCGGTTTTGTCTTGATCACCGCGAAGTCGGCGTCCACCTCGACGTAGTCGAGGATCCGCCCGGAGAGCAGGTGAGCGACCCGCTCGCCCATGTCGTGCTCGGGTGCGACGACGTGGTGGGCACCCACCCGGTTCAGGATGTTGCCGTGCTGGGCGCTGATCGCCTTTGCCCAGATGTCCGGGATCCCCAGCTCGGACAGCAGGGAGGTGGTGAGGATGCTGGCCTGGATGTCCGTGCCGATCGCCACCACGGCCCGGTGGAACTCGGTGACGCCGAGCTGCCGCAGGGCCTCGATGTCAGTGGAGTCCGCGGTGATGACGTGCGGGAGCTGCCCGACCAGCGACTGGACCACCTTGGGCCGGTTGTCGACGCCGAGCACCTCGGTGCCCCGCCGCAGCAGCTCCAGCGCCAGCGCGCTGCCGAAGCGACCGAGCCCGATGACCACGACCGGTTCGGTGTCTCGCTCAGCCAACGATCGTCCTCTCCTCGGGCAGTTCGTAGCGCCGGGTGCGGTCCCGCAGCGCCAGGGCCGACGCCAGCGTCAACGGGCCGATACGCCCGGCGAACATCAGGACGACGAGCAGCAGGTCCGCCTCCGGTGGCAGGCTACCGGTGATCCCGGTCGAGAGGCCGACGGTGCCGAACGCGGACACCACCTCGAAGAGCACCACGTCCAGCCGGTACGGCGTGATCGCCAGCAACAGGAACGTGGCGGTCACCACGGCGCCGACGCCGAGCAGCGCGATGGCGAGTGCCTGCCGCTGGTTGCTGGCCGGGATCTGCCGGTTGCCGACGTGGACGTGGCGCTCGCCGCGCATCTCCGACCACAGCACATAGGCCAGCAGCCCGAAGGTGGTCACCTTGATGCCACCCGCCGTGCCGGCGCTGCCCCCGCCGATGAACATGAGCACGTCGCTGGCGAGGAGGCTCTCCGGCCGCAGCGCGCCGATGTCCAGGCTGTTGAAGCCGGCCGTACGGGTCATCGCCGAGGCGAACAGCGCCGCCTGCCACTTCTCCGGGGCGTCCAGCGGGCCGAGCGTCCGCGGGTTGGAGTACTCGGTCAGCAGCAGCACGAGCGTGCCGATCACCAGCAGACCCGCGGTCAGCACCACGGTCAGCCGGGTCATCACCGACCACACGGCCGGTCGTCGCCAGGTCCGGGCCAGCTCGAACACGACCGGGAACCCCAGCCCGCCCAGCACGACGGCGGCGGTCACCGTCAGACAGATCCACGGGTCGGTGACGTAGCCCATCAGGCTGTCGGCGCGGGTGGAGAACCCGGCGTTGTTGAACGCGGACACGGCGTGGAACACCCCGTCGTAGAGCGCCCGCCCGAACGGCTCCTCGTAGGCGGTCGCGAAGCGGGTGGTGAGCACGACCGCGACCACCGCCTCGCTGGCGAGGCTGAACAGCACGATCCGGCGCACCACGCCCCGCACGTCGGTGAGGTCCAGGCTCTTCGTCTCGGCCTGCGCGAGGAACCGCGCCCGCAGCCCCAGCCGCCGGGACAGCAGCACGGTGAACAGCGTGGCGAGCGTCATGATGCCCAGCCCGCCGGCCTGGATGAGCAGCAGGATCACCGCCTGCCCGAAGCCGGACCAGTAGCTGCCGGTGTCGACCGTCACCAGGCCGGTCACGCACACCGCCGAGGTCGCCGTGAACAGGGCGTCGACCGGTCCGGCCGGCTCGCCGGAACGCGTCGCCACCGGCAGCGACAGCAGGGCGGTGCCGACCGCCACCGCGAGACCGAAGCCGGTGGCGATCACCTGGGCGGGGTGGCGGAACTGGTCGGAGGTACGCCGCTGCCAGGCCGGTCGCCGCCTCAGCACCCGCACCGCGCCCCGTCCCGTCGTGGTTCAGCCCGGCCCGTGCGACCGCGGTCCCCGCTGGCAATGCGCACGTCGTGGATGATTCCACGCCGGTCCTAGGACCGGTCACGCCGCCACCGCCTGAAGATGTACACGACGGTGCTGACCAGGAAGAACGATGCGCTCAGGGCCAGCCAGCGGCCCAGCAGCGGCGCCGGCTGCCGGCCGGTCGCCGACTCGTAGGCCGAACCGCCGAGGCCGAGGATCCCGGGCAGGTAGACCACGAACAGCAGCGCCGAGGCGAGCGCGGGAACCCGGACGTGGTTGAGCGGTGCACGCCGGACGGTGAGCCGGCGCAGCACCCGGTCGGCAGTCGCGTACACAGGGAAGAGAACCAGGTCGTGCACGACCACCGCGCCGACGAACCACGCCAGCATCCGCAGCCGGTCCGCCTCGCCGGCCAGCCGCAGCGCCACCCAGCTGGCGACGGCGAAGCAGGCGAGCAGCACCAGCAGGTGACGAGCCCCGGCGCCGTACGCCGCCCGCAGCCGGCCGACCCGGTCAGCCATCGGTCCGGAAGTCGATCGCGGCGACCCACTTGGTGCAGTGCACGCCGGGCAGGGCCGGCACGATGATCCGGGCCGGGTACCCGTGGTCGGCGGACAGGTCGGCGCCGTTGACCCGCAGCGCCAGCAGCGAGTCGCCGTCGAGGACCTGGTTCGCCTGGAGGACGGCCTGGTTGAACAGCCCACCCCGCTCCAGTGAGCGCACCTGCGCGGAGGTCGGGTCGGTCACCCCGAGCAGTGCGGCGAGGTCGCGCAGGCGGACACCGGTCCAGGTCTGCAGGGTCGACCAGCCCTCCACGCAGGCGATCGGCAGGCGTGCGGTGTGCTGAGCCATGGCGAGCAGGTCGGGCCGGTCGACGGTGACCTCGCGTCCGCCGCCGCGCAGGGCCAGCCGCCAGCCGGGACCGGTGTCGGCCGCGGTGACGCCGGCCGCGGCGGCGCTGCGGTTCACCGGGAACCCGTTCGGGCCGTCTCCCGGATCCTGTCCCCGGGGCAGCAGCAGCGCGGTGCGCCGCAGCGGGCCGTCCAGGCTCTGGCCGACGGTCAGCGCCCCGAGCAGCAGGGCACCTCCGCCGACCAGGGCGACCGCGCCGCGCCGGCTCACCGTGGCCGGTCCGGGCTGCGGGGCCACCAGGCCGTCCGGGTCGGGCGGCTCCGGCCGGGTGGTCGCCGTGTCGGCCCGCGCCCCGGCCGCCGGCCGGGTCCGCAGCGCGCTGAGCATCCGAGGCAGCTTCAGCGACACGTGGGCCACAAGCGCCGCCGTGAAGACCCAGGCGCCGAAATAGTGCGCGGTGTAGAAGTCGAAGTTGAACACGTACGCGTACTGGATGTTCAGCAGGCCGGTGGCGATCTCGAAGAGAACGCCGCCGACCAGCAGGAGCAGGGAGAGCCGTTCGAGCACCTGCGCCGGCGAGCGGGCCGGCGGCCAGTCGAACAGCTTCGGGATCACCGACCACAGCTTCGCCAGCACCACCGGGATCAGCATGATCCCGAGGGTCACGTGCAGCCCCTGGGTGACCCGGAACAGCCAGGACGGCCGGGTCGGCCAGTCGACCTGCGGCAGCCGCAGCCAGCCCACCCCCCGGGGGAAGGCCTGGTCGAACTGCGGTCCGTACGCCAGGTAGTCCAGCAGCCCGGTGAGGATCACCAGGGGCAGCGTGGCGAGCAGGACCGCACCGTAGACGGAGGTCAGCCACGGCCCACGCAGCGGGCTGCGCCAGCTCCGGGTGACCCGCCCGGCTCCGGGCGGCCGGTGCCGGGCGAGGGCACGCCAGAGCGGCGCCGGGAAGCCGTACTCCCGTTCGCCGGCCGGACCGCCGTCGTCCTTTCCGGGCATGGGCGCTCCCCCTGTCGCCGTTGGCTGGTGCCCCATCCGCGACGCTAGACGGGGTGCGGACGGCCCGGTCCCGGTTGCGCCATTACGGGCCGCTTACGTCCGACCCGCGTACCGCCGTCGCGTGACGGTCCGGCGGCGACTCTTACGGACTCGTGACGGTCCGCCCGAACCGGCGCGGGCAGCCGCCGGACGGGCCTAGCGTGACCGGAATGCGGATACTCGTCACCGGCGCTGCCGGTTTCGTCGGGTCGCACGTCGTGGACCTGGCCGTCGCCGAGGGGCACGAGGTGGTCGGCCTGGACGCGCTTCTCCCGCAGGCGCACGCGGGCGAGCTGCCCGCGTGGTCGCGGGCGCATCCGCCGGTGCTCGGCGACGTCCGGGACGCCGCCCTGCTGGATGAGCTGCTGTCCGGCGTGGACGCGGTGTGCCACCAGGCCGCCATGGTCGGTCACGGCCTCGACCCGTCCGACGCCCCGGCGTACGCCAGCCACAACGACTACGGCACGGCGGTGCTGCTGGCCGCCATGCACCGGGCCGGGGTGACCCGGTTGGTGCTGGCCAGCTCGATGGTCGTCTACGGGGAGGGGACGTACCGGTGCGGCGCGCACGGCACCGTCCGGCCGGGCCCGCGCCGTCCCGCCGACCTGGCCGCCGGCCGGTACGAGCCGACCTGCCCCACCTGCCACCGGCCGCTCACCCCGGGCCTGGTGCCCGAGGACGCGCCGCTGGAGCCCCGCAGCACGTACGCCGCCAGCAAGCTGGCCCAGGAGCACCTGGCCGCCGCCTGGGCCCGGCAGACCGGCGGCGGTGTCTGGGCCCTGCGGTACCACAACGTCTACGGGCCCCGGATGCCCCGCGACACCCCGTACGCGGGGGTCGCGTCGGTCTTCCGATCCGAGCTGGCCGCCGGCCGGCCGCCCCGGGTGCTCGAGGACGGCCGGCAGCGCCGGGACTTCGTGCACGTCACCGACGTGGCCCGGGCGAACCTGCTGGCGCTGGCGGCCCCCGCCCCGGACGGCCTGGAGCCGCTGAACGTGTGCTCGGGTGAGCCGCACACCGTTGGCGAACTGGCCACCGCGCTGGCCGAGGCGGTGGGCGGACCGGCGCCGGTCGTGGTCGGCGGCGGCCGTGCGGCCGACGTCCGGCACGTCGTCGCCGATCCCCGGAAGGCCGCCGAACGGCTCGGCTACACCGCGCGGATCGGGTTCGCCGGGGGCGTGGCCGCGTTCGCCCACGACCCGCTGCGCGAACCGGCCGCCCTGCGTGGCGCGGGTCCGCCGCCGGCGGCGCCGGCCGAACCCGTCGTGTCGGCCGAGCCCTCCGCGCTGCCGGCCTGACGCTCGGCGGTTCCGGCCGGCGCGCGGCACGGGGGCGCGCGCCGGCCGGGCGGTACGTCCGCGCCGCGCCGACGATGCTCAGCTGACCGTCCACAGCAGGTGGTTCACCGCGAGGGCGGTGAGCGCCTGCCCGGCCAGCCACCAGCGGCGGGCACCGGCCGGCAGGTGCGCGACGGCCACCAGCAGCCACACCGCGAACGGCAGCCAGATCCGCTCCACCTCGGCCTTGCTCAGCCCGGACAGGTCGGCGGCGACGATCACCAGCGCCCCGGCCAGCGGCAGCACCACCGTCGGTCCGGTGCCGCGTAGCCGAGCCACCGCAGAGCGCCACCGCGCGGACCCGGCGCGCGCGGTGCCGGCGGCCCGCCCGGCGGGAACGGAAGCGCCGGGGGCACCGACCCGCCGCGCGGCGTCCGCCAGCGCCCGCCGCAGCGCCGGCCCGACCGCCGGTCCCGCGCACAGGAGCAGCGCGGCCAGGTTCGCCCACACCCAGTAGGCGTACGGACGATCCGCCGCCCAGCCCTGGTAGTAACGCTCCACCACCAGGCGGTACCCGTCCCACCACCAGAAACCGGCCGCGACGAAGGCCGCCACGGCGGTGGCGGTGCCGGCGGCGGCGAAGAAGGCTCCCCACCGGTCCCGTGCCCGCAGCGCCAGCACCGCCACCGCGAGAAGCCCGACAAGCACGAACCCGTACGACAGGTGCAGGGCGAAGCCCAGCACGAGCCCGCCGGCGGCCGCGGCCCAGCGGCCACCGACGGCGAGCAGCGCGAGCCCGGCGGCGACCACACCGGCGAACAGGCCGTCCGCCGAGGCGCCCACCCACACCGCGCCCGGCAGCAGCACCAGGAACGGCAGTACGGCGCGAGCGGCCCCGGTGGCGCCCAGCGCGCGCAGTGTCAGCGGCACCGACACCGCCACCGTGGCGCCGGCCAGGACGCAGGCCAGCCCGGCCGCCGCGCCCCCGCCCAGCCCGACCCGGTCCAGCCAGACGAAGACCAGCAGCGCGCCGGGCGGATGACCCGCCGTGTGCGTCGACCACGAATCGGGCTGGAAGTCGAGGATCCGCCCGGTGAAGCCGGCGAGCATGGCCGGGACGTCGTCGACCCGGGGCACCTCGTGCAGGTACTCCGCCTGTGGGGTCAACCGCTGCGCCAGCCCCGCCGACCAGCCGTCGACGAGAGCGAGCGACAGCGTCCACGCGACCGCCGCCAGCCAGGCCGCCGCGAGCAGCCGGCCCCAGGGGGCGGTCCGCGCCCAGGTCACACCCCAGCCCAGCACCACCGCCGCGACCAGCACCGCCGCGGGTGTGCCCCAGCCGACGTGCGGCCGCCACGTCGCGTAGAGCGGGGCGGCGTCGGCGTACAGGCCGGCGTCCCGGGCGTTGAGCAGCACGCCGACCACCGCGGCGGCCGCCACCAGGGCACCCTCGACGGCGAGCACCACCAGGTCGGCCCGACCGCGCGCGGGCGTCTCGTGGCGGGCCGCGGCCCGCGTCGGGGTGGACGTCATGACGACCGGACGGTACGGCCCCGGACGCCGTCGCGCAGGCGAAGCCGCGTTCCGTCACCGGACGGTAAGAAGTCCCTCGCCCGTTAAGCGATCCGTAAGCACATTCGGGCCGCGACGGGGCCGGCCCCGCCCTAGCGTCCAAGGCATGCCCACACGCATCGACGTGGTACTGCCGTGCCTGGACGAGGCCGCGGCGCTGCCCGCGGTCCTCGCCGCGCTGCCGCCCGGGTACCGGGCGCTCGTGGTGGACAACGGCTCGCGGGACGGGTCGCCGGAGGTGGCCGCGCGGCACGGCGCCCGGGTGGTGCACGAGCCCCGCCGCGGCTACGGGGCGGCCGTCCACACGGGGCTGGTCGCCGCCGAGACCGAGCTGGTCTGCGTCCTGGACGCGGACGGCTCCTTCGACCCGGCGGAGCTGCCGGCGCTTGTCGCCCCGGTGGCGGACGGCTCGGCCGACCTCGCGGTCGGGCGTCGCCGGCCCGTCTCGGCGGGCGCCTGGCCGTGGCACGCCCGGGCCGGGACCGCGCTGGTGGCGGCGCTGTTGCGGCAGCGCGGCGTGCCGCTGCGCGACCTGAGCCCGATCCGGGTGGCCCGGCGTGAGCCGCTGCTCGCCCTCGGCGTCACCGACCGGGCCTTCGGCTACCCGCTGGAACTGCTGATCCGGGCCGCCGGCGCCGGCTGGCGCATCCGCGAGCTGGACGTCACCTACGCGCCGCGCGCCGCCGGCACCCGCTCGAAGGTGTCCGGCTCGGTACGCGGCACCCTGCGGGCGACCCGGGACTTCGCCGGCGTGCTGCGCAGCCTGGGCGGCCCCCGGTGACCGTCCTGCTCGTGGTGGCGAAGTCACCGGTACCCGGTGCGGTGAAGACCCGCCTGTGCCCGCCCGCCACTCCGGTGCAGGCGGCCCGGCTCGCCGCCGCGGCGCTGCGGGACACCCTCGACGCGGTCGCGGCCACGCCGGGCGCGCTCCCGGTGCTCGCCCTGCACGGGCGGCTCGCGGACGGCGTGGACGCCGACGAGCTGCGGGCGGCCGTCGCCGGGTGGACCGTGCTGCCGCAGCGCGGCACCGGCCTGGGCGACCGGCTCGCCGCCGCGTACGCCGACGTCGCGCAGGCGTGTCCGGGACGCCCGGTGCTCCAGATCGGCATGGACACGCCGCAGGTGACGCCGGCCCTGCTCGCTGCGGCGGCGCGCCGGCTGGCCGGCGCGGACGCGGTGCTCGGTCCCGCGGTGGACGGCGGCTGGTGGGCGCTGGGACTGCGGGATCCCCGGCACGCCGCCGCCCTGCGCGAGGTGCCGATGTCCACCCCGGAGACCGGGCGGCGCACCGCCGCGGCGCTTGCCGCGCTGGGCCTGCCGGTGGGACGGCTGCCGCTGCTGCGCGACGTCGACGGCTGGGCCGACGCGCTGGCGGTGGCCGAGGCGGTGCCCGGCAGCCGGTTCGCCGTCCGGATGGCCGGGGCCCGGCCGGCACTGCTGCCCGGCGGCCTCCGGTGACGATCGTCGCCACCGGTGGGTTCGCGGCGGCCCTCGCCGCGGGGGCCGGCGTCCACTGGCTGGTCGAGGCCGACGGCCGGCGCACCCGTCTCCCGGTCGACCGGTGGCACGGCGGGGCCGAGCCGGCCCTGGCGGCGGTCCTGCGCCGGTGCGGCGGGCCGACGCTGGACGTCGGCTGCGGGCCGGGCCGGGTCACCCGGGCTCTGGTGGAGGCCGGTGTCACGGCCGTCGGCGTGGACGTCAGCGCCGAGGCGGTCCGGCTCACCCGGGCCCGGGGCGCGGTCGCCCTGCGCGGTGACGTGTTCGCCCCGCTGCCCGCCGAGGGCCGGTGGTCGCACGTGCTGCTGATCGACGGCAACATCGGCATCGGTGGCGACCCGGTCGGCCTGCTGCGCCGTTGCCGGGAGCTTCTCGGTCCCGGGGGGACCGTGCTCGTCGAGGTGGAGGCGACCGGCCCCGGCCTGTGGCGCGGCGGTGGCCATCTCGCGTACCGGAGCACCGACGGCGTGCTCCGGCGGGGACCGTCGTTCCGGTGGGCCCGCCTCGACGAGCGCGCGCTGCCGGCCGCCGCGATCGCGGCCGGCCTCGCGGTGCACGACCTGCTCGCCGGGGACGGCCGTCGGTTCGGCGTCCTGGCGCGTGCCTGACCGCCGCGCGCCCGGTCGCGGCCGGTGACCGCGGGTCAGCGCGGCGGGCCGGCGACCGGGGGCGGCGGGTCGAGGGTGGGGGAGAAGGTGGCCAGGAACCGGTCCCGGAAGGTGTCCATCCGCCACACCGGGGCGTCCGGCGCCGGCCGCAGCCCGGTGGCCCAGCCCCACCCGGCGACCCGGTCGAGCACGGCCGGGTCCCGCGCCACGATGCTGATCGGCACGTCGCGGCTGGCGTCCGGGCCGGTCACGACCGGCGCCGGCTGGTGGTCGCCGACCACGACCAGCACCAGGTCGTCGTCGCCGTGGCGCTGGACGTACGAGATGAGCGCGCCGAGCGTGTACTCGATGGACCGCCGGTACCCGGTCCGGGGCTGCTTCGACGGGTACCGCTCGACCGCTTCGTGGAACATCCGGCCGTCACCCAGGTCGTCCCAGTCGACAAGCCTGGGGATGTGCGTCCAGGGGGAGTGGCTGGAGATAAGCGCCAGCTCGGCCATCACCGGCCGGCGGTCGGCGCCGGCCAGCTCCTTCTGGTGGAAGACGGAGAGCGTGTACTGGTCGGGCATCGGCGCGAAGCTGAACCGGGGGCCCCGGTAGCCGAGGCTGTGCTCGTCGTAGAACGTCTCGTAGCCGTAGAACGACCCCTCCGGCCACGGCTGGTTGGCCGCCGGCATCACGCCGACGGTCCGCCAGCCGGCCTGCCGGAAGGCGTCACCGAGCGTCGTCCGGTCGCTGGCGAGCAGCGCGCGGTGCCGCTGGTCGTTGTCGATCCACAGGCCGGAGAGCAGCGTGGCGTGGGCCAGCCAGCTCCCCCCGCCGATGGTGGGCGAGGTGAGGAAGGCGCTCCGGCTGCCGAACCCGGCGGCGGTCAGCCGCCGGTTCCCCTCGTCGAGCACCAACCCGACGTTTGCGAACTCCGGCTCCTGCACGACGTCGCGCCCGTAGCTCTCCACGAACGCGACCAGGACGTCCTTGCCCTGCAACGCGGTCAGCAACCGGTCCGTGGGTGCCGACCGGTACGGGTCGGTGTCGACCTCGCCGGCGAACACCGTCCGGTCCCGCAGGCGGGCCTGCACCTGCGCGGCGTGCGCCGACACCAGGGTGGTGGCGGCGGTGGCGGCCACCGGCACGCCGGGAGCGATCCGCACGCCGGTCGCGGCGGCGACCAGCCACAGCACCACGAGCGCGGCGAGCGTCCGCCGGGACCGGTCGGGGTGGCCGGCCAGCAGCCGGCCCAACCGCAGGACCGCCCAGGTCAGCGCCGCGGGCAGGCCGACGACCAGGAGCGCCGCGCCGACGGCCACGGCGACCGCCCCGGCCCGCCCGACCGAGCCGCTGACGAAGTTGAACGTCTCGTCGAGCAGCGCCCAGTCCAGGACGAGGTCGAACGGGCGGCCCAGCGTCGTGCCGAAGCCCAGGTCGGCCGCCTTGAGGATCACCAGCAGCCCGAGCAGCGCGCCCGTTGCGGCGGCGACCGGCCGCCGTGCCCGCGCGGGCAGCGCGAGCAGGACCGCCGCGAGTACCAGTCCCTCCAGCGGGATCCGGAGCAGCGCGGCGGGCGTGAGGTTGCCGACGCCCGCCGGTGCGCCCAGGGCGACCAGCACCAGCAGCACGGCCACCGCGGTGGTCACCCACCACCCGACTCGGCGCCACCGCGGCCGGTCCCTGCCCGGCGGGGTACGCCCCGATCCCGGCTCCTCCGGCGGACCGGTGGTCCTGGCCGGCTGCCCGACGGTCTCGCTCTGCTGCACGCGGTGCTCCTCGGTCAGTCGTGGACGGCGACGAGTTCGCGGACGGCCGGGCGGGGATGCCCCGGCAGGCCGGCCAGCGCCGGCCGGGCCACGACGCCCACCCCGGTCACCGGCGCGCCGGCGACCGGCACGTCGATCGCCGCGGCACCGGTCGCCGGCACACCGTTCGCCGGCACACCGGTCGCCGGTGCGGACCGGCGCCGCCACAGCCAGGCCACGTCGCGGCCGAACGACTCGACAAGCAGCACCAGCGCCAGCAGCGGCAGCGCCACCGCGACCGCCGGCGGCAGCAGCCGCGTCGCCACCACCAGCAGCACGACGCCGAGGGCGGCCGCGACGACCTTACGCCAGTAGCGCGGCGGCAGCGACCGGCCCATCCACGGCAGCGCCCAGCCGGCGACGAGGAACGCGTACCGCATGGCGCCGAGGGCCAGCACCCAGATCCCGACCGCCGGTGCCACGTGCAGGCTGAGCACGGCGACGAGGACGCTGTCGATCTCCATGTCGAACCGGGCGCCGAGCGCGCTGGCCGTGCCGGTGCGCCGGGCCACGTAACCGTCCACCGCGTCCAGCGACAGGGCCACGGCGGCGAGGACGGTCAGCGCCCCGACCGGCACCGAACCGCCGGCGAACCCGTCGGCCACCAGCGCGGCGACCGCGCCCACAAGCACCGCCCGGGCGAGGGTCACCCGGTCGGCCGGCCCGAGCGCGCGGGCCCCCGCCCGGTCCAGGCCCCGGCTGAGCGCCAGGCACACCACCAGCCCGTACGCGAGGCCGGCGAGCCAGCCGGCAGGGCCGAGACCGACCGTCCCGGTGAGCCCGGCCAGCAGGACAATCTGGACGACGAGCCCGATCAGGGGACCGTTTCGAACCGTGGCCACCGTGCCTCCGTGTCTATGATCGACAACTCCTGACAGGGACTACGGAAAAAACGCCGGTCCGGTTCGCCGGGACGCGGAAAGGAGTAGCCGGTGACGCGCACCGCACGCGCCTTCTGGCTGCGTACGCCCGGCCACGGCGAGATCCGTCCGGCGCCGCTGCCCGTCCCCGGCCGCGACGAGGTGCTCGTCCGCGCCCGCTTCTCCGGGGTGAGCCGGGGCACCGAGACGCTGGTGTTCACCGGCGGCGTCCCCACCGGCCAGTACGCGGCGATGCGCGCCCCGTTCCAGGAGGGCGACTTCCCGGCCCCGGTCAAGTACGGCTACCTCAGCGTCGGCGTGGTCGAGGAGGGTCCGCAGCATCTGCGCGGCCGGACCGTGTTCTGCCTGCACCCGCACCAGACCGCGTACGTCGTCCCGGCCGACGCCGTGGTGGTCGTTCCCGAGGAGGTCCCGGCGGCCCGCGCGGTGCTCGCCGGCACCGTGGAGACCGCGGTGAACGCGCTCTGGGACGCGCCGCCCCTGGTCGGCGACCGGGTCACCGTGGTCGGCGCGGGAATGGTCGGCGCCGCCGTCGCGGCCCTGCTGGCCCGCTTCCCCGGGGTCCGGGTGCAGCTCGTCGACGTCGACCCGGCACGGGCGGCGCTGGCCGCGGCCCTGGGGGCCGAGTTCGCCGCGCCGGGCGACGCGACCGCCGGGCGGGACCTCGTGGTGCACGCCAGCGCCACCTCCGCCGGCCTGCGCCGCTGCCTGGAACTGGTCGCGCCGGAGGGCACGATCCTGGAGCTGAGCTGGTACGGCGACCGCGAGGTGACGCTGCCGCTGGGCGCGGAGTTCCACTCCGGCCGGCTCACCCTGCGCAGCAGCCAGGTCGGGCGGGTCGCCCCGGCCCGGCGGGACCGCCGCGGCTACGCCGACCGGCTCGCCCTGGCGCTCGACCTGCTCGCCGACCCGGTGTTCGACGCCCTGCTGACCGGGGAATCCCGCTTCGCGGACCTGCCCGACGTGCTGCCCCGGCTCGCCGACGGGAGGCTGCCCGCCCTCTGCCACCTCATCACCTACGACGGGGAGTGACACCGTGTTCAGCGTGACCGTCCGTGACCACATGATGATCGCCCACAGCTTCCAGGGGGAGGTGTTCGGCCCGGCGCAGCGCCTGCACGGGGCCACCTTCGTCGTCGACGCCACCTTCCGCCGGCCGGACCTGGACGACGACGGGATCGTCGTCGACATCGGCCGGGCCACCGAGCAGCTGCGGGCGGTCCTCGGCGAGCTGACCTACCGCAACCTCGACGACGAGCCGGCGTTCGCCGGGTTGAACACCACCACCGAGGTGCTGGCCCGCACCGTGGCCGACCGCCTCGTGCAGCGGATCGAGGCCGGCGACCTGGGCGTGGGTGCCCGGGGCCTGACCGGCATCACCGTCACGCTGCACGAGTCGCACATCGCGTGGGCCAGCTACGACCGGGCGCTGTGAGCCGCACCCTCCACGCGGTGCTCCCCGGCGACGTCGACGACCCGGCCACGCCGAGCGGCGGCAACCACTACGACCGGCGGGTCCTCGCCGGTCTGGCCGCCGCCGGCTGGTCGGTCCACGAGCACCCGGTGCCCGGCGGCTGGCCGCTACCCGCGCCCGCCGACCGCGCGACCCTCGCCCGGGTGCTGGGCGCGGTGCCCGACCGAGCGGTCGTCCTGCTCGACGGCCTCGTCGGCTGCGTCGTGCCGGAGGTCCTCGCCCCGCACGCCGACCGGTTGCGCCTGGCGGTGCTCGTCCACCTGCCGCTCGACCACGACGCCGAGCGCGCCGCCCTGCACGCGGCGGCGGCAGTGGTCACCACCAGCGCCTGGACCCGCCGGTGGCTGCTCGACCGGTACGCGTTGCCCGCCGGCCGGGTGCACGTCGCCGCACCCGGCGTCGACCCGGCACCCCCGGCGGTCGGCTCGGCGAGCGGCGGGCGGCTGCTCAGCGTCGCGGCGGTCACCCCGCTCAAGGGCCACGACGTGCTTGTCGACGCGCTCGCGGCGGTCGCCGACCGGCCGTGGCGCTGCGACTGCGTCGGGTCGCTCACCCGGGACCCGGAATTCGTCGAGCGGCTGCGGCGGCGGATCACCGACACTGGCCTCGCCGGGCGGGTACGGCTTACCGGGCCGTGCACCGGTCCCGCCCTGGACGTCGCGTACGCCGCCGCCGACCTGCTGGTGCTCGCCTCCCGCGTCGAGACGTACGGGATGGTGGTCACCGAGGCCCTCGCCCGGGGCGTACCGGTGCTGGCCACCGCCACCGGCGGGCTGCCCGACACCCTCGGTCGCGCCCCGAACGGCACCCCGCCGGGGCTGCTCGTGTCCCCGGACGACCCGGCCGCCCTCGCCGGCGCGCTGCGTCGCTGGCTCACCGACCCCGAGCTGCGGACCCGGTTGCGCCGGGCCGCGCGCGAGCGCCGGGACACCCTCCACGACTGGACGACCACCACCACCGCGCTGGCGACGGCGCTGGAAGGAGCGGCATGACCGTCGACGACCGGGCCCCGGACCTGCCCGCGGACTTCGCGGACTGGCTCACCCTGCGCGAGCCGGCCGACGCCGCGGCCCGCGACGCCGACCTCGCCGACCGGGCCCGCGCCCAGCTCACCGGCGCCCGCCCGCTGGTCGTGCACGACCTCGGCAGCGGCACCGGCTCGATGGGCCGCTGGCTCGCCCCCCGCCTGCCCGGCCCGCAGCACTGGGTGCTGCACGACGGGAACGCCGGCCTGCTCGCCCGCGCCGCCGCCGACCTGCCTCCGGCCGCCGCCGACGGCAGCCCGGTCACCGTCGAGACCCGCCGGGGCGACCTGACCCGCCTCACCACCGCCGACCTTGCCGGCGCGTCCCTGGTCACCGCCTCGGCGCTGCTGGACATGCTCACCGCCGAGGAGGTCGACCGGGTGGCCGCGGCCTGCGCCGCCCGGCCCACCCTGTTCGCCCTGTCCGTGGACGGCCAGGTCCGGTTCGACCCCGCCGACCCCCTCGACGCGGAGCTCGCCGGGGCGTTCAACGACCACCAGCGGCGCACGGTCGGCGGGCGCACCCTGCTCGGGCCGGACGCCGCCGGGGTTGCCGCCGCCGCGTTCGCCCGGCACGGCGCCGACGTCACGCTGCGACCCAGCCCGTGGCGGCTCGGGCCGGCCGACGCCGCGCTGGCCGGCGAGTGGCTCACCGGTTGGCTCGACGCCGCCGGCGAGCAGCGGCCCGAGCTGACCGGCCCGGTCACCGCGTACGCCCGCCGCCGTCGCGGTGACCTCGCCGCCGGCCGGATGTCCGTGTCGATCGGTCACCTGGACCTGCTCGCCGTGCCTACGGTGAACCGGTGACCGCTGCGCTACGTGCCTACCCACGGGATGATCGTGAGGGAGGTCCGGATGGAGTCGACGGCGACACCCGCACCGGCGGCCCGCGGAAGGGCCTGGGCGTGGGCCCGGACGCTGGGCGGTCTCGGTGTGCTCGTCCTGCTCCTGGCCCTGGTGGGCACCGGCCCGTTCCTCGACGGGCTGCGCCTGATCGACGCTCCGGCCCTGGCGGGTGCCCTCGCCATCGGGGTGCTCACCACCGTGTGCTGCGCGTGGCGGTGGAGCCTGGTCGCCGGCGGCCTCGGGGTGCGGCTGCCGCTGCGCACCGCCGTGGCGCACTGCTACCGGGCGGTGTTCCTCAACGCGACCCTGCCCGGCGGGATCCTCGGCGACGTGCACCGGGCGGTCCGGCACGGGCGGGATTCCGGCGACGTGGGGCGGGGTATCCGTGCGGTCGTGTGGGAACGTACAGCGGGCCAGGTGGTCCTCGCCGCGGTGGCGGTGGTCGTGTTGGCCGCGTTCCCGTCGCCGGTCCGGCCGTACCTGCCGGCGGTCGCGGTGACCCTGACCGCGGTCGGCCTCGGCGCCGTCCTGGTGGCCCGGGTGCTGCCCGTGGCCGGCCCGTCCCGCCTCGCCCGCGCGGTCCGCGCCGCCGTCGCCGACGTCCGCGCCGGCCTGCTGGCCCGCCGCACCTGGCTCGGCGTGCTGCTCGCGTCCGCCCTGGCGGTGGCCGGGCACCTGGCGACCTTCGTGCTCGCCGCCCGCACCGCGGGCTCGACCGCGCCGCTGTCGCTGCTGGTCCCGCTCACCCTGCTGGCCCTGCTCGCCATGGTCGTCCCGGCGAACGTCGCCGGCTTCGGCCCGCGCGAGGGCGTGGCCGCGTGGGCGTTCGGCGCCGCCGGCCTGTCCGCCGCCGAGGGGGTCTCCACGGCCATGGTGTACGGAGCCCTGGTGCTCGTCGCGAGCCTTCCCGGCGCCGCCGTCCTGGTGGCCCGTCGTGTCCGCGTGCCGGCCGGCACAGTCTGACGAGGAGTCCGATGCATCCCGCCACCATCCGCACCCAGGTCACCGTCCCGCTGCACTTCCCGGACGGGTACGCCACCGAGGCCCGGGTCTACTCCTTCGAGGGCCTGGCCGACGGGCGGGAGCACCTGGCGTTCGGGCTCGGTGACCGGGCACGACCCACCGAGCCGGCCGCGCGCCGGCCGGTTCCGCTGGTCCGCCCGCACAGCGAGTGCCTCACCGGGGACGTGTTCGGCAGCCAGCGCTGCGACTGCGGCCCGCAGCTGCGCGAGTCGGTGGAACGGATCGCCGACAGCGGCGGCTACCTGCTCTACCTGCGCCAGGAGGGCCGGGGCATCGGCCTGTACGCGAAGCTGGAGGCGTACGCGCTGCAGGACGCCGGGCTGGACACCTACGAGGCGAACCTGGCGCTGGGGCACCGCGAGGATGAGCGGGACTACACGGTCGCCGCGCAGATGCTCACCGCGCTCGGCGTGGACCGGGTCGCGCTGCTGAGCAACAACCCGGACAAGGCGGCGCAACTGCACCGGCTCGGGATCACGGTCACCGAGCGGGTGACCACTGGGGTGTTCCTGTCCCCGGCCAACGCCGGCTACCTGGCGACCAAGGTGACCCGCGGCGACCACGCCCTCGACCTGTCCTTCGTCCATGACTGACCGGCCGTACGTCCTGCTGAGCTGTGCGGCGTCGATCGACGGCTACATCGACGACGCCACCGGCCAGCGGTTGGTGCTCTCCAACGACGCCGACCTGGACCGGATCGACGAGGTGCGGGCCGGCTGCGACGCGATCCTGGTCGGCGCCGGCACGGTCCGCCGGGACGATCCCCGGCTGCTGGTCCGCTCGGCGGCGCGGCGCGCCGAACGGGCCGCCCGCGGCCTGCCCGCCTCGCCGGCCCGGGTCACCCTCACCGGCTCCGGCGATCTCGACCCGCAGGCCCGGTTCTTCACCGTCGGCGACACCGACCGCTACGTCTACTGCGCCACGGCGGCGGTGGAGAAGACCCGGGAGTTGCTCGGCGACCGGGCCACCGTGGTCGACGCCGGGGACCCGGTCGACCCGGGGTGGGCGCTCACCGACCTGGCCGCCCGGGGGATCGGCCGGCTGATGGTGGAGGGCGGCGCGAGCGTGCACGCCCAGTTCCTCGCCGCCGGGCTCGCCGACGAGCTGCACCTGGTGGTCGCGCCGTTCTTCGTGGGGGACAGCCGGGCGCCGCGCTTCGTGGGTGACGGTCGCTTCCCGTGGCACTCCGGCCGCCGAGCGCGGGTGTGCGAGGTCCGCCAGATCGGTGACGTGGCACTGGTCCGCTACGCGCTGTCGGACCGCTGCCCCGACTGAACCCTCGGCAGCGGTGGGCGCGGCCGGCGATCGGCGTGGGTTGGTGGCGACGCGCAACGGATGATGGTCTGCTGGGCCCGAGGCGTCGATTTGGCCCGGCAGCCCATCATCCGATCATGGCCGGCCCCGCCACCGGCCGGCCCCGCTGCGGGGGCGGCTCAGTGGGTGGGGCGGTCGAGGAACATCAGCCGGGCCCGCTTGCCCGGCAGGTCGACAAGTGGGCCGTCGACGAAACCGGTCCGCCGTAGCCGGGCCAGCGCCTTCTCGTTGCGCGCGTCCGGCTCGGCGACGATCCGCCGGCGCGCCGGTTCGGCGAACACGAACGCGACGAGCGCCCCGAGCAGGCGCCCGGTGTACCCGGGAACGGGCCGGGCCGGCGGGCCGATGAGCAGGTGCACGCCGTGGTCGCCGGGCCGCACCTCGTACACCTCGCCGACCGGATCGGCCGCCGGCTCGTACGTCTGGAACAGCGCCGCCGGTGCTCCGTCGCGCAGCGCCAGCCAGGCGTGGTGGGTGGGCAGCGAGTCGAGGTACCGGTAGATCTCGGCGACCCGTTCCCGCCCGGCCTCGCGCATGCCCCAGAACCGCGCCCGTTCCTGGCTCACCCACCCGTGGACGAGGTCGACGTCCCGGTCCGGGTCCAGCGGCCGCAACTCGATCCGGCCGAACCCCGGGAGGTCCCGCGCGAAGACGGTGCGCCGGTCCTCCGGCCCGCGCTCGACACCCGTGCCGTGGCCTGCCCTGTCGCTTCCCGCACCCGTGTCCTGTCCTGCCGTGCCGCCTCCCGCGCCCATGCCGCGCACCTCAGTCCTGTTCCTCGGTCAGCTCGGCCCAGTCGGTGACCACCGGCAGCAGTTCGCCGCGCCGCCAGGACGCGAGCTGGTCGTCGTGGTGTCCGGTGCCGGGCACGCCGTCGGCGCCGAGCGGCACCACCCAGCGGCTGTCCTCGCGCCGGGCCAGGTCCCACGCGTAGCGCGCCGCCGGCCCGCGCAGGCACAGGTCGGTGACGCCGGGGACGCTGGACGTGGCGAGCACGCAGTCGTGGTCCCCGTCGAGTTCCGGCCCGCCACTCGCCGCGTAGGCCGGCCCGACCGGCGGCTCCGGGCCGACCTCCCCGCTCGGCTCCGCTTCAATGCCGGGCCGGGCTGTCGTGCCCGGTCGGGTACCCGCCTCCGGCTGGGCCTCCGTCGTCGGATCGGCGGCACGGCCGACCGGCGCGGCGCGCCAGGGCGCGAGCCGGTGCCGGGCGCCCCAGCGGGCGTGCACGCCGCCCACCGCCGGGTCCGACGTGCCGCCGGCCACCTCCAGCAGCGCCTCCCGGGCCAGCGCCGCCGCGTCCAGGCCGGGCAGCACGCCGGGGGCCAGCAACGCGGCGAGTGCCGTACCCACCCGGGGCGTCAGCGCCAGCCAGGGCGCGAACACCTCCGGGTACGCCGGCGGCTCGGCGAGCGCGGCCAGGGCCGGGTGCGCGGCGACCCGCCGGACCAGGGCGGCCCGGACGGCGGCGAAGGCACCCGCGTCTCCGCTTGCGGCGGTCATCCGCCGGTCCCAGCGCAGCAGCCGGTCCCGAAGCGCGGCGCCCTCCGCGGGCAGCCCGTCCAGCCCGGACAGGAGATCGAGCAGCGGCTCGGCGGCGGCCGAGTACGTGTCGGTGTGCACCTCGCCCATCCGCCCGGCCGTCCAGCCGCCGGCCGAGTCGGCGTCGAGCAGCTGCCGGATGCGGCGCGCCCGGTGCGGGGGCGCGAACTCGACCCCGAGCGGCGCGGACAGACCGCGCTCGTTGGCCATGACGGCGACCTCCCCGACGGCGGCCCGGGGCATCGGGTGCCAGCCCTGCCAGGCGTACCCGGCCTCCCACGCCGGCACCACCCGTAGGCCGTTGTCCGGATGGCGGACCGGTACCGTCCCGGCGACGCGGTGCAGCAGCCCACCGGTGGTGTCGGCGGCGAGCACGACGTTGACCGGCTCGACCCAGTGGTCGACGGCCGCGTCGACGTCGGCGACGGTTCGTGCCCGCAGCAGTGCCGGCAGGGCGGCGAACCCCAGCTCACCGGTGACCCGGGGCGGGTAGCGGAGGCTTATCGCCTCGGGCCCGTCCGGGCCGCCGGCCACGACCGGCCCCCGGTCCGTCTCCACCACCTCCACCTCGACCGGCTCGCCACCGGCCACGGTGATCGTCTCGACGTGCGTCCGCGCGGGCCGCCACCCCTCCGGCCCGTACGCCTCGACGCCCGCGCCGGTGCGGCGCAGCCGCTCGGCGTACAGGTCCTGGTAGTCGGCCATCGCGTTGGTGATCGCCCAGGCGACGCCACCGGCGTGCCCGAAGTGGGCGATGCCGGGGACGCCCGGCACGGCCAGGCCGAGCACGTCGTAGTCCGGGCAGGCCAGGCGGATCTGCTGGTAGATGCCGGGGTCCTCGATGAACCGGTGCGGGTCGCCGGCCAGCAGCGCGGCGTCGGTGGCGGTCCGGGTACCGGCGAGCAGCCAGCCGTTGCTGCCGGAGCCGGCCGGCCCGTCGGCGTGGAACAGCGCGACGGCGTCCGGGCCGAGCCGCCGGGCGACGTGCTCACGCCAGAGTTTGCTGGGGAAGCCGGCGAAGAGCACGTGGTGGGTGAGCCAGATCGCCAGCGGTGTCCACGGCTCCCACCGGCCGGGGGCGAGACCGGCGGCGGCGAACCGGCGGTCGCGGGTGACGCCGGCGGCCAGGTCGGCGTTGACGCCGTCGACGTAGCGGGCGACCCAGGCGGCGGTCGCCCCGTCCAGGCGGGCGTGGCAGCGCCGGGCGGTGTCGTCGAGGCGGGCCTGCCGGGCGAACCGGTCCCAGGGCAGCGCCTCGGCACCGAGGAACGCCGCGCTGGTGCCGAGCGACCGGTGCCGCTCGACCTCGATCTGCCACGCCCGGTCGTACGCGGTGACCCGGCCCTGCGCGAAGGCCAGCTCACCGGGGTCGTCGGCGCGCAGGTGCGGCACGCCCCACCGGTCCCGGTGCACGCCCACACCGCGGTGCCGGGCGGTGCGCTCGCTCACGATGCGACCTCGGCGCGCCGCCGGGCCGCCGGTACGACAAGCGGGGTGCCGGTCTCCGGGTCGTCGATGACGCGGCAGGGCAAGCCGAACACCTCCTCGACCAGCGCGGCGGTGACCACCGAGCGCGGCGGGCCGGCGGCGACGACCCGCCCGTCGCGCATGGCGATCAGGTGGGTGGCGTACCGGGCGGCGTGGTTCAGGTCGTGCAGCACCGCGACCAGGGTACGGCCCTGCTCCTCGTGCAGCCGCGCGCAGAGGTCGAGGATCTCGATCTGGTGGGCGATGTCCAGATAGGTGGTGGGCTCGTCGAGCAGCAGCAGCGGGGTCTGCTGGGCCAGCGCCATGGCGAGCCACACCCGCTGCCGCTGCCCGCCGGAGAGTTCGTCGACCGGGCGGTCGGCGAGGTCCGCCACGCCGGTGGCGGCCATCGACTCGGCGACCACCCGCTCGTCCTCCCGGGACCACTGCCGCAGCAGCCCCTGGTGCGGGTAGCGGCCCCGGGCGACCAGCTCGGCCACCCCGATGCCGTCCGGCGCGACCGACGACTGCGGCAGCAGGCCGAGCGTCTTGGCGACCGCCCGGGCCGGTCGGCGCTGAATGTTCTCGCCGTCCAGCAGCACCGCCCCTGCGGACGGCTTGAGCAGCCGCGACAGGGCCCGCAGCAGGGTCGACTTGCCGCACGCGTTCGGGCCGATGATGACGGTGAACGACTGGTCCGGTACGTCGACGGTCAGCTCGCGGGCGATGGTCCGCCGGTCGTACCCGAGGGTCATCGCGGTGCCGCGCAACCGGGACTGCATGCTCGGTGCTCCGTTCTCGTTCGTGGCCGGTGCCGCCGGCGTCGTCGCCGTCACAGCCGGCCCGCCCGGCGCTCGCTGGCCAGCAGCCAGATCAGGTATCCGCCGCCGAGCACACCGGTCACCACGCCCACCGGCAGCTGGTGGCCTCCGAAGGCGCGCTGCGCGACCTGGTCGGCGACGACCAGCAGCAGCGCACCGAGCGCGGCCGACGGCAGCAGGTTCGGCCCGGGCGCGCGGGTGAGCCGGCGGGCCAGGTGCGGCGCGGTGAGCGCGACGAAGTTGACCGGCCCGGCGGCGGCCGCGGCGAGAGCGACGAGCAGCACCGCCGTGGCGAGCAGCGCCAGCCGCAGCCGCTCCACCCGGACGCCGAGGGCGTTGGCCGCGTCGTCGCCCATCTCCATCAGCCGCAGCGCCGGCCCGGCGCCGGCGAGCACCAGCGGGCCGAGCACGGCCAGGGTGACGAGCACCGGTACGGCGTGCGCCCAGCCGCGCCCGTCGAGGCTGCCGGTGAGCCAGAGCACGGCCCGGGCGGCGTCCATCAGCGGGGCACGGGTGAGCAGCCACCCGTTGACGCCGGTGAGGATCGCGGCGACGCCGATGCCGACCAGCACCAGCCGGTACCCGTGCACGCCGCGTCGCCAGGCGAGCGCGTACACGAGCACGCCGGTGGCGAGCCCGCTGGCGACGGCGGCGCCGGACAGCATGGCGGTGGTGCCGCCGAGGACGACCACGACGAGCGCGCCGGTCGCCGCGCCCTGGGTGAAGCCGAGCAGGTCCGGGCTGCCCAGCGGGTTGCGGACCAGCGACTGGAAGACCGCGCCGGCCAGCGCCAGCGCGGCGCCGACCGCGGCGGCGGTGGCCAGCCGGGGCAGCCGCAGCTCGTGGACGATGAAGGCCTCGGCCGGGGTGCCGCCGCCGGTGAGGGTGCGCAGCACGTCGGCGGCGCTCATCGGGTAGTCGCCGCTGCCCAGTGCCACCACGCCGACGGCCACGGTGAGCAGGGCGCAGGTGGCGCCGACGGTGAGGGCGCGCGGGTGCAGACGCAGGGACAGCCCGCCGGGGGTGCGCAGGACGATCACGGTCGGCCCACCCGCCCGCGCAGCACCAGCCAGAGGAAGAGCGGCCCGCCCAGCACGGCGGTCACCATGCCGACCTGGAGTTCGCCGGGCCGGCTCAGCACCCGGCCGAGCACGTCCGCGCCGAGCAGCAGCACCGGCGCGAGCACCGCGCAGTACGGCAGCAGCCAGCGCAGGTCGGGGCCGGTGAGCGCGCGCACCAGGTGCGGCACCAGCAGCCCGACGAAGACGATCGGCCCGCAGCCGGCGGTGGCGGCGCCACAGAGGAGGGTGACGGCCACGATCACGGCGCCCCGGATCAG
The DNA here is from genome assembly GCF_040302465.1 of Micromonospora sp. NPDC126480. Lineage (NCBI taxonomy): Bacteria > Bacillati > Actinomycetota > Actinomycetes > Micromonosporales > Micromonosporaceae > Micromonospora > Micromonospora sp. NPDC126480. The sequence continues at coordinate 284,299 of NZ_JBEORU010000005.1, forward strand.
TGCCGGTCGCGCGCCGAGCGCCCGGGCGGAGTCGTCGCCGAGGGCGAGTGCGTTGAGCGGCCGGGCGGCGGCGAGCGCGACCAGCAGCCCGGCGGCGATGAACGGGGCGACGGTGGCGACGGTGCCGGGTTGGGCGCTGGCGAGGGAGCCGACGGTCCAGAATCGCAGCCGTTCCAGCGAGGCGGTGTCGAACAGCATGACCGCACTCACGTACGAGTAGAGGGTCGCGTTGAACGCGGCGCCGGCCAGGGCCAGCCGTGCCGGCGTGGCGCCGCGTCCGCCGCCGACGACGTAGACGGCGGCGGTGACGGTGGCGGCGCCGAGCAGCGCGAACCACACCTGGCCGCCGACGCCTGCGACGCCGACCAGGGCAGCGCCGGTGGCTACCGCCGCGGAGGCGCCGGCGTTGATGCCGAGCAGGCCCGGGTCGGCGAGCGGGTTACGGGTGAGGGCCTGCATGACCGCTCCGGCCACGCCGAGCGCGACGCCGGCGAGCAGGCCGAGCAGTGTCCGCGGCAGCCGCATGCGGTGGACCACCGCGTACTCGGCCGCGTCCGGGTCGAGCAGGCCGTGCCACACGTCGGTGAGGGGGAGCGACTTGGCGCCGACGGCGATGCTGAGCACCACGACGGCGGTGAGCAGGAGCGCGGCGGCGACGAGGCCGCCGGCCCGCGCGGCGGCGCGACCACGCCGGCCGGGCTGCGCCGGTCGGACCACCCGGACGGCGGGCGGCGCTGGATGCGTGACGGACAGGGTGAACTCCGAGGTGGTGCGGGGCCCTGGGGGTGGGCTTGACAGCGCCTTAGGTTAGGTTAACCTAACCGCGCTGTCCATGGTCATCGCGACCCCCGACCGAAAGACCTGCCATGTCGCATCCCGTGTCCGCCCGCCGACTCTCCCGTCGTGGCCTGCTCGCCGCCGCCGGCGGCGCCACCCTGGCCACCCTGCTCGCCGGCTGCGGCCGCGACGACACCGACACCCCGTCCGCCGGCGCCACCTCGGCCGGGCCCTGGTCGTTCACCGACGACCGGGACGAGAAGCTGTCCGCCCCGACCCGCCCCAGCCGGGTGGTCGCCTTCACCGGCGTGGCCGCGGCGCTTGTCGACTTCGGCCTGGACAAGCAGATCGTCGGCGTGTTCGGCGAGACCAAGCGCTCCGACGGCAGCAAGGACCCGCAGGCCGGCGACCTGGACGTCGAGAGCGTCGAGATCCTCGGCAACGTCTGGGGCGAGTTCAACCTGGAGAAGTACGCCGGCCTGCGCCCCGACCTGCTGGTGACCCACATGTACGACCCCGGCGCGCTCTGGTACGTGCCGGACGAGAGCAAGGACAAGATCGTCCCGCTCGCCCCGGTCGCGGCGATCGCCACCGCCCGGGTGCCGATGACCAAGCCCATCGAGCGGTACGCGCAGCTCGCGGAGTCCCTCGGCGCCGACCTGTCGGCCCAGAAGGTCACCGACGCCAAGGCGCGCTTCGAGGCGGCCGCCGAGTCGGTCCGGCAGGCGGTCAAGGCCAACCCGGGCGTCAAGGTGATGGCCTGCTCCGGCAGCCCCGACCTGTTCTACGTCTCCAACCCGAAGGTCAGCACCGACCTCATGTACTTCGCCGAGCTGGGCGTCGACATCGCCGTGCCCACCAAGCTGGAGGCCGGCGACTACTTCGAGGCGCTCAGCTGGGAGAACGCCGGGAAGTTCCCGGCCGACCTGATCCTGCTCGACAACCGCAGCACCGCCCTGCAGCCCAAGGACCTCGCCGCCAAGCCGACCTGGGCGCAGCTGCCGGCCGTCAAGGCCAACCAGGTCGCCCCGTGGGACGCCGTGCCCCGCTTCTCGTACGCGGGCGCCGCCCCGCTGCTGGAGAACCTGGCCACCGCGATCAGGGGCGCGAAGAAGCTCAGCAACTGACGGCCGGCGTCCCGGCCGGCGACCCGGTCGGCCGGGACGCGCCCGTACCGCGTCGGGGCGGGGACCGGGCAGCGGGCCGTCGCGCCGCGCAGTCGGATTCCCTCCGACGGGTGCATCCGGCGGGCCTGCCGCGGTCGAAGCATCGGTCGTGACGACAGTCACGCATCGAGTCGCCTCGACGAAAGGCACGCTGATGAACATCGCACGACTCGCCGCCCGGACGGCTGCCGGTGCCGTGGCCGCGGCGCTGGCGGCCACCGCCGTCGCCGCCCCGGCGCAGGCCGGTGGCACGAAGTCCCCCGGGACCACGTCGCTCGCCCAGGTGCTGACGAAGGACCTGCGGGGCTTCGACCACAACCCCCGTGACTTCGACATCCTGACCAGGGCGGTGCTCACCGTGCTCGAGGCCAAGCCGGACTCCGCCGTGGCGGTGCTCGCCGACGGCACGGTCGCGCTGACCGCGTTCATCCCGAACGACGCCGCGTTCCGGCAGCTCGTCCGCGAGATCACCGGTTCGCGCACGCTGCCCTCGGAGAGCACGGCGTTCACCGCCGTCGCCGGTCTCGGCGTCGACACCGTCGAGAACGTGCTGCTCTACCACGTGGTGCCGGGCGCGACGATCGACCGGAGGGCCGCGGTGAAGGCCGACGGCGCGGAGCTGACCACCGCTCTCGGACCGGCGCTCGAGGTCGACGTCCGCACCTACTGGCACTGGTACCGCCAGGTCCGCCTGATCGACGCCGACACCGACGACCGCGATCCGCGGGTGATCCGCTACGACATCAACCGCGGCAACAAGCAGATCGCCCACGTGATCGACCGGGTGCTGCGCCCGATCGACCTGCCCTGACCCGTGCGCGCGGGTGGCGCGTGCGGCTCCGGCGTCACGTGCCACCCGGCCGCGAAGATCAGATGATTGCCTGCTGGGCGGACCGGCGCGGCTGGCCCGGCTGAGCATCATCCGTCTGCCCGGCCGCCGATCGACGCCGTCGCCGGGGGCGGCAGCGGCGGGGCGGGCATCAGCGGAGCTTCCCGGCCGGTGCCGCGGCGACCGTCGCCCTTCGCCGACTCCTCGTGGTAGTCCTGCTCGACGTTGACCGACCACACGTCGTGGCCGGCGTCCCACGCGATGTTCTCGGCGGTCAGCATCGCCGTCAGCATCGAGTGGTCCTGGTTGTTGTACCGGTGCATGCCGTTGCGGCCGACCGGGTGCACGTTCGGCACCTCGCGGGCCAGCCACTGTCGGATCACGTCGACGTTGCGCTGGTAGCGCTCGTCGTAGACCGGGTACGCCTTGGGCATCCGCACGACGTAGCCGGCCTCGACCACCCCCGGCCGAACCAGCCCCAGCTTCTCCAGCTCCGCCGTCGCCGAAGCGATCAGATCGGCATCCGGCGTGCGCCACGTCTCGTCGTCCACCGACACGAAGTACTCCAGGCCGAGGCAGGTGCGCCCGTCCTTGACCAGGTACGGCGACCAGGAGCCGAAATTCTGGATCCGGCCCACCCGCACCCCGGGGTCGTGCACGTAGATCCAGTTGTCGGGGAACGAGAACTCGGCCGGCACGACAAGCGCCACGGTGAGGAAGTCGCGGTACCGCAGGTCCGCCGCGGCCGCCCGGACCTCCGGTGGCGGGGCCGGGCTCAGCGCGGCCACCAGCTCGGAGATGGGCATCGAGGAGACGACGTGCCCGGCCGGCTCGGTGCGCCGCCCGCCGATCCCGTCGACGGTGACGGCGACCGCGCGGCGCCGGTCCGGGTCACGGTGCACGGCGGTGACCCAGCTGCCGGTCTCCACCGAGCCGCCGCGTCGCCGGACCTCCTCGGCGCAGCGTTCCCACATCATCCCGGGGCCCAGCTTCGGGTACTGGAACTCCTCGATGAGGCTTGCCACGTCCTTGCGGTTGCGGGCGGGCAGCACCGCGTTGCGGACCGCCTTCGCGAGCGACAGGTTCTTGATCCGCTGTGCCGCCCAGTCGGCCTGCAACCGGTCGGCCGGCATGCCCCACACCTTCTCGGTGTACGTCTTGAAGAAGATCGAGTACAGGCGCCAGCCGAACCGGGCCGACACCCACCCCTCGAAGTGCGACTGGTCCTTCGGTGGCCGCAGTCGCGCCCGCGCGTACGAGCCCATGCACCGGGCCGCCTCCAGCAGGCCGAGGTTCCGCAGGGCGTTGCCGGCGTTCAGCGGGTAGTCGTAGAGCGCTCCGCGGTAGTAGATGCGGCTCATCCGGGGCCGCAGCAGGAAATCCTCGTCGGGCAGGATCTCGTGCCAGAAGTCCTCGACCCGGGACACCTTCGTGAAGAAGCGGTGCCCCCCGATGTCGAAGCGCCATCCGTCGCGCTCCACGGTGCGGCTGATCCCGCCGACCACCTCGTCGGCCTCGAACACCCGGGCCGGGGCGCCGTGCCGCAGCAGCTCGTACGCCGCGGTCAGGCCCGCCGGACCCGCACCGATCACCACCGTGCCGTGCTCGTCACCCATGCCCCCGCCGCCTCCGTGACCCGTCGACCAGACGGCGGGCCGCTTACCCGGCGGGGCGGTGAAGTCACCTGCCGGGAGCGGGTGTGGCGCGGCACGGAACGGGTACGCGGCACCGTTCGCGGCGGGGACGGTCGGGGGACGGATGGTCGGGACGGGCCGGGTGGGCCGGCTGCTCGCGCGGGTGCCGGCACCCTGGCCGTACGTGCTCGCGGTCTTCGTGGGCACCAAGGTCGCCCTCAGCCTGGTCGGGGTCCTCGCGCTCGCCGCCTTCGACGAGGTGCCGTGGGCGCCGCCACCGGACGAGGCGCTGATGCGCCAGCAGCAGCGGGACGTCTCACCGCACCGGTGGCTCTCGCTCTGGTTCGCCTGGGACTCGTTCCTCTACGACCACCTGGCCCGGCTGCCGCTGGACGAGCCGTGGCGCGACTTCGGCTTCCCGCTGCTGTACCCGTTCCTCGCCCGGCCGCTCGCCCCGCTGCTCGGCGACGACACGGCGCTGGCCCTGCTGGTCGTCGCCAACGCCGCCCTCATCGGCGTGCTGTACTACGCCCACCAGCTCGGGGAGCGTCTGCTGGCCGGCGACACCCCCGGCGCCGCCGGTGCCGGCGCGGGCCGGCGGTTCGTCCGGTACCTGGTGCTGCTGCCCACCGCGTTCCTGTTCCACGCGGCGCTTACCGAGTCGCTGTTCCTCTGCCTGGCGCTGGCCACCTTTCACTACGCCGAGCGGCGGCGCTGGCTGCTCGTCGGTGCGGTCGGCTTCTTCCTCGCGCTGAGCCGGTCGGTGGGCTTCTTCGTGGTCCTCCCGCTGGCCCTGGTGCTGTTCCGGCAGGGCGGCTACCGGTTCGGTCCGCGTGCCCTCTCGGGCTACCTGCGCGCCGGCTGGCCGCTGCTGCTGATCCCCGCCGGCTGGCTCACCTTCATGGCCTTCTGCTTCTGGCAGAGCGGGGACTGGTTCGCCTACAAGCGCACCCAGGAGGAGGGCTGGAACATCCGCGTGCAGAACCCGCTCGGCGTGCTCTGGCACGGCCTGACCGGAACGCCGCCGCGGGACGCCCTGCGGGTGTGGCTCGCCGTCGTGGTGCTGGCCGTCCTGGTCGCCGGGGCCCGCCGGCTGGGCCTGCCCTACCTGGTGTACGGCGTGATGATGGTGCTGGTGCCGCTCTCCATGGGCCCGCCGGTCTACAAGAGCCTGCTGCGTTACCTGCTCGCCGTCTTCCCGGTGGCCCTGGTGCTGGCGCACTGGGCGCGCCGGCCCGGCGTGGACGTCTGGTCGACGGCCCTGCTCGCCCTGCTCCAGGGCGCGCTCTTCGTCACCTGGCTGGCCTACTGGACCCACTTCATCATCTGACCGGCGCGGGACCGGCGCTGTCGCGGCGGACCAGCTCGGCCGCGAGCAGCTCGACCCGGGGCGCGGCGGCGCCCGGGTCCAGCGCCAGGGACATCGCCCGCGCACCCATCTCGACAAGCGGCAGCCGAACCGTCGTCAGGGCCGGCGTGACGTCACGCGCGATCGGCATGTCGTCGAAGCCGGTCACGGTCACCTGTCGGGGCACCGGCACCGACCGGGCACGCAGGGCGGCCAGCGCGCCGATCGCCATGGTGTCGTTGAGCGCCACGATCGCGGTCACCGCCGGCTCCGCGTCGAGCAGCGCGACGGTGGCCTCGGCGCCGCCGTCGCGGTCGAAGGCCGCGTACCGGATGCGGTGCTCGGGCAGGTCGCGGCCGTGCTCGGTGAGCGCCGCCCGCAGCCCGGCGAGCCGGTCCGTCGTCGTGGTGAGGACCGCCGGGCCGGCCAGCACGCCGATCACCCGGTGCCCGAGCCGGCACAGCTCGGTGCCGATCAGCCGGCCGCCGGCGCGATTGTCCGGCATGACGGCGTCACCGGAGTGCTCGTGCCGGCCGATGACCGCCACCCGGCCGCCGGTCGCCTCGTACGCGGCCAGCTTCTCGTTCACCAGCCGGGTGAACTCCGGGTCGTGGTAGCCGGAGCCGGCCAGGATGATGGCCGCCACCTGCTGTCCGCGCAGCAGCTCGACGTACTCCAGCTCGCGGTCCGGGTCCCGGTAGCTGTTGCAGATCATCAGCAGCCGGCCGCGGTCGCTGGCGACCCGTTGCAGGCCCCGGGTGACCTCGGCGAAGTACGGGTCGGAGACGTCGTGCACGATCACGCCGACGGCGCCGCGGTGGGAGCGGGCCAGGAACTGGGCGTGCGCGTTCGGCACATACTGCAGCTCGGCGACCGCGCGCAGCACCCGCGCCCGCAGCTCGTCGGTGACCGGCTTGCTGCTGCCGTTGATGACGCGGGACGCGGTGGCGGGGGAGACGCCGGCCCGCCGCGCCACGTCGGACAGGGTCGCCACCGGCCCACCTCCCGCTCGCCGCCGACGGACAGAGTCACCGTACCCGATCTAGGAAAGCCCTTGCCCCGGGTGCGGACGGGCTCGCCGCCGTCAGCCGCGCTCGCGGTCGGCGGCGGTGCGGGCCGCCCAGGCGTGCAGCGCGTCGGTGCGACCGGCCGCGTCCAGGTCGAGCCCCGCGTCGACGCCGGTCAACGCGAGCAGCCGCCGGACGCACGGCGCCGGGTCGCACACGGTCAGCCGGCCACCGGCGGCGGCCACCAGACCGCTTACGCGCAGCACCGCGCTGATGCCGTGCGCGCTGAAGAAGGTGACCCGCGACAGGTCGAGGTGTACCGGACCGGCCGAATGCACGCCGAACATCTCGACGAACTCGACAAGCAGATGCGCCGTGCTGAGATCGACCTCGCCGGCGACCTCGACGACGCGCGCCGCGCGCGTCACCCTCACGCCGAGGGTGAGCAGGGGACGGGGATCAGGTCGCGCGCCGGGCGAGCGGCGCGTCGGCGGGGACGGCGATCGGGCGACTGACATGGCGCACCTCCCGGACGGGACGGGGGACGGGCGATCGCCTGCCGTGGCAGGTCGCCGCCCTGGGCGCATGTCTTGACCCGGCCCCACCGTACCCCCGTGCGCCGCCGGCCACACACCGCCGTCCTCGGCGGCCCCGTCGGCAACTGGTCTTCGCCCGGCACCGGGACGCCGGGTCGAGTACCGTGAGGGGCCGCGGGTCCACCGCGGTGCGGCGGTCGGACCTCCGAGCGGAAGAGGGGCGAACCTCCGCATGGACAACACGCCGCTGCAGCCCGCCGAGGCGCTCGCCGAACTCGGCCGGATCCGGCTCGGCGAGACCGGCCTGGACGCGGTCCTCACCCAGGTCGCCGGCCTGGCCAGGCGGTCCGTCCCCGGCTGCGATGAGGTCTCCGTGACGCTGCTGCGCGGCGAGAGCCCGACCAGCGTCGCGTACTCGAGCAGCCTCGCGCGGCAGCTCGACGAGTGGCAGTACGAGCAGGGCCGCGGTCCCTGCCTCGACGCCTCGGTCAGCGGCGACCCGCTCAACCTGCCCGACCTGGCCACCGAGGACCGCTGGGCGGACTGGGCGGCCCGGGCCCGCGCCGCCGGTGTGGGCAGCTCGCTGTCGATCGGCCTGCCGATCCAGGAGGCGGTCGTCGGGACCTTGAACATGTACGGCGCCCGTCCCGGAGCGTTCGACGCCGACGGGATCGAGCTGGCGAAGACGTTCGCCGCCTACGCCGCGGTCGCCCTGGCCAACGCCCACCTGTACGAGAGCACCGCGACCCTGGCCCAGCAGATGCAGGAGGCGATGGCCAACCGCGCGGTGATCGAGCAGGCCAAGGGGATCGTCATGGGCGAGCGCCGGTGCACCTCGGAGGAGGCCTTCGCGCTGCTGGTCAAGATCTCGCAGGACACCAACCGCAAGGTGCGCGACGTGGCCGCCGCGCTGGTCGAGCAGGCGACCCGCCCGCGCCGGTAGGCCGCTGCCGGGTTGGTGGTCCCTGGCGTCACGGCTCCCGGCCCTCGACGGTCATCCGCACCAGCGCCTCGGCGACTTCCCGCAGCTTGCGGTTCGAGTCCTGGGAGACCTTCGCCAGGATGCTGAACGCCTCCTCCGGGCCGCAGCGCCGCTGGCCCATGATGATCCCCTTGGCCTGCTCGATCACCGCGCGGCTCTGCATCGCGGTCTGCATCTGCTGCGCGAGCGTCGCGGTGCTCTCGTACAGGTGGGCGTTGGCCAGGGCGATGGCGGCATACCCGGCGATCGTCTGCGCGGCGCCGGTGACGTCGTCGAAGGCCCGCGCCCGGCTGCCGTAGACGTTCAACGCGCCGACCACCGCCTCCTGGATCGGCAGGCCGATCGACAGCGAGCTGCCCACACCCGCGCCCAGGGCGGACCTCGCCCACTCCGGCCAGCGGCTCTCCGTGGCCATGTCGTGCACGATCATGGTCGTGCCGGTGGTCGCCGCGTCCAGGCACGGCCCGCGCCCCTGCTCGTACTGCCACTCGTCGAGGCGTAGCGCCAGCTCGCCGGTGTACGCGGCGGTGCGCGCCTCCGAGCCGTGGACCAGGGTGACCGACACCTCCGCCGTGCCCGGGAGACTCTCCTTCGCGACCTGGGCGATCCGGGCCAGGACGGTGTTCAGGTCGGCCCGGTCGTGCCGGATGGTACCCAGCCGGACGAGTGCGTCGGTGAGGTCGAGCGGGGGTTGTGGCATGGCGTCGGACGTCCTCGGTGAAAGGGCGCGGTGGAACCCCGGCGGGGCCGGACAGCGCGTGTCGGCGGTCCACGGGTACGGACCGTCGGGACCCGCGATGCGGTGTCCCCGGGACCGGCGCCGCTGCTTGACGCCAGGTGACGCACACCCGAACGTGTGTACGTCACCTGCCTTCCACTCTACGGTTCGCCGGGGGTTCGCGACGAACCGGCACCGTCACTCGGTCCCGGATGCCGTACAGATATCCGGGTGCGGTTGCTGCCCATGATCAGCAAGGATGGGGGCCCCACCACAGCTGCGGAGGTCCGTCGAGTGTTCGCGTTGTCGTTGACCGAGGACGCCGTCCTACGTCCGCTGGAACCCTGGCGGGCCGAGGAGTTCCTCACCCACCTGGACCGGGCCCGCGAGCACATCCGGCCCTGGGTGGGGCCGTCGTTCGTCGCCGCCGACCTCGGGTCGGCCCGGGCGGTGCTCCAGCGGCACGCCGACCGGTGGGCCGCCGACGGCGGCGGCATCTGGGGCATCTGGGACCGCGGGACGCTTGTCGGCGGGGTGCTGTTCGTGTCGTTCGACGCCGCCCTGGGGCTGTGCGAGGTGGGGTGCTGGCTGGAGCCGGGCGCCGAGGGGCGTGGGCTGGTCAGCCGGGCGGTGAGCCGGCTGGTCGACTGGTCCGTGCACGACCGCGGCATCCAGCGGGTGGAGTGGGTCTGCAACGCGCGCAACGAGCGCAGCATCGCCGTCGCCCGGCGGCTCGGGTTCCACCTCGACGGCACGCTGCGCGCGAAGTACCCGGCGCCGGTCGGCGACGGACGGATCGACATGCAGGTCTGGTCGGTGCTGGCCGACGAGTGGCGGGCGCGCGGCTCGGACGGGGCCGGGCGACGCGCGTCGTGACACGTGGCTGCGGCGCGGCCCCGCACGGTGACGTGCGCGCGGGGCCGCGCCGCCGACTCAGGGCAGTGCCTTCAGGAACGGCCCGTGGCTCAGCCGGAACTCCCAGCCGTAGTAGCGGTCCCAGTTGATCGACCAGGTCATCAGCCCCCGGAAGTTCGGGTTGGTGCCGCTGCGCGGGGCGTACGACCCGCAGCTCACGCCCTTCACCAGGCAGTTGACCGCGGCCTGCACTCCGGCCGGCGCGACGTACCCGTTGCCGGCGCTGACCGACGACGGCGCCCCGAAGGCGACCTGGTCCTCGCGCAGGGCGGGGAAGACGCGGTCCGGGTTGCCGGCCACCGGGAAGCCGGCGAGCAGCATGTCCGTCATCGCGATGTGGAAGTCGGCGCCGCCCATGGTGTGGTACTGGTTGTCCAGCCCGACGATCGGGCCCGAGTTGTAGTCCTGCACGTGCAGGACCGTCAGGTCGTTGCGCAGCGCGTGGATCACCGGCAGGTACGACCCTGCGCGCGGGTCCTGCCCGCCCCACGGCCCCGGCCCGTAGAACTGGTACCCGAGCTGCACGAAGAACGTCTCCGGCGCCATGGTGAGCACGAAGTTGGCCCCGTACCGCTGCTTGAGCGCGCGGATCGCGGCGATCAGATTGACGATCACCGGCGTGGTGGGGTTGCGGAAGTCGGTGTCCCCGGGGTTCAGGTACAGCGAGTGTCCCTCGAAGTCGATGTCGAGACCGTTGAGACCGTAGCGGTCGACGATCGCCGAGACCGACCGGACGAAGGTGTCCCGGGCGGCGGTGGTGGTGAGCTGCACCTGGCCGTTCTGCCCGCCGATCGAGAGCAGCACCTTCTTGCCCTGCTGCTGTTTGGCGCGGATCGCCGCGATGAACTCGGCCTCGGTCTCCACGCCGGGGCACTCGCTGGCGGGGCAGAGCTGGAACCGGATGTCACCGGAGGTGACGCTCGTCGGTTCGCCGAACGCCAGGTTGATGATGTCCCAGTCGGCCGGCACGTCGGCCATCCGCAGGTACCCGGAGCCGTTGGCGAAGCTCGCGTGCAGGTAGCCGATGAGGGCGTGCTTGGGCAGCCCGCCCGGCGGCGGGGTGGTCGGCGGGGGAGTCGTCGGCGGTGGAGTGGTCGGCGGGGGAGTCGTCGGTGGCGGCGTGGTGGGTGGCGCGGTCGTGGGCGGGGGTGTGGTGGTCGGCGGGGCGGTGGGCGTGCCACCGCCGCACGGCGCGCCGTTCAACGTGCAGTCGGTGGGGGACCCGGACCCGGTGGCCAGGAACCCGAAGGAGACGGAGGCGCCGGGCGTGACGGTGCCGTTCCAGGACCGGTTGGTGAACGTGTGCCGGCCGCCGGAGCTGCTGACGGTGGCGTCCCAGTACGTGCCGAGCGTGGTGCCGGCGGGCAGCGTGAAGGCGACCTGCCACCCGGACAGCGTGGTCGTGCCGCCGTTGGTGATTGTGTACTTCCCCTCCCATCCGGTGCCCCAGTCGGCGGTCTTGGTGAACGTGGCGGTCGGGCCGGCGGCCCGGGCCGGCGCGGCCAGGACCAGCGTGGTCCCGGCGACGGTGACCAGGGCCGCGATCGCGGCCAGCAACAGGTTTCGGGCAGGGCGACGCATCCGGACCTCCCGGTACGTGGAGCCGTCGGATCGACGGATGCACAATTATTAGGATTGTTAACTGTAGTTGTCCAGGCTCGGTTTCTGTCGTACCCGGCGCGCAGCATGCATCCATGGCTGTCCCCGCCCGCACCCCTGACGCCGGCCGGCCCCGCTCGGTGCCGCTGCGCGAGGCGCGCACCCGGCTCACCCAGCTCGTCGCGCTGGCCGAGCTGACCGACACCGTCACCGTGCTGACCCGCGACGGCGACCCCCGACCGGTCGCCGCGATCGTCCCGGCCGGCGCCGCCCGCAGCGCCGCGCAGGCCCGCGCCGACGCCGACCGCCTCGCCGCCGTCACCGCCGGCTGGGCCCGCCGGCTCGACGAGGCGCACCGCCGCAGCGCCCAGCGGCACGCCGCGGAACGACGCGGGCTCACCGCCGCGCTCGCCGAGGCCTGGGCCGAGCTCGACCGGCGCGTCCCGCCCGGCAGCGACCCGGCCCTCGCCCGACTCCGCGCCGCCCACGCCGACCTGCTGGCCGGCTGAGCCTGAATCCACCGGTGGTTGGTGAGGTGGGCGTGTTGGCCGATGAGGATTGACTGTTGTTGATTGGTTGGGGTGGTGGGCAGGTCAGGTT